>JBBTCG010000194.1:0-1075 GCA_038043305.1 Deltaproteobacteria bacterium | reverse complement strand
GAGGCAATGGGGTTTCCGGTCTGAGAGCCTTGGGCGACCGATGACGCCTCGATATAATCCCACCGCAGGCCGTCCCTGTACGGCCCGCCGTGGGCAAAGTGGCAGGTAAGGCAGATGATTTGGGGGGTGTCTTGCCACATACATGTTGGATCCCCAGGAGTGTCGCATGGCGTATTATAGCGCAGGTAATATACACCGTCAGGAGGGATATTCCAATCATTCGTATAACTGCTTGTTACAGGCAACCCTTTACCGGCCAGGATTAAATCAGTGGAGTAGTTTGCCCTGTCTAGTGCATTGGGGCTATGGGGTACACCATAGTGGCACGCTCCCGCGCATCCTTCTATCGTAGCCATCTTCGTAGCCTTCGTTGGCATGTAACTCCTTGTAGGATGCCTTCTCCAATGACGTTCTGCTTCGCTAAACCCTAAAAAATTACCATCCGCATCAAGAATAACAACTCCTGACAATGTCCTATTAGTAGTAGCGATCTTCTCATGCCATTTGTCATGGCACTGAGCGCACCATTTAGATATAGTTGTTCCCTGATCCCCGTAGGTTGCGTTAAAGAAAGCAGCATCAAGCCCCGCGCCGTAGACATTGCTGTTGATTTTGTCTATTGAGGGATTCGCGGTAAGATTACCCCTGTAAACAGGCCATATAACCTGGCCCGCGGTATCTGTTTCATTTCCCCCGAAATATGCGCCGTTTACACCGCCCACGTAACTTTTGTGGATAAAGGCCTCCCTCGTATATCCGGGATAACTTCCGCCGGAAGAGTTATAGCCGGGACCCGGATAGAACTTTACTCCGCTGTTCGCCCCTGCGTCGGTTGCGTTCACCTTGAGGTTTCTGAATATGTTTATCGTGGCGCTTGCCGTTGAGTTTGTGCCGTGCGGGTCATGGCATGATGTGCAGGTAAGATAGGCAAGGGACTGATCCCCTCCGGGCGGCACGACGTTCGTTGCGCCGATAGAGTGTCCATAGCCAAGCGCGGGCGAGGTTATCGCGTCCCAACCGCCGGATAGTTCATTGAAAAAATCCCCTCCCGCGCCGATCTGGTTGAATGCCATCG
>JBBTCG010000193.1:271-1075 GCA_038043305.1 Deltaproteobacteria bacterium | reverse complement strand
ACAAATACGGTTTGTATCGGGGTTATGCAAAGGTCTCTTTTTCAAGTGGAGGCTGGGTGGGGTAGTTCTAAAGATTGAAACAACCTCCCCCAGCCCTTCCTTGGTAAGGAGGGGATTTAAAGCGTCTTAATCCCTTCCTCAAGCATTGAATCAAGAAGCCTTCTCATGCTTTGGCCTTCCCAATCCCTTGGGCCGATGGCCCTGCCGATTATCCGTCCGGTGTCGTCAATAAGATACGTCTCAGGCACGCCCCACGTCCAGTACGCCTCGCTTATACGGCCTTTGCTGGCAAGGTAGACAGGGAAAGAGGCCCCGTGCCTTACGGCGAAGTCGTCAATATCTTGTTGGCTTGAATTGAGGTCAACGGAGACGAATACAAACTCTACCTTCCTGTTTTTATAAGTCCGGTAAAGCGCATCAAACCCTGGAAACTCTTTTATGCACTCCTTGCACCACGTTGCCCAGAGGTGCAGGACTACTGTCTTGCCCCTAAGCCCTTTAAGGCTGCGCTCCAAGCCATGAGCGTCAACTACGGTAAACTCCGGCGCGGCCTCGTTCAATTCAGTAAACCCGGCGGACTTCAAGAGCGGCCTGTCAACGGCATTGGCATGTGCCGCGCTAAGACCAAAGATAAATATGCTAAGAATTATGCCGACTGTTTTCATGTTATGCCCCATTTCGTATTTATAATCAGCACGGGCGGATAATCCCGCCCGTGCTGAACATGCTCTATAGTTCTTTTAACTCGGAAAGAATCGTCTCGTAGAGCTTGAACTGATTATCGTTGTTCATGTCGTTGCTTTC
>JBBTCG010000193.1:0-261 GCA_038043305.1 Deltaproteobacteria bacterium | reverse complement strand
GTTCCAAGTCTATGTTAACAGCGTCAGCGTATGCCTTTTCAGCGGCCGTATGCTTTTTTTCAGCTTCATGCGCAAACCGTGCCGCAGTACTCGCAACCTCCTTTAGGTAGACAAACTCTTTGAAGGTTTTGTCCTTTTCCTCGATCAGCTGATTTAGCTCGTTAATATTCATGGTTATCACCTTTCGATAGTGTCAGACGTGACGCATCGCCGCTCTCAGCGCGGTCAAAGTCTAGTTAGGTCTGCGTGGCCAGCAGGACA
>JBBTCG010000192.1:0-3916 GCA_038043305.1 Deltaproteobacteria bacterium | reverse complement strand
TTTACAAACGCGGCGGTTGATGCGCCGACAATAAGACCGGTCGCGGCCGCAAGCGAGAGCCACTTGATAACGCTTATAAGGATTACCGCCTCTTCTTTTATCCGTTGCATTACGCCCCTGATGAAATCACTTGAGCCTTGCCAAAGCCTCCCCTATGCGTCTTATCCCTACGTTGATATTGTCCATGGACGTGGCGTAGGAAAGCCTTACATAGTTGTCGTCGCCGAAAGGCAGGCCAGGCACCAGAGCCACCCCTGCCTCGTCAAGGAGCCAGACCGCAAGGTCCGGCGAGTCGGTAATCCGCATCCCCGGAAGCCCCCTTCCGTAAATCCCTGAGACGTTGGCGAATACATAAAACGCCCCGGCAGGGGTCTTGGCGCTTATGCCGTTTATGGCGTTCAATCCCTTTACCATCGCGTCGCGCCTTGACGCGAACTCTTTGACCATCGTTGGGATGGACTCCTGCGTCCCGTTCAGGGCCTCGACCGCTGCCCACTGGGATATTGACGCGGGGTTGGAGGTTGACTGGCTCTGGATGTTGGTCATGGCCTGGATTATCGCGGCAGGTCCGGCCGCGTAGCCGATCCTCCAGCCAGTCATCGCATACGCCTTTGACACCCCGTTCAGGACAACGGTATTCCTCGCGGCCTTATCGGACGTTGAGGCGATTGAGACCGGCTTAAAGCCGTCGTAGGCGATCATCTCGTAGATCTCGTCGCTTATGATCAGGACGCCCTTGTCAAGCGCGACAAGCGCAAGCTCTTTAAGTTCAGAGGCGGTATAGGCCGCTCCCGTGGGGTTTGACGGGCTGTTGATGACAACCGCCTTTGTCAGCGGCGTGACAGCGCTGAGGAACTCCTCAGGCTTCATCTTGAAGCCCGTGCCTTCATCGGTCTTTACCACAATGGGCATTCCTCCGGCAAGCATGACCATTGCTGGGTATGAGACCCAATAGGGCGCGGGTATGATAACCTCGTCCCCCGGATTGATTATGGCCTGAAACAGGTTGAATATGGAGTGCTTGCCGCCGCAGGAGACAAGGACCTGCTCTCTCGTATACGCGAGGTCGTTGTCTCTTTTGAACTTGGCAATTATCGCGTCCTTGAGTTCATTAATGCCGCCGACCGGGGTGTACTTGGTCTTGCCGTCTCGTATAGCCTTGATTGCGGCTTCTTTTATGTTCTCAGGCGTGTCAAAGTCCGGCTCGCCCGCGCCAAGGCCGATGACGTTTTTACCCGACGCCCGCAATGCGTTGGCCTTTGCGGTTATCGCAAGCGTTACGGACTCCTCCAGACCGTTTAATCTTGAGGCAAGCTTGATCATGTTCAAACCCCTTAAAGACCCTTCTCTTTTAACTTTTTTGCGACGGCTGGAGTTACGAATGCCTCGACGTTGCCGCCGAGCCTTGCGATCTCCTTTATGAACCTTGAGCTTACTGCGGCGTAGTTTTCAGCCGTCATCATAAACACGGTTTCAATCTCAGGCTCCAGCTTCCTGTTTATGAGCGCCATCTGGAATTCGTACTCGAAGTCCGATATGACGCGAAGCCCCCTGAGCACGGTTTTTGCTTTCTTCTTTTTCATGTAGTCAATGAGAAGGCCGTTGAAGCTCTCGACTCTGACGTTTTTATAGCGCCTTGTTTCGCGCCTTATCATTTCAACCCGTTCAGGCACGCTGAAAAAAGGCGACTTCGACTGGCTCTCGGCAACCGCGACGATCAGTTCGTCAAACAGGGTAAGACCCCTCTCGATGATGTCGAGGTGTCCTCTCGTTATCGGATCAAACGTGCCCGGGTATACGCCGATATGTTTAGCCATTGGGATGTATCCTCAACTTATCCGACGCGCAGGCGATAGAAATAAACGGCCGTATCGCCGTATCTTCTCTCATCCGAGAGCACAAGGATTTTAAGCGCGAGTTCATTCAGGGACGCCCTCTTTGACGTCTCCACCACGACGACCCCGTCTTCGCTGACGAGCGCGACTTCATCAATCGCCCTCAGCGTCTGAACCGCGAGTGTGGATTCATAAGGCGGGTCAACGAAGATAAGGTCAAAAGTCCGCTTTTGCCCGGCAAAACGGCGTATCGCGGCAAGGGCGTTCGTCTTGAGGACCACGGCCTTGTGGTTGGAGCCGCATATCTCAAGATTTTGCCGAATGAGTTTTATTGCCGCCGGAGAGTCGTCAACAAAGGTCATCTCCTGAGCGCCGCGGCTCATGGCCTCTATGCCCATTGCCCCGCTGCCCGCAAAGAGGTCAAGGCAGCGGCTGAAGGGAAAAGCGGCCTCGTTCAAGGCGCCGTAAGCGTGCGTCAAAATATCAAAGACCGCCTCCCTGACCTTGTCGGTCGTCGGTCTTATGGAGGCGGCCCCCGAGACGCAAAGCCTTCTTCCTTTGCATGTGCCGGCTATTACTTTCATCGTCCGGGCATACGCATTATTGCCCTGTCTTGCCGCCCATTATCCTGACTGATATAAGGCGGCTCCTTGGCCCGTCGAACTCGGAAAAATATATGGCCTGCCATTGGCCCAAAGAAAGTCTGCCCCTTGTTACCGGCACGGCTACGCTGTTTCCGACCATTATGGATTTGAAGTGCGCGTCCGCGTTCTTGCCGTAGTCGCCCTTGTTGTTATGCCGGTAGTCGGGCTTGTTGACCACGACGCCGCTAAGGAAGTCGTGAAAGTCCTGTTCGAGTTCCTTGTCCGCGTTGCCGAGATGCACGCTTGCCGTGGTATGCCCCGTGAAAACAAAAGCAATGCCGTCCTGTATGCCGCTTTCGGCAAGCACGGCCTCGGCCTGATTGGTGATGTTTATCTCCTCGGCCTTTGCGCTCGATTTTATCCTGACAGTTCCGGTAAAGACCTTCAAGATTACCTCCGGTGGTTTTCTTAGTATTGCAGGCGTCCGCAGTCTTAAAAGTATAGTGAATTGACGGCATTTTGTCAACCAACCTTTCTTGAAAGAAAGGTTGGCCCCCCGATTAAAACATTCCCCCGATAGAGACATTCGGGGGCAGGCTTGGGCAGGCTCCGAACTTTAATAGGGAATAAACACCAAGGCTGACGAATACTATGTATTGCCCGTGCGGCACGCACCCTTTCTTGCAGGGGTAATGAATTGCAAACCGTCTTCCGTTATGCTATAAATTCTTATTCGGCGCTGCCGGATTAACGGCTTTGGAGGTCTTGATTAATGGCATTTGACTTGGACATTCTCGGTAACTCAAGGCGCAGTTCCTACTGCGGCGAGGTTGCCGAAAAAAATATAGGCAATACAGTTACGCTCATGGGCTGGGTGCACAGGAGACGCGACCACGGCGGTCTTATCTTCATTGACCTCCGTGACCGCGCGGGTCTCGTGCAGCTTGTGTTCAGCCCTCAGACGGGGCAGGCGCACGAAAAGGCGCACGAGTTGAGGAGCGAGTTCGTCATTGCCGTCACGGGCGTCGTGCGCCCAAGGCCCAAGGGCACTGAAAACCCGGACCTTGCAACCGGCGCTATCGAGGTCGAGGTTGCGACGCTTAAAAGGTTGAGCGACTCGGCCCCGCTTCCATTCGTGCTTGAGGACGATACCGACGTCGCCGAGGAGACGCGGCTCAAGTACCGTTACCTTGATCTGAGGCGGCCGTCGCTCCAGAAGAAATTAATCCTCCGCCATCAGGCAGCTCAGGAGGCGCGCTCCTACCTTTCTCAAAACGGATTCATAGAGATAGAAACCCCCGTGCTCACAAAGAGCACGCCTGAGGGCGCAAGGGACTTTCTTGTGCCGAGCAGGCTGAGTCCGGGGCTGTTCTTCGCTCTGCCGCAGTCGCCTCAGCTCTTCAAGCAGATATTGATGATAAGCGGTTTTGACAGGTACTTTCAGATAGTCAAATGCTTCAGGGACGAGGATCTGAGGGCTGACCGCCAGCCTGAGTT
>JBBTCG010000191.1:0-7145 GCA_038043305.1 Deltaproteobacteria bacterium | reverse complement strand
CTGCAGGGCTGACGAAAACTTATATTGCCCGTGCGGCTTACACCCTTGCATCTGGATGTTTTGAGCAACCTTAGGGATTTTGGGGTTTTTCAGCACCCTGCCATGTCAGATTATGGCGGCATGGGCAATAAAAGTCAAGAGCGCCGGTAAAGACCGTGATGAGGCCGTGAACCGTGACCGTGAAAGACGCAGGGCATGGGCAATATTTGTGTTCGTCAGCCTTGGTGTTTATTCCCTATTAAAGTTTTTTGGCCTACCTTTTTTTCAAAAAAGGTAGGTTGCAAAGCGCCGGGAACTGTGCTAATTTTGGGGCATACCAAGGGAAACCATGAGACTACCAAAAGAACAGATTGAAAAACTCTCGAAGATGATACTCGAGGCGCTCAAGGCCAAAGACCTCGTCGTGTTGAAAACCGATGAGCACAAGGTGCTTGAGCGGATGGAGGCCGCCATAATCGCGGACCTGCGCGCTGAGGAGGCCCTTGACAGGGAAGTCGAGCAGGTGCTTCAGGGTCATTCAGGCGCGATTGACACGCAAAAGTTGGATTACAGAAAGATGTTCAGCATGATAAAGAACCGGCTCGCAAAGGAAAGGGGCATAGTGCTTTGAGGCTCTCTGACGACAGGATAAACCATCTGGCGCATCTTGTGTTTGACGGCATCTGGAACGATGACCTTGTTGACTTCAGCGATGAGGAAAAGGCGCTCCACGAGATAAAGCTGATAATGGCGCGCTGCCTTAAGGTCGAGGATGAGGCCGATACAGCGGCGCGGGATAAGATACGCTCTCTTTCAAGGGACGTGCCCGAAGGGAGCCGCGAATGGGACATCCTCTACAAAAAATACCTTGATGAGGAGTTGAAGAAAAAGGGGATTGCCCCGTAACGGCTTTTTTAACGACGGAGCGCCCATAAATGAACTTACACCTTCTGTTGCCCCCCATCGTCGGCGCGATAATCGGCTGGTTCACCAACTACATTACCATAAAGCTCCTGTTCAGGCCGCACATCCCTGTTGATCTGTTCGGCTACAGGCTCCAAGGCATCATACCAAAGAGAAGAAAAGACATAGCCCGCTCTATTGCCCACACGATTGAAAAGGAGTTGTTGTCGTCCGAGGAGATCGCAACGTCGCTTGACGGCCTGGACTGGAAGGGCGAAGTGGAAAAGACCGTTGAGGAGGCCGTTGAACACAGGTTTTCAAGTAAGCTCCGCGCCCTGCCTGTCATAGGGCTTGTGGCCGATAACATCAAATACCACGTCAAGTACCTCGTCACAAAGGAAATCCTCACGCAGATAGACAGGAAAAAGGATTTGCTCGCCTCGAAGCTCAAGGAAAAGGTGGACATAAAAAAGCACGTCGTCGCCAAGATTGACAGCCTTGACCTTGAAAGGTTTGAAGGACTTCTGACGGCCTTCATCTCAACTGAGCTAAGACACCTTGCGTGGCTTGGCGCGGCCGTCGGTTTCGTCATCGGCGTTGGACAGTCCTTTTTTCAGTACTACTATTGGCAATGAAAACGGTGCTTACCATAGCAGGCTCTGATCCCTCTGGCTGGGCCGGCCTTCAGGCCGACCTTTCGGTATTCGCTGCTCTCGGCGTAAGGGGACTATCTGCGGTTGCCGCGCTGACCGCTCAGAACTGTTCGGAGGTAGATGCGTCGCTTCCGGTGAGCGCGTCGTTTGTAAAGAAGCAGGTAAGCGCGCTTCTTGAGGAGTTCAGGGTTGACGCGGTAAAGATAGGGATGCTCGCTACGGCCGCGAATGTAAAGGCCGTTGTTGAAATAATACGGTCTGCGAAGCTTCATAACATAGTGCTCGACCCGGTGCTTTTTTCAACGAGCGGATACCCGCTGATGAAGGGCAGAGGCGCAACGGTTTACAGAGAGCTTTTGCCCCTTGTAACCATCGTTACGCCGAACCTTGTTGAGGCCGCCTCTCTCACGGGCATAGTTGTAAACGACGTTGAGTCAATGAAGGAGGCGGCACGGATATTGACCGGTCCTGGCGCGGCCTTTGCGCTCGTAAAGGGAGGACACCTGAAGGGACGGGCAATTGACGTGCTCTACGACGGAAAGGCGTACCAATACTTCAGCGCAAAGCGGCTTAAAGGCAGTCTCAAGATATTCCACGGCACCGGCTGCATACTCTCCGCGGCTATAGCCGTTGGTCTTGCCAAGGGCTGGACGATAGCCCGCTCCGTGCAAGAAGCAAAGGAGCACCTCGTTGAGACGCTGAAGGCAAGGGGAAGATGACCCGAACTCCAGAGGCGGATCCCGTGCGCCGGAATTCCGCTCGACTACGCTTGACGGGGAAAACGGTATCTACGTTGCTTTATTATTTATTCGGAGCCTGCGTGCGGCGAGGCCACAACAGCACGATGGGTTTGGAATGCCAATTTGAGCTTTTCCCATTACCCTACCCCCTTTATAGCCTCATCGCCCAAGCCAGCCTGATTCGTAGGCGCTGAGAAGTTTATCTTCGCAGGCGACTATATAATCGTGCACGATGACCTCGATTGCCGAGGCTGCGGCGGCCAGTTCCATTGCAATGGCGCGTTCCATCGCGTTTGACGGGTTGGCCTCGCCCGGCTGGCGGCTGTGGACGAAGATCACGGAGCGGGCATTATGCCTGAGCGCGCCGGAGATGATCTTTCTTGTGCCTGCGCCGCCCTTCTCAAGCGCGCCCATTGAAACCGCTTCTATGCCGAGCACGTCGTTTTTGGCGCTAAGGTAGACGGCAAAGAGTTTGTCCTTTTCGTCCGATGAAAGTGAAAGTTGTTTTCCAAGGCAGGCGACAACGTCCTTTGCCGATCTTATCGTCTTTGCGTTGGCCGGGGTCTCGTTAAGATAGGCCGTGGAAGCCTCCTTTACTATCGCAATGAGCGCTGCCGCGCCGCTCCCCACGCCCTTTATCGTTTGCAACTCCTCCGCGGTTGCGTCCAATACGCCGTTCAAACCCTTGAACCGCCGTAGCAGTTCTTTTGCAAGCGGCTTTACGTCCCTGCGAGGTATGGCAAAGGTAAGGAGCAGTTCAAGCGCCTCGTAGTCGTGAAAGCCCTCAAGGGAGGATTTTGCAAACCTCTCCCTGAGCCGTCTCCTGTGGCCGGAGTTGGGATTCTCAGGATTCATTACCATAAAGGCCGTGACCGTTGACCGTGACCGTGAAAGGATTTAACCCCCAACCCCCTAACCCCCTAAATCCCCCTTATCAGGGGGACTTTATCAGGGGGACTTCTACGCATCACGGTTCACGGTTTTTGTGCTATAAGTCTTTTAATCTTGTCAATGGCTGAAAGCGCGTCCCCGCCGTACTGGTCCGCGCCTATCTTGTCGGAAAACTCCTGAGTAACGACCGCGCCGCCGACTATAGTAGCCGTCTTTATGCCGCGCTCTTTAAGCGCCTTTATAACGGTATCCATCTCCATAACGGTTGTCGTCATAAGAGCGGAGAGTCCCACCACGTCAACGCGGTTTTTAACGGCCTCCTCTATTATCCTCTCGCACGGGACGTTCTTACCGAGGTCTATGACCTCGAAGCCGTGATTCTCAAGGAGCGTTGCAACGATGTTCTTTCCGATGTCGTGGATGTCGCCCTCGACCGTGGCAAGAAGCACGCGTCCGGCAGACGGCCCTTTGCTTGCGCTAAACTCCTGCTTGAGGCGGCCGAATGCCTTTTTCATGGTGTCGGCGCTCAACATGACCTGCGGCAGATAGTATCGGTTGGAGGAAAACAGCCTTCCAACCTCTTCAAGTCCGGGTATCAGCGCGCCGTTGCTTATCTTCAACGGTTCCCAGCCCTCTTTCAACGCCTGCTCAACGAGGGAGACGATGTTCTCCTCGTCGCCCTCGACTATGGCCTTTGAAAGGCGCGCGCCTATATCAATTGGCGCGGGAGACGGGGAGGTGGGCGCGGCATGAGGCGTCTCAGTCAATTGAGCGGCCTGATGTCTCTTTATGTAGCGCTCGGCGCGCACGTCCCTGCTCATCAGCACAAGGGATGCGTGGTATGCGTCCATCATGGCCTTGTTGTTCGGGTTGATTATCGCCGCGTCAAGACCGGCCGCCATCGCCATCGTGAGAAAGGCCGCGTTTATGACCTCCCTTGCAGGAAGGCCGAATGATATGTTGCTTACGCCGAGCGCCGTCGAAAGCCCAAGCCTCTCCTTTACGAGCCGTATGGCCTTGAGCGTTTCAACGGCGCTTGAAGGCGCGGCGCTTACCGTCATTGCAAGGCAGTCTATCACGAGGTCTTCCGGTCTTATGCCTATCTTCAACGCCCGGTTAAGCACGGCCTCAGCTACTTTGAACCTGCCCTCGGCCGTATCGGGAATGCCCGCGTCGTTAAGCGTAAGAACGAGAAGCGCGGCCCCGAACTCCTTTGCAAGCGGCATGATGGTCGAGAGCTTCTTTTCCTCTCCGCTTATGGAGTTGATGAGCGGCTTTCCGTCAACGGCTTTAAGCCCGGCGCGCAGGGCATCAGGACTCGACGAATCAATGACAAGCGGAAGCGAGGAGTTCTCGTTGACCGCGAATACCGCGCTCTTCATCGCCGGGGTCTCGTCCATGCCGGGCACTCCGACGTTAACGTCGAGCGCGAGCGCGCCCGCCGCGGCCTGCTCCCTTGCCGCGTTTCTTATGGCGGTCGTTTTGCCTTCCTTTATCTCCTGAGCAAGTAGTTTTTTGCCGGTCGGGTTTATCCTCTCTCCTATTACGATTGCCGGAAAAGAGCCGCCGAAGAGCGTAAACGAGCTCCTGCCTGAGAGCGCGGTAAAGGCGCGCGTTCTTCCGCTTGACAAGGAAGCCGCCCTGAATGCCGCGCCCATTGCCTTTATGTGCTCAGGCGTGGTGCCGCAACATCCGCCGAGGACGCGCACGCCGGCCAGAGCGAGCCTCTCGGCCCAGGCGGCCATCTCATCCGCCGAGGCCGGAAAGACGGTTTCAATGCCCCTGAGCTGAGGCATCCCGGCGTTGGGCTGCGCGATAAGGTGAGTGTCCACCACCGCGCTCATGGCCTGTATGGCCTTGTAGATGCCCTCTATGCCGAGCGAGCAGTTTGCGCCGAGACAGGTTACGCCGAGCGAGGCGGCCATGATAGCGAACGACTCCGGAGGCGTGCCGAGAACGGTACGCATGGTCTCGTCAAAGGTCATGGTGGCCGCTATCGGAAGGCCGGTTGACCGCGCCACGATGATAGCGGCCTTCATCTCCTTTATGTCCATCATGGTCTCTATGATGAACAGGTCTACTCCGCCTTCTTTAAGCGCGTTAGCCTGCGCCGCGAATATCCTGACCGCGTCGTCAAAGGAGACGTCGCCCACAGGCTCAACGAAACCGCCTGTCGGGCCGAGGCCGCCCGCGACGAACCGGTCTGCCGCCTCTTTACGGGCACACGCGGCGGCCGCGATATTAATATCCCTGAGTCTCCCTTCAAGCCCGTACTCCCTGAGCTTTGCCTCGTTTGCGCCGAAGGTGTTGGTCGTGATAATATCCGCGCCCGCCTCTATGTACGCCCTGTGCACCTTACGCACCATCTCAGGGTTAGCAAGGCTCAGTTCATCGGGACAGCCGCCCGGCTTTAAGCCGAACTTTTGCAGCATGGTGCCTGTCGCTCCGTCAAAGACAAGCGGCCTTGAGTTCATCGCGGAAAGGAAGTTACGAGGCATTGGTTGGAGCGCTCCTTTGATAGATAGTGCAACGCCTATTGTATTGACGTATCTTATTCAGTCCTGTCCGATATCGGGACGTACGGCATCTTCCTCAAACCCGTGTACTTTTGAGTCGGCCTGTAGATGCGGTTGGTCTTTAGCTGCTCCATCCAGTGTGCAAGCCACCCGGCCACGCGTCCCATTGCGAATATCGGCGTAAAGAGCTCCGTCGGGATGCCTATGCCGCTGAAGACTATGCCTGAGTGGAAGTCTATGTTCGGGTGGAGCTTCTTATGCGCGAGCTTTTCGTGCACGACCTTTTCGATCTCCTCCGAGATTTCCAGAACGCCGCTGCAAAGTCCCTTGTCGCCGCACAGTATTGCTATATATTCCTTGAGCACGGTCCCGCGCGGGTCTTTCGTCTTATAGACCCTGTGGCCGATGCCCATTATCTTTTCCTTCCTTGCTATCTTTCCTTCGATGAACGGACGGACGTTCTCCTTTGAGCCTATCTCCTCTATCATGTGTACCACTTCTTCGTTTGCCCCGCCGTGCAACGGCCCTGAGAGAGTTCCTATGGCCGACGAAACAACGGTATAAGGGTCCGCAAGCGTCGAGCCGACGACGCGGGCGCTGAAGGTGGAGGCGTTCATCGTGTGATCCGCGTGCAGTATGAGCATGACGTCAATAATCTTTTCGACAAGCGGGGTAGGTTCTTTTTCAAAAAGCATGTAATAGAAGTTGGCGGCGAATGAAAGGTGGTTTTGCGGCTGTATGGGCGCGTCCCCGTGCCTCAATCTGTGGCAGGCCGCGACTATGGTGGGGAGCTTGGCAATGAGCCTCACGGCCGATGAATAGCGCGTCTCAGCGCTCAACGTGTCCCGCGCCGGATAGTACATGCCCATTGCGGAGGTTACGGCCTGAAGGTAGTGCATCGGGTGCCCGTTTTCAGGCAGCAGTTCCATCATCCTCAGTATCTTTAGTTTGAGTCTCGTGTGATTCGTAATGTCGGCGCTGAACTTTTCGTACTCGGCCTTTGACGGGAGCTTGGCAAACATCAAAAGATACGCCACCTCAAGGAACGTGCTCTTCTCGGCGAGCGTCTCGACCGGTATGCCCCTGTATTCCAGTATGCCCGCGTCGCCGTCAATGAAGCTCACCGCCGATTCCGCCGCAGGGATGCCTTCAAGCCCGGGCACAACGTCCATAAGCAGCTTTTCTTCCATAGATAGCACCTCTTTAAGGAATTTTGGTTACCCTTTATTCGGGCTGCATCTGGCACGGATGTAAACGGAGCATGGGAGGCGTTGAATCCCGGCAATGAGAGAATAAAAAGGCCGCCATCCAAAAGGATGGCGGCCTTAAGTGCCTGCTTAGCGCGTCAACTTAGACGGCAGGTACTACGTTCTCGGCCTTGAGGCCCTTCGGACCCTTGGTCACTTCAAAGTCAACTCTCTGACCTTCTCTCAGGGTCTTAAAGCCATCGCCCGTAATCGAGG
>JBBTCG010000190.1:0-6279 GCA_038043305.1 Deltaproteobacteria bacterium | reverse complement strand
TGATCTTCCCCCGAAATTATGGGCACACAGGCTGCGAGGTCTGCCCTGCATCCTCACCCCGTGAGTCTTTCCTTGAGGAGCTTGTTTACAGCCACAGGGTTTGCCTGTCCCTTCGTGGCCTTCATCACCTCTCCGACGAAGAAGCCGAACAACTTGTCCTTGCCGCTCCTGTAGCGCTCAAGGTTTTCAGGGTTTGCCTTTATTACGGCCTCGATTATTCCGGCAAGCGCCCCTTCGTCGCTTATCTGGGTTAGCCCCTTTGACTTGACGACCTCCCCAGCGGCCTTGCCGGTCTTGAACATCTCCTCAAAGACCTCTTTGGCCATCTTGTTGCTAAGGCGTCCGTCCTTTATCATGGCAAGGAGAGCGGCGATTGCCGCGGGTTTTACGGGACTTTCCGTTATTGACACCCCGTTGTCGTTAAGAAGCCGCAAGGCCTCGCCCATGATCCAGTTCGAGGCGAGTTTAGGCTCCCCGGTCAGGCGGACAAGCTCCTCGTAATAGTCGGCAAGGGCGCGGGTTGACGTGAGCACCCCCGCGTCATAAGCCGGAATGCCGTATGCGTTAATGAAGCGGCCGCGTTTTGCCTCAGGCAGCTCAGGCAGGCCTTCACGGAGCCTGCCAACGTCGGTCTCATTTACGACGAGAGGAGCAAGGTCAGGCTCAGGGAAATATCTATAGTCGTGCGCCTCCTCCTTTGAGCGCATGGATACTGTAACGCCCCTTGTTGAATCGAAAAGGCGCGTCTCCTGAATGACCACTCCGTTGTCCGACACCACGTCAATCTGGCGCTGTATCTCGTAAGTGATGGCGTCCTTGACGAACTTGAAAGAGTTGATGTTTTTAAGTTCCGCCTTTACCCCGAGCGCGGCCTGTCCAACTGGCCTTATCGAGACGTTTGCGTCGCAGCGGAAACTCCCCTCCTCCATGTTGCCGTCGCATACGCCGAGATACACCAGTATGTCTCTTAGCGCCTTGAGGTAGGCAACCGCCTCGTCCGCCGTGCGTATATCAGGCTCGCTCACTATCTCTATGAGCGGCACCCCGGCCCTGTTGAGGTCAACGTAACTGAAGCCTTCATCGGCTCCCTCGCCGTGCAGGAGCTTTCCGGCGTCCTCTTCTATATGGATGCGGGTTATGCCGATGGTTTTCGGGCCGCTCTCCGTTGTGATGTCAAGACGTCCGCGCGACGAGAGCGGCTCGTTGTACTGGGAGATCTGATAGCCCTTGGGCAGGTCAGGGTAAAAGTAGTTTTTCCTTGCAAAGACGCTTCTGGAGTTGACGGCGCAGTCAACGGCCAGCGCGGTCATTATTGCGTACTCCACCGCCTTTGCGTTGAGCACGGGAAGCGTCCCCGGCATCCCGAGGCAGACCGGGCATACCTGCGTGTTCGGCTCCGCGCCGAACCTTGTCGAGCAGCCGCAAAAGAGCTTTGAACTGGTGAGAAGCTGCGCGTGAACCTCAAGGCCGATAACCGCTTCGTATTGCATTTGAAAGACTCCTTATAGCCCCGACTTTTCTTTTCTAATCCCGGCCGTTTGCTCAAACGTATAAGCGGCCCTTAGTATCGTTGCCTCGTCAAACGGAGCGCCGAGGAGTTGCAACCCTATGGGCAGTTTGTCCTTTGTAAACCCGCACGGCACGGATATGCCGGGTATCCCGGCAAGGTTACATGATATGGTAAAGATGTCGGACAGGTACATGGTCAGCGGGTCTTGGGTCTTCTCGCCCAGTTTGAAGGCCGGGGTCGGGCATGTCGGCGTGGCAATCACGTCGCATGTCTTGAATGCCTCGTCAAAGTCGCGCTTTATAAGCGCCCTTACCTCGGACGCCTTTTTGTAGTAGGCGTCGTAATATCCGGCTGAGAGCGCGTAAGTGCCAAGCATTATCCTTCTCTTGACCTCCGGGCCGAATCCTGCGGCGCGGGACTTTTTATACATGTCAATAAGGCTTGCAGCCCCCACGCGCAGGCCGTACTTCACGCCGTCGAAACGCGCAAGGTTGCTTGACGCCTCGGCGGTTGCAAGAAGATAGTAAACGCTCACCGCATATTCGGTGTGCGGCAGGGTTATTGGCACGGCAAGCGCGCCTTCTTTTTTCAGGCAATCAAGCGCGTTGTTTACAGAGGCGCTTACCTCTGAATCCATGCCCTCTATGAAGTATTCCTTTGGGATGCCTATCCTGAGACCTTTAACCCCGCGGCTTAAAAGACCGGGAAAGTTCGGCACGCTTGAGTCAACCGAGGTCGAGTCGAGCGGGTCGTGTCCGGCAATGGCGGCAAGCATGATGGCCGCGTCGGTTACGTCCTTGGTTATAGGCCCGGCCTGATCAAGCGATGATGCAAAGGCGATCATCCCGTATCTTGATACGCGGCCGTAAGTGGGTTTGAGTCCCACTACGCCGCAACATGAGGCGGGCTGCCTTATTGACCCGCCGGTATCCGTGCCAACGGACGCGGCTGAGAGATCAGCGGCAACGGCCGAGGCGCTCCCGCCTGATGAGCCGCCGGGCACGCGCTGTAAATCCCACGGATTCCTTGCCGGAAAAAACGCCGAGTTCTCGGTGGACGACCCCATTGCGAACTCGTCCATGTTGTTCTTGCCGAGTATCACGGCCCCGGCGTCTTTGAGTTTGGCAACTATTGCGGCGTCGTAGGCAGGTATGAAGTTTTCAAGTATCTTCGAGGCGCATGTCGTCCTTACGCCCGCAGTGCAGAATATGTCCTTGACCGATATGGGCACACCGGTAAGAGGTGCCCCCGTGTTGCTGGACAGTCGTTTGTCGGCCTCTTTGGCCGCGGCGATTGCCTCAACGTCGGTAACGGTGATATATGCGCCGAGCCTTTCGTTGAGAGAGGCGATGCGCTTTAAGTACGCGCTCGTAACCTCAACCGAAGAGACCTCTCTTTTTTGAAGCAACGCGGAAAGTTCGTGAACTGTAAGAGATGTCAGATCCAATGTAATGCTCCTTGGCAGGAAGAACCTATTCTATTATCTGCGGCACCTTTATGCAGCCGTCTGATCTTTCAGGCGCGTTCTTCAATGCGTCGTCCTGCGACATGCCCTTAACGGCCTTGTCCTCGCGCAGCACGCGCGTACCAGCCGTCTCCGTTGCCTTGTTGCCGGCGTCTTGCGTATCCACCTCGGATAGTTTTTCCACGTGCCCCAATATCTTCTGAAGCTGGGCCGTGTAGAGGGCGGCGTCCGCCTCATTCACCTCAAGCCTCGCAAGGTCTGCAACGTGCAATACGTCCTTTGTCGTTATAGGCATCCTTCAACTCCCCAGGGGTTTAGCGTTGAGCAAAATAATTTAGCATACGCAAAAAACCGGCGCAAGCGCTTTATTATATGCGGTAATGTATCTTATTCTGTGTCAGTAAAAGGAAAGGGGTATCTTTATAGCGGTTCCGCATCAGTACATCCTCGCGCCGAGCAAGTGCGCTGACATAAATCATATAGTATAGAGGCCGATTTTAGTATAAAATAGAAAGATACGTCAAAGAGATTATAATTGGGAGGGGGAGGCCTCATGGATGCCAACGTCGTTAAGATGGATTTGCGGAAGGTGCCGGTGCATGAAAGACACCCGCGTGTGCTGGATACGTGGGAGAAGTTGGAGGAGGAGGCCACGCTCCAGATAACAAACGATTTTGACCCTAAGCCGCTCCGGTATCAGTTCGAGGGGGCGTATAAGGATACTTACGCATGGGACTACGTGTCAAAGGGAACGGACGGCTGGGTAGTCAACATCAGAAAGCTTGCCTTGCCAAGAGCAACAGGAGAGGAACTTAGAAAAAAGATTGAGGCCGCGCTTGCCGAGGTGCGTCCGTATCTTCAGGCGGACGGCGGAGACGTTGAGCTTGTTGAAATTCAAGAGGCGTCCGGCACGGTGAAGGTGAAGCTTACAGGCGCATGTCACGGCTGCCCGTCAGCGGCATTGACGCTCAAATCCGGCGTGGAAAGCACTATCAAAAAATACGCCCATGAGATCAAGACGGTTGAACAGGTATGAAGGTTCTCCGTTGCAACGGCCTCACAAACAAGAGAGCCGCCCTTGAAGGGCGGCTCTCTTGTTTGAGCCTCAAGCATGAGCAATAATCATGGGTGGCGCTGCAACTCAGGCGTTTGGGCTGAATGACACGGCGCGGACTTTGCTGCTTACGTCAGTAATCCTTGCCTATGCAGTCCTTATAAAAGCAGCAAGTCAATTGATCACAATAGCCGTTTGCCGTCCCAAAGCAGGGGACGTTGCCCTCAGCGGTTTGTATCTGCCTTACAAGCTCCAGCTTTTTCGCCCTTGCCGGTACGGTCTTGATGCCAACGGCCTTAGCCTTTTTCTTTATCTCTTCCATCTGCATCTTGTCCTGCCTCCTTTCCATCTTTTGACTGCATTGGTAAGAAGCTTGATACACCTCTCCTCAATAACATCCGTAAGCATAATTAAACACAAATTTATTTTTCTGTCAACCATGCTTTTGACGTTACTACTCTGCCTGTTCAATGATTCAGGCCGTTGTTCGACATTTTTTTGACATCAAGAAAATATCCGTCTATTCTTTGTCGTCTCGTTATGGTAGAATAAAAGTTAGAATGACGCCATGACAGCTTGAAGGAGTTTACCTTGAGGCTTCAATTCGTCGGAGGCGCAAGCACCGTAACCGGGTCCTGTTACTATATAGAGGTTAACAGGCTCAGGATTTTGGTTGAGTGCGGCATGCGTCAGGGCAGCGGCTCAGACAACGTCAACAAGCTCCCCTTCCCGTTCGATCCAACCGGGCTGGATTACATCTTCGTAACCCACGCGCACATAGACCATTCCGGGATGCTGCCAAAGGCATTGAAGGAGGGCTTCAAGGGCAGGGTGATAACGACCTCTCCCACGCGGGACCTCCTTGAGCCGATGCTCTATGACTCAGCCGGCATCCAGCAGAGCGACGCCGAGTGGCTTACAAAGAAGGGCATGAGGACCGGCATGGCTCCGGCAGAGCCGCTCTACACCACCGAAGACGTTGAAAATCTCCTGCCGCTCTTCGATACCAAACCGTATGATAAGGTCTTTCATCTGGGCAACGGCGTCAAGTACAGGTTTTTGGATGCCGGGCATATCCTTGGTTCAGCCTCGGTGGAGATATGGTTTCAGGACTCAAGCGTCGAAAAGAAGCTGGTCTTCTCAGGCGACATCGGCAAAAAGGACAACCCCATAATAAAAGAGCCGTTCAAGCCCGATGCCGCAAACTACGTTATCATGGAGTCCACCTACGGCAACAGGTCTCATAAACCCATAAGCGAGAGCATAGCCGAACTTGCCGCTGCCATCAAGACGACCTTCAAGCGCGGCGGCAACGTCTACATACCGTCGTTCGCGGTCGGCAGGACGCAAGACCTTCTGTACATCATAAACAATCTCGTGAGGGAGGGGCGTCTTTATAAGATAGACGTATACCTTGACAGCCCGCTGGCAGCGGAGGTTACAAGGATCTACGTGGCGCATCCGGAGTGCTTTGACGACGAGGCAAGAAGGCTCTTCACCGGCAACCTCAAGGACTATTCAATGAGGCTGCATTTCGTGCGCTCGGTGGAAGACTCCATGAAGCTCAACAGGGTCAGGTCAGGCTGCATCATCATAGCCGGAAGCGGCATGTGCGAGGGAGGCAGGATACGGCATCACCTCAAGCATAACCTCTGGCGCTCCGAATGCGGGATAATATTCGTCGGCTATCAGGCCGAAGGCACGCTCGGCAGGCGCCTCGTTGACGGCGCAAAGGCCGTGTCAGTGCTTGGCGAGCAGGTGGTTGTCAAGGCGCCGATATACACGATAAACGGCTTTTCAGCCCATGCCGGAAGAGAGGAGCTTCTCGACTGGCTTGCCGCCTTTAACGACTCTCCTGAGGTTTATATGGTGCACGGCGAAAAAGAGGCCAGAGATTCACTTGCCACCCTTGCAAGGGACAGGTTCGGATTCAAAGTGCATACGCCGGAGGACGGGGACGTGGTGGAGTTGTAGGGGGATGGTGCATAAGACAAAAACTGTGGAAGGATATATGAATGAAGATAATGCAGTGATGTCAGTCTGCCGATTGTATCGGTATGCGCTGTGGCGTACATGGGATGAATCTCAAGACAAGGTTATGTTTATAGGCTTGAATCCATCTACAGCAGATGCAACAAATGACGATCGAACCATTAGCCGTTGTAGAAGCTATGCAGAGCAGTGGAGATACGGCGGCATCATCATGGGCAATCTTTTTGCGTTTAGGACTTCAAGCCCTGCAGAGATGAT
>JBBTCG010000189.1:0-8493 GCA_038043305.1 Deltaproteobacteria bacterium | reverse complement strand
CTGGTAGAGCACCGCGTTCGGGACGCGGGGGCCGGAGGTTCGAATCCTCTCGCCCCGACCATTTATTCAATTAGAACATGCAGGATTCGAAAGCTGCCGAGCGCCGAGCGGATGCGAGGATGAGGCTTGCCGAGAGGCAAGCCGGAAGCGAGACAGCCCGGCCGGAGGCAGGGAGGTAGCGACCGATTACTTTTCTTTTTAGAAAAAAACCGAATATCAAACAAAAACCCCCGCTCGTCAGAACGGGGGTTTTTGTTTGACTATGGACAATTAAAAGGCAAACGCTATTTTTCTTCAACGGTTATCTTGCCTACCATGCCGTTATGTATGAAGCAGATATAATAGTAGTCGCCCGGCTTTTCAAACTTGTACTCATAGCTCTTGCCCGGCTCAACGGACGATGAAGATATACCGCTCATGCCGATGAGCCTCATGGACGAGAATATATGGGCTAACGAGTCATCGTTTATCCAGCGGACGGTCTCACCCTTCTTTATGACGACGTTGTCCGGGAGAAAGACGTTTTTAGCCGTTGCCGTGGGTTTGGGAAGCCGCACCTCATGCACCCCGTTTACCGCTGTTGACCTGACAGGGGACGAAAGTTTCGAGTTGAATATGGTCTTTTTCACCTCTATAAGCGTGGTTGTGTCCCCGCTTATATCCTTGTATTCACGCGCCATCAGCTCGGCGATATAGAACTTGGCCTCCATCTCCTCCCTGCTGATATTAGGCGCGGCCGCCTCAGCCAGCAGCGTCTTGATTTCAGCCGGTATTTTGGCCTTGTTGTCTTCGATTATCTGACTAATCTTTATTGCGTTGTTGCTCTCAAGCGCCTCTATGAAGCCTTTTACAATCTCGGAGTCGGCGCCGTATGCTGGTTTGCCTGACGCAAAAAACAACGCAAAGGCAAGGATACCGCCAATGGATAATCTCTTGAATGTCATTGGGTAGACCTCCTGTATCAGAAAATGGGAATATGGCTTAGCGAACACGTGTCTAGTAAGTATACAAAAAACAAAACAAACCAGCAAGTCTTAAATACCGTGAACCGTAGAAGTCTCCCTGATAAGGGGGATTTAGGGGGTTGAATCCTTTCACGCCCACGCATCACGGCCTTTAAGCAAGGCTAAAGCCTTGTCCTTGTCTTTCACGGTCACGGTTCACGGTCTTTACGTCTTATACTTTTATCGGTAATAATCAAAATAACTTGAGACTCAAAATGGTGCGGGGTATTGGAAGCACAGCGGCTTCCAACGCCCCGCTCAGAAATCCAGAGCCGCTCACGGCTCTACTTCTCCTCAACGGTTATCTTTCCTATCATGCTGCTGTGTATGAAGCAGATATAGTAGTATTCGCCGGGTCTTTCAAACCTCGCCTCCCAGTTCAAGCTTGGCTCGATCTTTGGCGAGGATACCCCGCCCGCGCTTATGAGCTTTAAGGAGGAGAATACGTGCATGACGGCGGAGTCGTTAATCCAGCGCACCGTCTCTCCCTTTTTAATGACGATGTTGTCGGGCACAAATACGTTCTTCGACGCGCCAGTGGGCATTGGTATCCTTACCTCCGCAACGCCGTTGGACATGGTTGGCCGGATAGTCGTCGAAAGCCTCGCGTTAAAGATTGTTTTCTTGACCTCGATAAGCATCCCTGTGTCGCCACTCGCATCCTTGTACTCACGCGCCATTATCTCCGCGATGTTGTATCTCTCGTCCTTATCCTCCTTGGAAATATCCGGCCTTTCCGCCTCGGCCAGCAACGCCCGTATCTCAGTCGGCACACTGACCTTGCTTGTTGAGATCAAAAAACTCATCTCCTGCGTGTTGTTCTTCTCAAGCGCGTCCTTGAATCTTTTCACAAGCTCCGATTCGGCTGAATGGGCAACGCCGAGCTGTAAAAAAACCAGCGCAACTATTGCCGCAATCTTGAAAGACGTAGTTCCTGTAAACATATATACCTCCTCTAAAAATAATCGTATTTTGATTAAAGTATAGCAGAAAATACCGTGAACCGTAGAAGTCCCCCTGATAAAGTCCCCCCATGATAAGGGGGGGGTTGGGGGTTGAATCCTTTCACGGTTCACGGTCTCTCATTGACATTCGGCATGGAATTGCGTACCTTGAAATTGATGGATCCAAAGACCGCTAAACTAAAACGCCGTCTTGACAACCTGTATAAGGCATTTGACGTCGCCTATCTATCATCTGACCCGCTTGAGTTCGTGCACAGGTATTCGCGCTCCGAAGACCGCGAAATAGTAGGACTTATAGCCTCTTGCCTTGCCTACGGCAGGGTAGCGGGCATAAAAAAGAGCGTTGAAAAGGTGCTTGACGTTCTTGGGCCGTGGCCTGCAAGGTATGTCGCCGGCTTTACGCCGACAAAGGGCAGGGCAAGGTTTTCCGGGTTTACGCACAGATTCAACAAGGGCGAGGATGTCTCCTGTCTCTTGTATTTTGCGCGGCAGATGTTTGAGACATCAGGCGGCATAGGCAACTTCTTCTTAAAGGGATACTCCGCAAACCATGAAAATATAAGGCCATCGCTTGCCGCGTTTTCCTCAAACGCGCTTTCTCTGGATTGCTCGGACATATACGGCCAACGCGGCCTTCCAGACCACGCGGGCGTAAGATTCTTTTTCCCGTCTCCCGACAACGGAAGCCCATGCAAACGGCTCAATCTGTATCTGCGCTGGATGGTCAGACGCTCCGACGCCCTCGATTTCGGCATCTGGCAAGAGGTTGATCCGGCCAAGCTCATCATCCCGCTCGATACCCACGTGGCAAGGATCGCAAAAAACATCGGCCTTACGTCAAGGGGCAATCCCGACTGGAAGATGGCCGAGGAGGTTACGGGATGCCTAAAGGAACTTGACGCACGCGACCCGATAAAGTACGACTTTGCGTTGTGCAGACTCGGCATCCTTGACAAATGCCCGAAAAGATTAGACCTTGTCAGGTGCAAAAGCTGTTTGATACGGGAGTTGTGCGTGCTTTAGAGAAACCCGGTCTTTCAATCAAATTGTCTTTGACAGTAGAGCCGGGATAGGGTAACATCACCAACATTCCCCTGCCATCCGTTATATTTGAATCTACCCGGCGCTCTTGACGCAAGGGTTCAGGGGTCATCTTTTTTATATGCACAAGGAGTATTAACGGATGCCGCCTAAAATAGAAACAGCCGCCTCAGAGCCTGTGATGCACATACAGGAGGTCTTTGACCTTGTAAAGGACGATCTGACGGAGATGGAGGATGGTTTCAGAAAGAACATCAACTCCGGCGTTCAGCTTGTAAGCAAGGTGGGACAATACATATTAAAAAGCGGCGGCAAAAGATTCAGGCCAATGGTTTTACTTTTGTCGTCGCGCCTGTGCGGCTATAGCGGTGATAAGCATATACCGCTTGCCGGAGTCATAGAGCTGATCCACACGGCGACCCTGCTGCACGACGACGTGGTTGACAACGCCGGTCTCAGGCGCGGGAGTGCGACGGCCAACACCGTGTGGGGAGACGGCGCGAGCATCCTCGTCGGGGATTATATGCTGTCCAAGGCCTTTGCGATAGCTGTGGCAAACAACGACATACAGGTATTGAGCGTACTGTCCCAGACGACCACGCGCATGGCCGAGGGCGAGGTGTTGCAGCTTTTGAAGCACGCGGACACGGCCACCACCGAGGCCGAATACCTTGAGATGGTTACCAACAA
Organism: Deltaproteobacteria bacterium; assembly: GCA_038043305.1. Classification (GTDB taxonomy): domain Bacteria; phylum Desulfobacterota; class GWC2-55-46; order GWC2-55-46; family GWC2-55-46; genus JACRCE01. The sequence continues at coordinate 4,793 of JBBTCG010000189.1, read as the reverse complement.
GACCGGCGTGCTCATCTCTGCGGCCGCCGAGATACCGGCTATAATCTCCGAACAACCGTTTGAAAAACAGGCGGCCCTTGCCTCGTTCGGCCTCGGACTCGGCATAGCCTATCAGTTGATGGACGACTGCCTCGACTATATCTCCACCGCCGAAGACCTCGGCAAGGCCGTTGGCAACGACCTCAGGGAAGGCAAGGTTACGATGCCGTTCATACATGCCGCGAAAAGGGCCGTTGGGGACGAACTCGCGCATCTTAAAAAGTCCATAGGATCGAACGATATGAGCGACGACGGCCTCTCAGGGGTGTTGGACATAATCAACAGGCACAAAGGCATCGAGTACACGGTTCAGCGCGCCAGGGGCTATATCGCCGACGCGAAAAAGGACATCGAGATATTCGCGCCTGACATGGAACGCGCCGCGCTTATCGCAGTAGCCGATTTTGTAATAGATAGAAAGTATTGACTCGCCCGGCTTATGATATGGACAAAAAAGACAGGGCGCGCCGGATACTCGACATACTTGAGACCACGTACCCGGACGCCAAAGTGGCGCTCCAATACTCTAATCCCCTTGAACTCCTCATTGCAACCATGCTTTCGGCGCAGACGACCGATAAACACGTTAATACCGTAACCCCGGCTCTTTTCAAAAAATATTGCGCGGCATCTGACTACGCTAACGCGCCTTTGGATGCGCTTGAAGCGGCCATAGGCTCGATAAACTTTTACAGGAACAAGGCCAAAGGCCTCAAGGGCGCGGCTCAGAAGATCGTAAGCGACTTTGGTGGCAGCGTGCCCGCCTCGCTTGATGCGCTCATTAGCCTGCCCGGGGTTGGAAGAAAGACCGCAAACGTCGTTCTCGGCAACGCATTCGGCAAGGATGCCCTTGCCGTTGACACGCATGTAAAGAGGGTTGCAGGGAGGCTCGGCCTTACCTCAGGGGATACGCCGGATGAGATCGAATCCGAACTATGCGCGATCATCGCACAAAGGCGCTGGACAAGGACGACGTTGCTCTTTATCACGCACGGCAGGAACCTATGTAAGGCCAAAGCGCCGCTGTGCGGCCAATGCGCTCTCAAAGACCTGTGCGATTATTACAAAAAGACCGTGAACCGTGACCGTGAAAGGAAGTAGGATTAGACAGTATCTACCCACTGCTCCCGCAAGAGGAAGATAATCCTTCTAAGCATCACGGCCTTTTTTCCTCCTCGTCAACCCTTATTCGGCTTCTTAAAATACGTCTTGTCGAGGTCCCACCTTTCAAGCATACGGCTTACGGTACGGGTGCTTATCCCCATCAACTCCGCGACTCTTGCGATCTGCCCTTTTTCCTGACGCATGAAGTGCAGGAGATATGTCCTGTCAAGCTCATGGGCCATGGTAAGACGCGCCTTATGGTAATCAAGCCTTGTCGGCAGGCGGTTAAATGCGTTGGCAAGACTTGAGGCCGACTCAAGCCTTGCTATCTTGTCAATCCATCTCCTCGGATTCGTGACAACGGTGCGTTCGATGGCATTTTGCATCTCCCGAACGTTTCCCGGCCAGTGATACTCAAGCATCTGCTCGATTGCGGAGGGCGCGAAACCCTCTACCATCTTGTGATGCCGTTTTTTGTAAACGTCCAAAAAATGCTCGGCAAGAAGCGGTATGTCGCCCTCCCTGTCGCGCAGCGGCGGCAGTTCTATCTGGATTACATTCAATCTGTAGTACAGGTCCTGCCTGAAGCCGCCGTCCTTTACCGCTGCCTCAAGGTTTGAATTGGTGGCCGCTACTATCCGGGCATTGAGCTTTATCGGCTTCAATCCGCCGACTCGCTCGAACTCCGCCTCCTGCAGTACACGGAGGAGCTTTGACTGTATAGCGGGCGACGTTTCGCCCACTTCATCAAGAAAGACCGTGCCGGCCCCGGCGCATTCGAGCTTGCCGGCCTTTGCGGCGTACGCGCCGGTAAAGGCGCCCTTTTCGTGGCCAAAGAGCTCGGATTCAAGGAGCGCGCTCTGTATGGCCGCGCAGTTGATTGCAACGAACGGCTCATCTTTGCGCTCTCCGGTATCGTGTATCGCCCTTGCCACAAGCTCCTTGCCAGTTCCGGTCTCGCCCACCAGGAGCACGGTTACTTTAGTTTGAGCAACGGCGCTTATAAGCGCGTAGACCTCCTGCATCTTCTTGCTTTTCCCGACGAGCTTGGCGAGACCCTGACTAACCTCAAGCCGTTTTTTGAGACAGGCCACCTCCTCGGAAAGTTGCTGCTTTTCAAAGACCTTTCGCATCCTGACGACAAGCTCGGCGCCGCTCACGGGCTTGCAAAGAAAGTCCGAGGCCCCGGCCTTCATCACGTTGACCGCGGTGTCAATGTCGCCGAACCCGGTGAATACGATCACCGGCACGGGCCTCTCCATATTCAAGGCCGCCTCAAGAAGCTCTATTCCGTCCATGCCGGGCATGCGTATGTCGGTAAGTATAAGGTCTATGTCCTCAACGGCCTCAAGCGCGTTCAGCGCGTGCACCGCGCTTGTAAAGGTTACGACGATGAACCCCTCTTTTTCAAGGATCGAGGCTATGTCGAGCGCGGCCTTTGCGTCGTCATCAACGACCATTATCCTTTTCTGCATGCTTATCGCGTACTCCAACGCAAAGGAGACCAATACGTGCCGGGTTGTCCGCCCGGCAGCGTCTCAGTTAAAAACGGTAATCGGGTATCGGTTAAGACGGTTATCGGCAAGCAGTTTACGCGGCCCCGGCGGCCTTGCGGCCGCTTCCATGAACAAGAGCCGTCATGGCGCCGTAGAGCTCCCTGACGTTAAATGGCTTAGGCAGGTACATGCATCCGTTGTCTGAGATAAAGGCGCGTACCGTATTGCTCTCGGCGTTGCCGGTTATGACGATCGTGCGTCCAAGGAGATGAGGCTTCAAATCCCTCAGGTGGTTTATGAGCGTGACGCCGTTCATGCGCGGCATCTTGAGGTCGAGAAGCAGGATGTCAAAGTCCTTCTTCTTCAATATTTCCAGCGCGTCAACGCCGTCCTTTGCGACTTCGAGCGCGCTCACGACCGGCCCGACTGACTGCCTGACAACGTCCACAATGAAATCATCGTCGTCAATGAGGAGCACGGTCTTGCCGGCAAACGCGGTTGTGGAAATAGCCTCTGTCATCTCACGAACCCTCCATTAAAATTTGCACATTTTGTCGAGCAACTCCTGTATGGTGAACGGCTTGGAAAGATAGCCGCAGCCGCTGAGCTTTAAAAAGGCGCTCGTTGCCTCGTTCTCGGTATCTCCTGTTATGAAGATTACGCGTTGGGCAAGATACGGCTTCAGAGCCTTTACCTTTCTGTAAAGCTCCATTCCGCTCATACCCGGCATCTTTATATCGAAGATAAATATATCATAATCCTTATCGCGTATAATATCAAGCGCGGTTTTGCCGTCTGAAGTGGTATCTATTCCCGCCACTTTGCCCGAAATCGCCTCGGTTATCGAGCGCACAAGACAGTCCTCATCATCCACAATCAGCATCCGGGCATCTTGAAGCCTGCTGTAATCGCGGGGCAGAGCCTCTGTAACCTCCGCAGTCTTACGCCTTGCGTCCCTGTTGTGCAGGAGAGATATGGTAAATCTTGTACCGATTGACAACGAACTGGCCACGGAGATGGTGCCGCCCATGCTTACGATTATCCTTCTGCTGATGGATAACCCCAATCCAGTGCCTTTGCCGACCTCCTTCGTGGTGAAAAATGGATCGAATATCCTGTCCATGATATTCTCAGGGATGCCCGGGCCGTTGTCCGACACCTCCGCGATGACTATGCCGCCCGGCAGCAAAACTGTCCTTATCGAGACCCTTGGCGCTGTTCCTGATGCGGCTCCCTCAAGCGCGTCCCTGGCGTTCTGAAGGAGGTTTATCATAACCTGCTGAAGGAGGTTCCGGTTGGCGCGGACGACAAGCGAGCGCCTGTCAAGGTCAAGGCTCATGGCGATGTTGGCCAGCCTGAACTGGCGGCCAAGCATGCCTGCCACCTCCTTGATAAGAGGGTTCAAGTCCACGTCCTCGACCTCCGTGGTCTGCTCCCTTGCAAATATCAGGATGTCGCGCATGATGCCCTTTATCCTGTACACGCCGTCTCTAAGGCCCTCAAGGCGCTTGAGGCCGTTTTCCGTTACAGAGTCGCTTAGAAGCTCTATGTTGGCGAGCATTATCTGCAAAGGGTTGTTGACCTCATGGGCAATGCCGGCGGCCATCTCTCCAAGCGCCGCGAGCTTGCCGGTGAGCATGACGCTTTTTTGTATCCTCCTCTCCTCGGTTACGTCCTTGGCCGTGATGACGTACCCGTTGCCCTTGCCATCCTCGGTCAATAAATTTGAAATGGCGACAAGCACGGTCTGCCCCTTACCGTTCCTTATCTCCTCCGTATAAAGCTTGCCGTCAAAACCGTTACCCAAACCCCTGAACCTGTTGAAAAGCGCGGACAGCTCGCATCCCGGACCTCCGTCCGCGGCACAACCGCCTCCTGTCGTCTCAGACCTAAGGGCGACGCAGTCAAGACCCGCGTGGCAAAACTGCTCCATGAGTTCCATGCCCTTCTTGTTAACCGCGGTTGCCCTGCCCTTCTTGTCCATAAAATAGACGGCCTCGGACATGCTGGAGAGTATGCTTGTAAGCCTCCTTTCCTCGGCGAATATGTGCGTAACCAGCCTTTCAAGCGCTATATTGGCATGGGTTGCAAGCGCATGGAACACCTTGCCCTCGGCCTGTCGTTCGTTGGTCTTAGCGCCTGAAAAAAGCATTA
>JBBTCG010000188.1:7888-9853 GCA_038043305.1 Deltaproteobacteria bacterium | reverse complement strand
CGGCCTCTATCCCTTTGAAGAAACGGTCTGGATGATGCCCCTTCCAAGCTCCTTTGTGGAGCCTTCGATCTTGACCATGTTGCCCTTGCCGCCTTTGACAAGTCTTACGCGGGTGGCGTTCAAGGCAAGCGCGCCGCTCCGCGCATCTTCCTTGAAGGGCAGTATCTCTATCGGGTTTACCCCCCTGCTCCTTGCAAATCTTCCGTAGGCGCTGTGCCCCTGTCCTATCGGTATAGCCACGGTGTCCGGCCTTATCGCCGGATATAGATACGCCGGAAGCGTAACCTTGCCGTAAGGGGATTCCACGGTTACGAGGTCCCCCTCCTTTATGCCGAGCCTTGAGGCGGCCAAAGGGTTTATATCAACCCAACTGCCCCACACGACCGTCGTGGTCGGGTCAGGGAGTTCCTGAAGCCACGGAAGGTTCGCGCCCCTGCCGTCCCTTATGCCGTGCTGCTGGTAAAGCACAAGGTACAACGGATAATCGGTATCCTTGCCGTCGAACTTGGACTGTCCCTGCGGCAGATGAGCCACAACGGCCTGAGCCGATACGTTGATGCCCCTGCGCTTTGGCTCCTGATCAGTCCACCAACCGCCCTTCTTGAGAAGGTTGTTCCAGAACTCCTCGAACGTCAACGCGCTTGAGGCCATTGCCCTGTCCTTTGCGTACCTATCCCGCCAAGCATCCTTGACGTACTGGGCAAAGCTTGGCGCTTTCAGAGACGAATCGCTCTTCCCGCCGAGCGACTTTGCAACGGAAAGGAGTATGTCGCCCGCGCTTTTTGTGTCATAGACCGGCGCCACAACCGGCTGCATCATGGTGCGAACCGGAAAACCGACGCCAGTAGAAGGGGAGTCGTCCCCCCAGTCCTCAAGGCCGGTGTGGATAGGAAGTATTATGTCGGCATATACGCTCGTCTCGTCCATTATAGAGGTAAGGCTCACGATGAACGGAATCTTCCTCAGCGCCTCTCCGGTCTTTGCCGTTGTCGGGGTCGTAAACACCGGATTCGCGTTATGCACGATGAGCGCGTTTACGCTGCCTGAGAGAGCGGCCTGATTCAATGACGCTATGCCCCTTTTGAAATCGGTCTTGCCTGAGTCGTGGTCGTTTGGCAGCACACCGCCGATTGCGCCGTTTGCGCCGATAAGATGATTCAGTATGTTCACGGCGACGTGTCCCGATACGCCGTTGTCATAAGAGGCGAGGCCGTCGCCGCCAATGGCCATGCTTGGCTTATTGGAACTTATCTCTTTTGCTATTGAATAGACGCGCTCCGCTTGCACGTCCGTCAGGTCTTGAACGTCCTTTGGCGAATACCTGCCAAGTACCGAGCGCCACGCTGATGCGTCCGCGCCCTTATACCAGCCCTTTTCAATAATGGCGTGAGCAATGGCCAAGGCAAGGATAGGCTCTGAGCCGGGCCTTGCCGGAACCCACTCGTCGGCATTCGCGCCGGTAAGGGACATGCGCGGCTCTATCTGCACCAATTTGCCCCTGTGCCCTTTTGAGCCCTGACGCATCTGTCCGTAGCCGTAACTCATGTTAACGGGCGACGCCCACGTTGAGGAAAAATCCGCGCCAAAGGAGAGCAGATACCGTGTGTTGGCGATGTCGTAGTACGGCAGGCCGTCAATCCCCATGGAGACCTTGTTTGCATATTGAAGGTTCCTGTGCTGAAAGAGCTCATACTCATGGATATTGGTTGAGCCTATGGCTGACATGAAGCCGCGCATCAAGTGAGCCAGCTGTCCGCGCTGAGGTGAGGTGAGGAAAAAGAGCTTGTCGGCCTTCTTTTGTTTCTCAAGCTCAGTAAGATTCACGGCAACGGCGGCAAGCGCCTCGTCCCATGAAATCTCGACGTAGTCGCCTGTGCCCCTCTCGCCCCTGCGTTTCAAAGGCGTCTTTATCCTGTCGGGATTATAAAGAGATTGCACCCCTGCCTGACCAAGGGCGCACAGCTT
>JBBTCG010000188.1:0-7878 GCA_038043305.1 Deltaproteobacteria bacterium | reverse complement strand
CCGGATGGCCCGGGTTGCCCTCTATCTTCTTTACGCGGCCGTCCATCACCCTTACCTGTATGCCGCAACCCGCGCCGCACTGCGTGCAGAGGCTCGAATAATAGTTGGCGAGGCCAAGCGTGATATTGTCGTCCGGTATGAGCACCGGCATGAGCTTTGCGCCCGGAGGCTTGCCCGTCCTGCCGAAGATGAATCCGGCCGCGGCGGCAACGCCGCCAGCGCCTATGAATTTAAGAAACTCTCTGCGTTTCATCTATCAGGTGTCCTTAGTTAGATACGCCTACGGTGTTACTTATGACACGTCCAACAGTCCTGGCCGTTGACAACGTCCCTGCTGGCGTGGCAGTTCAAACACCAGCCCATCTGCAGGGATGCAACCTTTGTAATCCTGTCCATTGAGGCAACGTCTCCGTGGCACAGCTTGCAGTCAAGTCCGGCCTTTATGTGCCTCTTGTGAGTAAAATGCACGTAGTCGGGAAGGTTGTAGACCTTTACCCACGGGATCGGCTCTTTTTTGTCCCAATACCCGGTCAACTTCTGAATAAGCGGGGAGTCGGTCTTGATTATCTTATGACACCCCATGCAGCGCTGAACGTTGGGAACGCCGGAGACGCCGGAGCGCTCGGCATAGATATGGCAGTACATGCAAGGTATCTTGTTATCACCCGCGTGAATCTTATGGCTGAACTCAATCGGCTGCTCAGGCGTAAAGTCCGAAAAAAAGGCGGCATTGACCCCGTAGCCGATAACAAAGAATACGGCTCCGATAACCCCGATTATGACAAGCGTAATAATGGTTTTCATGTTCCTGAGATGGACGGGAAAGCACCGTCCTGATACTGAAATCAGTATTTTTGCACAATATAAACTACTACTGCACGGGGATGTTACTTAGCGGGAAGACGGGGATATGAACCGTTTTTCCTGCGCGTTGCAATACCCGGCGCACGAAACAAATACCGCGCCCTCTGCTATCTGATGCTGCGTAAACCGTGACCTTTGCTGCCGGCTTCATTGGCGGCTCATGCGACCCGTTCCATTTAACCCTTACCGGATTGACAAGCCTCTACGACCGTTTACTGCCCTCGCCGCCTTTGCCCCTTTGTGCTTCCTCAGATAGTATTGCAAAACTACAGCAGGATCAACTTTACGAACTTAGTAGGAAGATATGACAGGACGAATAATGCGATGAATAATAAACCATCCCCGATTTCTTGTCAAGAGGGTTTTTGAGTTTAGCAAATTTTTTTCCATGCCTTTCTTCCAAGACGCGAGTACAGGGAACAAGCCCCCTTTAACCCGGAAGCGGCGCTGTGTTATACTGACACCATGCGCCCCGCGTTGATAAAACATATCGCCCTCGAATTGAACGAGCGGCTTATCGGAGGCATGGTCTCGCGGATACACGAGCCCACGGGCAGGGATATCGTGCTGCGCGTATTCGCAAGAGGCGGCGAGGTAAGGCTCCTCATCTCCACGCAACCATCGCTTTGCCGCCTGCACCTTACGAACGAGAGGCCGGAAAACCCGCCGGTGCCGCCGCGTTTTTGCGCCTTTCTGAGGAGCCGTATTCAGGACGCGATGATAACCGGAGTCGAACAAAACGCCGATGAGCGGATTGTCCGGATCAATCTTAAAAGACGCATAGAGGGAGTTACTTCCTGCTTTACCCTTGTTGCGGAGCTGACCGGGAAGTCGGCCAACGTCATACTGCTTGATGAGCATGGCTTTGTGGCCGACGCGCTGAGATACTTTGACCCGCACGATTCGATAAGGCCGGTCTTTCCGGGGCTTCCCCTTTCCCCTCTGCCTCCGGCGCGATGCCCCGCCTCCCCTGTCTCGGAAGATATAGGCCTCACGCCCTTGGAAGGCGAGACGTGGAACGAGGCCGCTGACAGACACTACTCCTCCCTTTCAACCGGCCTTGATGAAACGTCCGAACGCAGCCGGTTAAAACGCGCAATTAACGACGCGAAAAAAAAGGCGTCGAGGAGACTTGAAAACCTCTTCGCCGACAAAACGCGCTCTGAGGAAAACCTTGGGCACGAGCGGTTAGGCAGGATACTTGCCGCGAACTACAACAGGCTCAATCAAAGGCGCGGTCTTTCATCGGCAGCGGCAACTGACTACGAAAGGATACCGCCTGAGGCAATTGACATAAAACTCGACGCCCGCTTGAACGCGAAGGAAAACGTGGAGCAGTATTTCAAACGCGCAAAAAAGGCAAAGACCGCAATTGCGCTCCTTGCCAGGCGCATCCCTGAGACGCAAGAGGAGCTTAAATATATAAACGGCCTCGAATGGGAGCTTGCCGTTGCTTCTGACGCGCCCAGTCTTGAGGCGCTTGAAGAGGAGCTTATCGAGGCCTGGTATCTCAGGCCGGGCGCGCCGGAGAGGCCGAAGGCCGCGCCGGATGGACGCGCCGAACCCATACGCCGCGTAACATCAAAACACGGCTTTGTCATACTGCGCGGCACGAGCGGAACCGGCAACGACCTTATCGTAAGAAAGTACGCAAAGGACGACGACATATGGCTCCACGCCTTGGGATGTCCCGGGGCGCACGTCCTGATAAAAACCGCCGGCAAAAAGGCCGACCAATCAACAATAGAGGAGGCCGCCGCCATAGCCGCGTACTACAGCAAGAACAAAGACGCAACAAAGGCCGAGGTAATCTACAGCACGGCAAAGAACGTAAAAAAACCAAAGGGCGCAAAGCCGGGGCAGGTTGTGGTGAGCGAATATAAGAGCATCGTGGTAAGACCGGAAGAGAGGGTTAACAGGGTGATTGACTAACTAATGCAATATTGTTATACTTTAGTCAGAAGGTAAGACGAATAAATGGAGGTAAGACGATGCCTACGGTAACGGTATCATCCAAGGGACAGATAGTAATGCCAAAAGAGGTAAGGGATGCGCTCGGCATAGAGCCTCAGCACAAGTTGTTTATCAAGATCGTCAAGGATCATATCGAGGTTACGCCTCTTTCAAAAAACCCGGCCAAGGAGTTCTGCGGCGTATTTGAAAAGGGCGCATCTCTCACCAAGGCGCTCTTAAAGGCGCGCAAAGAGGAGGCGCGGCTTGAAAAAGAAAAGATTACTTGACTCGTATGCAATGATGGCATACTTGAAGAAGGAGGACGGTTACAGGAAGGTCGTTGAACTGCTCACCGCTGAACAGGAAAAAAACGCGGTCTTGATGAACGAGATAAACGTCGGCGAGTGCTTCTATATCATCGCAAGGGCGAGGGGCATGAAGGAGGCCGATTATTTCATCGAGGTCGTACTGCCGAATCTGCCGGTAACGATCGTCGAAAATTCCTTTGATGATATAATCGCGGCCTCCAGAATCAAGGCCAAATACCCGATGTCATACGCCGATTGCTTTGCCGTGGCAACCGCAATGCGCGAAAAGGCCGCCATCGTTACCGGAGACCCTGAGTTCAAAGAGGCGGCGCATATGGTGGAGATAATATGGGTGTGAGGGGACGCCGGAGCACAAAACGTAAAAAAACCAAAGGGCGCAAAGCCGGGGCAGGTTGTGGTGAGCGAATATAAAGCATCGTGGTAAGACCGGAGGATGGGGAGACGAACCCGCGAAACCATGAAGAGGAATAAAGGGTGAGATTTTTGTGCCCGCTAAACTTCCCCCTCACCTCTGTCCTCTCCCCAAAGGGGAGAGGAGGTTTAAGATATCCCTTTTCCAGAGGAAGGCGTATTAATTTCCTTTTATTCCTCCTCTCCCCTCCGGGGAAGTACAAAAAAAGAGAGGAGGCTGTCAACTTCCGTTTTCCCCCTCTCCCCTTTGGGGGAGAGGGGGACGTAACCCCTTAAAATTTATGTGCCATCAGGGGTTATCTCCTGACAGCATGAAAACTTCCTTCGTTATCTTGCTTTGGTCTTTTTAGCCTTAAAAAACCCTCTACTCTCCAACGCCTCCGTTAAAAGTTTGCGAAGCATCCATCCGAGGGTTCGTTCGTCCTTATCGGCAATGGACTGGATCGCCTTTTTCATTTCATCCGTAATCCTTGCGGCAACAAGGGTTCCCTTCTTCATAATGTAATCATTGTAATCATTTTGCTTGACGGCACAATGATAACATTGTTAACATTATTCTGTTTCATACGCCCCCGCCGGACAAAATTCAGTTCAACACGGAGACCGCCATGAAAGAGATATTACTGCTTTTTTCGTTCACCCTCATCGCCTCGCCCGTCTACGCCGCAGATGACAACGTTTATTATGCACGGTGTAACATCCGTGTTCTGACCGAGTTCGGCCAAAATGAAATTTCATGGAAAAACTGGCTTGCGGCATCGGTAGAGATTCCGGCAGGGACACTATTGACTACGAAAAAAGAAACGGTTGAGAGAGACGGCCTTCTTGTTTCGGGATTGATTTATAAAACTCCCGAAAACAATGAATACAGAACACCCGACGAGCCGCAGGAAAAGTATATACAGAAAGAACCTCTCGACTTATCCACGCTATCCCCGGAATTTCAAAAGGCAATCAAAAACGCGGAGCCTGCAATAGGCATGACAAAGGAACAGGTTTTTACGGCGTTGTGCGCTCCGGCCTATGTGATGCGCGGGATAATGAAGGTGGACGTGCAAAAGACAGAGCAACTCAGCCTTGACGAAATAAAACAGTACGACTTCTGGGTTTATCAGAGAAAGAAACTCGGCAAGAAGTTCGTGGTGGAATTCAATGCGGCTGGGCTTGCGGAGAAAATATACTGGAAGTTTTTATGAACTCTGAGGACTGCGAATCCCATTACGTCCCGCGCCTGAGGCATCAGCATCAGGTACACGGGGAAAACTCCCCCCGCACATACAACAACCTCCCCATGCCCCTCCTTGGTAAGGAGGGGATTTCTTGAAAGAAGCCCCTCCCCTTTCCAAGGGGAGGTAAGGGTGGGGTAGTTTCAGTTTTGCAGGGCGGGCATTGCCCGCCCTGCAAGATTACCTCGCGTAATCAACGGCCCTTGACTCCCTTATGACCGTAACCCTTATCTGTCCTGGGTAGCTCATCTCGGCCTCGATCTTCTTTGCGATGTCCCTTGACAGCACTACCGCGCCTTCGTCGCTGATCTGTTGGTGTTCCACCATTACCCTTACCTCGCGTCCGGCCTGAAGCGCGTAGGCCTTTTCAACTCCATGAAAGCCCTTGGCGATCTTCTCAAGGTCGTCAAGGCGCTTGACGTAGTTTTCGAGCATCTCTCTTCTCGCGCCCGGTCTTGCGGCTGAAAGGGTATCAGCGGCCTGCACAAGCACGCCGAATATGGACTCAGGGTGATCGTCGTGGTGCTGGCCTATGGCCGCTACTATCTTTGGGGCTTCGCCGTACTTCTTGGCAAGGTCCGCTCCGATAAGCGCGTGAGGCCCTTCCACCTCGTGGTCAACGGCCTTGCCGATATCATGGAGCAGCCCAGCCCTTCTCGCTATCTTCGTCGGAAGCCCAAGCTCCGCGGCCATGATGCCGCATATAAAAGCGACTTCCATGGAGTGGGCATAGACGTTCTGCGCGTAGCTCGACCTGTACTTCAGCCTGCCTATGAGCTTTTGTATCTCCTTATGGATGCCGTGGAGTCCGGCGTCGAATATCGCCCTCTCTCCGGCCTCGTTTATCGTCTGGGCTACCTCGGCCTCTACCTTTGTGACTACCTCTTCTATCCTTGACGGATGTATCCTGCCGTCGGTTATAAGCCTCTCTATGGAAATCTTGGCCACCTCGCGCCTTACAGGGTTATGTCCTGAAAGGATTATGGCCTCGGGCGTGTCGTCTATTATTATGTCAATGCCGGTTGCGGCCTCTATTGCGCGGATGTTCCTGCCTTCCCTGCCGATTATCCTGCCCTTCATCTCGTCGTTGGGGAGGTTTACGACCGACACAGTCCTCTCTGTCACGTACTCTCCGGCATACCTCTGGATGGCAAGGGAGATTATCTCCTTGGCCTTATTATCGGCCTCGGCCCTTGTCTCCTCGTCTATGCGCTTTAAGAGTTTTCCGGACTCCAGCCTGGCCTCGCCCTCCATCGCGTCAAGAAGCTGCTTTTTCGCCTCCTCGGAAGAGAGCATGGCCACCTGCTCAAGCCTCGTCTTGTGCGCCGCCAGGGAAGCGGCCGCCTCGCGCTCAAGCTCCTTTACCCTCGTCTCCTCAGCCGCGACTGTTTTTTCGCGCTTTACAAACTCCGCGTCCCTGCGCTCAAGGGCCTCGGTCTTCTTGTCAATGCCCTCCTCCTTGAGCTGCACCCTCTTTTCAACGGACTGGAGTTCCTTTCTCCTCTCGCGGGTCTCGTTCTCAAAGGCGGCCTTGCCCTCGAATATGAGGTCCTTTGCCTCAAGTTCGGCCTCCTTCTTGACGTTATCCGCCGACCTCTTTGCCTCTGCGATTAGCGCCTCAGCCGCGCCCATGCCCGCCTCTAAATTTGCCTCGTCTATCTTCTTCTTTGCTACGAATCCGATTACGACCCCTATCAATATGAATGCGCCGGCTATTGCCGCGACAATCAAGACCGTTGAGATGTCCATCATACCTACCCCCTACCTCTTTATTATTAAAATGGCGCGCACCGATGGCTGACTTTGCCGTTATTCAGCCCGAAAGAGCGCCATGAGAAACCGTTGAACTGCCGATATGTAAGCCTCTCATCACCTCCCGGAACAATCTATTATCCTTTTCTCCGTAACAATGGCCGATACCGATACGTCCGTCGGCTCGGTAGGCAACTCGCCTTTAACGATCTGAAAGTCATAGGCAAGCCCAACGATGCTTGAACCAAGACCGGCTAAGGCCATGTCATAATAGCCCTTGCCAAAGCCGAGCCTTGCACCGTTGATGTCGAATGCAACCCCCGGAACGACGATAAGGTCTAATATTGACGGATGCGCCGGCGGCTCTTTATCGTGCGGCTCCGGTATTTCATAAGAACCTTGAGACAGTTCATCGAGCCTCTTTACCCTGAAAAAACCGAGCCGCCTTTTATTGCCGTCCACGACCCTTGGGTAAAAGACCTCTTTGCCGGTTTCAACCGCACTCTGGAATACGTCGCCGGTAAGCACCTCGTTTTGAAAACTCGCGTACAGCGACAGCCTCTTGGCCGCCTTGAAACAATCCAATGTCAGCAATGTCCGCTGCGCCACGGAACTGAGGGCATAGACCTCCTCAAAGGTCATCTGCCTGCGCCTCTCAAGAAATGACGCCCGCATCTCTTTTTTATTGGCAAGCCGGTGCATGGATGATTTTTTTCTGAAATAGGAAAGGATGGGGACTATGAAGATATGCGAATTGACGAGAGCTTGCTTAGGCAGCCTCTAAAAATTGCTATTTTCCCCGGCCGTTACGTTACGGGCGTCAGGGCGAAAATAAAAAGTTCACAAATTAATTATATGCTGTGCTTTTTATTTTCGCCCCTCCTTGACCTCGGAAAAACTATCTAATTTTTAGAGACAACCCTAAAAGATCAGGACAGGGGCGGATTAGCCCCTACGACCCCGCTGGATGAAACAAGGGCCGACGCGGTATAGGAAGCGATAGATGCTCGGGCCCCGGCCGCAGGTATCTGAAAAAAACCGTATGTATTGAATCTATGGACATCCGTATTATCCGCCTGATCTTAAGGCAAGTTTGATGATGCTCCCCCGCAAAAGCCGTGTCAACAGCCTTTTGAACCTGTTTTCACAGGTGGGCGCCTTGTATAACCGTTTTCGATATCCCCGCAAAAGGGCGCATCAAGCGCGGTCAGGGCCGGCCCCCGACGTTTGGTAGTTGGTTCTAAATAGTGCCGCCAATCACTAACCAAGCAGGGGAGCATACCTCAGGCTGGCTCTAAAAATTGCTATTTTTTCCGATCTCTGCGTCAGGGCGAAAATAAAAA
>JBBTCG010000187.1:0-8739 GCA_038043305.1 Deltaproteobacteria bacterium | reverse complement strand
ATCAAAAAAAGTCTGCAAGAGGTTTTTGCGATTATGTCGTAGCATAGCGAAATGTCCCCTATGAAAAGGGGATAATAGAGTTGAGTCAGAGGGAATTGCAGAGCGTGTTCACACCTTCAGCCTTCAGCCGAAACACCTCACGCATCACGAACACACATCACGGCCTTTATCCTTGACAAGGTTTTTGTTTTTTTGTATTGTAAATGGTCTGCCTCTTGAGCGCCTGTAGCTCAGCGGATAGAGCATCGGCCTCCGAAGCCGAGGGTCGGAGGTTCAAATCCTCTCAGGCGCGCCAATGCTCAAAGAGACGACCGATGGATTTGAAAGCCGCCCAGTAGTGCCGGGCGTTCCATAGTTTTTCATTGTTATAGATGGCATACCGGGCCGCTAGCTCAGTTGGTAGAGCAGCTGACTCTTAATCAGCGGGTCGCAGGTTCGATCCCTGCGCGGCCCACCAAATAAGATCAACCATATCGCGACGCGACAACGGGGTTACGTCTCAAGACGTAGCTTTTTTCTTTTTTCAGCCCCTCAAATTGCTCAAACATCCCGTCTTAAACGCTGCAACCGGACAAGGAGGATACCATGCAGATGCTCAGGAACATGAGGATCGGTAAAAAGCTCTCTCTCATCTGTCTCGCCTTCATCCTGCCGATAGCCGTTCTGCTGTTTTTCACGTTAAAGGGGATTAATTACGACATACGCTTCAATCAGCTCGAAAAATACGGCAACGCCTATCAGCGGCCACTCGAAAAACTGCTCCTGCATCTATCGGAATACAGGCTCGCATCGCTCACCGGAGCCCAGCCTTCAGCAAAGATATCGTCAATAGACGCGGACTTCAGCGCACTTGAGGAGGTTAACAAGGCGCTCGGCGACGAGCTTCAGGTAACGGACGACGGGCTTGCCAAGCGTAAAAGGGAGCATTACCGAATTGCGACGGTACTCGGTGAATGGAATGAACTCAAGGCGAACACGCGCCTTAGCGCCTCCGAAAGCACGGGCAAGGTAAGACACCTCATCGCGGACGTAAGGATGCTCATCACGCACGCAGGGGATACGTCCAACCTGATCCTTGACCCGGACCTCGACACCTATTACATGATGGACGTTACGCTCCTTGCCCTGCCTCAGACACAGGACAGGCTTCAGGAGATAATGGCTTACGTGGACGAGGCCATAAAGGACGGGAATCTGTCATTGCCAGAGAGGCTCCAGATCGGCGAATACGCGGCGCTCCTCAAACTCTCGGACATTGACAGGGTTTCGGCGAGTCTCCAGACCTCCATTAACGAGGACGCCAACTTCCTCGGCGTTATGCCGAGTTTACAGCAAAGAGCGCCTGAGGCACTCAAACGCTACACCGCGGCAAACGAGGAGTATATCGCCCTTCTTGCCAAACTCAGGGACACCGGGCGGGTCGAGGCAACGCCGGAAAGTATTGCCGCAATCGGCCAAAGGGCGTTTAACGAGAGCTTCAGGCTGTGGGATACGTCAATAGAGGAACTGGACAAGATGCTCCAAGTCCGCATAGACGACTACAAGGCGGACAGGATTCTTGCGCTCATACTGACCATCCTTACCGTGGCCGCGTCAATAGTATTCGTCTGGTTCATCGCCAAGAGCATCACGGCGCCGCTGTCCCTTGGCGTGGACGCGGCGAGGAGGCTCTCAAGCGGAGACCTGACCGTTGACATCGAGGTTGCCGGCAGGGACGAAACCGGCCAGCTCCTTATCGCCATGAGGGACATGGTGGAGCATCTCAAAAACATGGTCATAAAGATCAACGACGCAACCGGCATGGTGGCCGACAACGCAAAGGAACTGACCGGTCTGGCGCAAAAGATAACGCAGGACACGCAGGATCAGACGCAAAAGGCGGGCAGTGTTGCAAACGCCTCTGAGGAGATGAGCGCGACCATCGTTGAAGTGGCCAGAAACACGTTCAACGTGGCCAACACCTCGCGTGAGGCGTCTAAAACCGCGGAGAGAGGCAGCGCCATAATCTCCGAGGTGGTGAACGGCATGAACGGCATAGCCATGTCCGTGAGCGAACTTTCCGGCATAATAACCCAGCTTGACAGGCGTTCAAACGAGATATCCGTGATAATAAGCGCCATCAACGACATAGCGGACCAGACCAACCTCCTCGCGCTGAACGCCGCGATAGAGGCCGCAAGGGCGGGAGAACAAGGACGCGGTTTTGCCGTGGTCGCCGATGAGGTAAGAAAACTGGCCGAGCGCACCATATCCGCGACAAAGGAGATAGGCGCCCTCCTCGGCGCGATCCAGCAGGAGACGAAAAAGGCCGTTGCGGCAATGAGTTCAAGCACAAGAGAAGTGGACCAGGGCGTAAAGCTCGCCGGAGACGGCGGCACGGTCTTGAAAGAGATACTTGACGGCACCATGCGCCTTACGGAAATGGTGCAGCACATCGCCACGACGACTGAGGAGCAAAGCGCGGCGGTCGAGCAGATAACAAAGGACGTGCAGGACGTGGCCGATATAACGCGCAACACGCACACAGGCGCGGACAGGATAGAACATTCCTGCGAATCCCTGTCAGGCCTGGTCCTTGAACTCCAGCAGATGGTCTCAAGATTCAAGACGGCCCACCAGTCCGCCAAAACGCAGTTCGAAGCGATAAAAACAAACTCGCCCTCCGCAGGGCGGCTGAAACTGATGAGTTGATCTCCATATAAAATACGGGCGCGAGGCGGCTGCCAAGGCTTTTATGGTTGACTTTTGCCGGTTCCGGCCATAGAATTACCATGTCAGATATTTTTTACCGCTGAAACGGAGGTCTCCTTAAAATGCCTATCTACGAATATCAATGCGCCGACTGCTCTCACGCCTTTGAGACGATGCAGAAGTTTTCAGACGAGCCTGTAAAGGTGTGCCCGAAATGTGCAGGCGAGAAAGTATCCAAGCTCATCTCTCAGTCATCCTTTGTGCTCAAGGGCAACGGCTGGTTCAAGAGCGCCGGCGCCTCGTGCGAAAAAAAGGAAGAGGTACAGGCAAAGGCCGCCGAGGCCGGCGCTAAGCCGCCTTGCTCCGGCTGTCCGTCCTGTTAAGCCTTTATCGCCAATGGATATAAAAAATACCGCTCTACATGCGGCAAAAACGGCCGGGCTTTTACTCAGGGAAAAGCTCGGAGCAAAACAACGCATAGAGTACAAGGGCGCGATTGACCTCGTAACCGAGATGGACAAGCGGAGCGAGGCCGTTATCATTAAAGAGATAAAAAAGAAGTTCCCGGACCACGGCATCATGGCCGAGGAGAGCGCGGAGTTCCCGGCAAGATACGGATGCCGATGGATAATAGACCCCCTTGACGGAACCACCAACTACGCCCACGGCCTTCCGGTCTTTTGCGTGTCAATCGGCTTTGAAAAGGCCGGAAAGATCATCCTTGGCGTGGTCTACAACCCCATGCTCGACGAGATGTTCGTCGCCGAAAAAGGGTGCGGTGCGCGTCTTAACGGAAAAAGGATAAAGGTGTCCGGCACTGGCTCCCTTGACGCCTCGCTCCTCGCGACCGGCTTTCCTTACGACATACGCACCACGCAAAAAAATAACTTAGACCACTTCAGTGCGTTTGCCGTCAGGGCGCAGGCCATACGCAGGGCAGGGGCGGCGGCGCTCGACCTCTGTTACGTGGCATGTTCAAGGTTCGACGGTTTCTGGGAGTTAAAGTTGAAGCCCTGGGATACGGCAGCGGCAACCCTGATTATAAAAGAGGCCGGAGGACGGGTTACGGGCTTTGGCAACGAAAGATTCTCGATATACGGCGACGAATGCCTTGCGTCCAACGGACGAATACACGGCGACATGGTAGACGTGTTGACCGGACGCATATAGCCATGCCCCCGGAGACAGATAACGTCAATCAGTTTGTGTCAAGACGCGAGGGGCAACACATAACAATCGTCAGCCTTGGCGCTTGTTCCCTATTAAAGTTCTTTGGCCCGCCTTTCTTTCAAGAGGTGTTTATTCCCTATTAAAGTTCTTTGGCCTACCTTTCTTTCAAGAAAGGTAGGTTTTCAACCAGCATGATATTTGTAAGGATTTTATTTCGTCTCTGTGTGCTTATCGGCGGGGTATTGCTATCCGCGTACCTCGTGCCGGGCATTACGTGGGGCAGTTGGGACGCCCCGCTCAAGGTTGCGCTTGCGCTCGCGGTCCTGAACATATTCATAAAACCGCTGGCGCTTATCATCACGCTTCCCGTCAACGTCATGACGCTCGGCCTCTTTACGCTGATTATAAACGCCGCGCTGTTCTGGACCGCAGGTCATCTCGTGGACGGCTTCAATCTGTCCGGGTTTTGGCCTGCATTTACCGGCGCGATCATAATCAGCGTCGTAAGCCTTTCCCTTAACTGGCTGGCCAAACCAAAGCGATGAGCCGGTCTTTCAGGAAAGGCAGGGGCGTAACTATTTTTATCGGAATCTTTTATACCTTTATGAACCAATGAGGCATGCACGCATCATACTCTTAACGGCAATAGCCCTGAGCCTTCTATTGTTGACGACGTCCAGATGATTCCGCCTGAGTACAGGACGCCTTTCCTTCTTGACGCCAAGGAGGAGGCCGACAAGGACAAAAAACCGGATATGCAGGAGATGCTCGACAAGGAAGCGCTATCTATAGAAAATGCAAGGCTGAATCAACGGTCGGTGGAGACGCTCGCGCAGTCCGCCGATGAGGCAACAGAGCCTGTCCGCAAGGATTCCTTGCCCGTGTGGATAATTAAACTCGTCGTGGCGATAATATCGCTTGCATGCCTTGCGGTTGTTCTTATAAAAGGAGGCGAGTACCTCGGCTATAAGAAAATCGGCTCGCTCGCGGCCCTGGCCATTACGCTCGTGGTGAGCGGCTATCTATTTGTCTCGAATCTCAAAAACGTAGCCGACAACTACCATGTCTTGAAGGCCAGGGCAGAGGCGCTTACAAGAAAACTCGGCAAAAGAACAGCCGAAGGCGAGAGGATAATGAAGGATATGGAAACACAGCAAGACACCGGGACTCAGAGGTGAATCACGAGCCTCAACGCCCTTAGCCGCGCCTGTCGAAGTCCGCTAAAACCTCAACTGATAAAAAGCCCACTTGACGCATTCATAGTCGTTCTGGTACCTGTAAATTATTCCGCATATCTTGTGTAAAAGCGAGAGCTTGACGAACGACCAATCGTCATCAAGCGCCCCGACGTTGGAAGCGAACCTTTCCTTCAATGCCTCAATGGCATGCGCCTTATCCTCTCTCGTGATGCGCCGCTTGAACGTTATCTTCTTTTCTATCTTGCCTACCCTTGATACGACGTTGGGCGCATTTGGAAAGTCGTCAACGAAGTTGATGTTCTCAGCGCCAAGCCCGTGCCGGGCAAGCGTCTTGAGCATCTCGCTCAGATAAGCCTCAGCGTCAATATATCCCTGTCCGGTCGTTTCCTCAGCCATGCCCCTCAACTGTCCGTCCTTTCCCTCGTAAACCTTACTCGGCGCGTACCGCCCTCAGGAACGCGGCGCTCTCTTCTGGCGCCACGGAGTTTATGAACATGCCGCTTCCAAGCTCAAAACCAGCGGCCTTTGCAAGCCTCGGCACCACTGAAATATACCAATGGCAATAGTCGTTGCCCTCATCAAGCGGCCTGCTGGAGCGTATGGCGTAGTTGAAGTCCGGGTCGTCAAGGCCGTGATGAAACCTTGTAAACAGCGACTTCATATGCATGGCCAGTTCGACTACCTCCTCAGCCGTTATGCCCGCAAAGGACGCGCAGTGCCTCTTGGGGAATATCCATGTGTGGAAAGGCGAGAGCGCCGCATAAGGGATGAAGGTCATGAAGTGGGCCGTGTCCATTAAGACCCTTACTCCGGCTTGTCTTTCGCGCTTCAACATGGCGCACAGAAGGCACTCGCCCGTGTCGTCGAAGTAGTGCATGGCGCTTCGCACCCTGTCCCTGAACTGATACGGCACGACTGGCGTCGCTATGAGCTGCGAATGCGGATGGGCTATTGCCGTGCCCGCCCCCTCTCCGTAATTCTTGAAGATGATGACGTGCTCCACGCGCGCGTCCTTATACGCCTCGTTAAACCTCGCCCTATAAGTCTCTATCAGCCTTTCAAGGTGCGAAATCTCATAAAAGGCCGTTGCCCCGTCGTGAACAGGAGACTCGATTATGACCTCGTGGATACCAACGCCGTTGACCGAACGCATGATGGGGTCTGACGACCTCGTCCTTTCGCCGCTGGGAGAGAGCGCCGGATACTTGTTACCGACCACGCGGATGAGCCAGCCGTTGCCGTCATTGATCCTGAAGCGCTCATCGCCGGTCTTATGCTCGTTCCCAACGCAAAACGGACACGTCGGCTCAAAGGCCGGTCTGACCGGTCTTTCAGGCCGCGATAGCTTTAACTCCGCCGGCGCTCTTCCGCGCTCCACGGCTATCACGACCCATTCACGCGTAAGAAGATTGAGCCTGAGTTCGGACATAGGCGACCCTTCCCTTAGCCATTTAACTATCTTTTCGTAATCTATCAGAATATCGCCTGAAGCGCAACCGTGAAAGACCGTGTCCGTGACCGTGAAGGATTCTTCTTTTACACGGTTCACGGTATTTCACGCATCACGCCCTTCAAACAAGGCTAAAGCCTTGCCTTTCTTTTTCACGGTCACGGTTCACGGTCACGGCCTTTAGGTTGCAACCCGGCCGGAATCATGTTACAAGATGAATTGCACGCCGTAAACGATAAGGAGACGAACCATGGGCATACTTGACGGGAAAAAAGGCATAATCTTCGGGGTCGCCAACGACAAGAGCATCGCATGGGCCATAGCCAAAACGCTCTCAGCCGAAGGCATGGACCTTGCCTTCACCTATGCAGGAGATGCCTTTGAGTCAAGGGTAAAACCGCTTGCCGAAACGATAGGCGCGAAGATAGTTCTCCCTTGCGACGTAACAAAGGACGACCAGATAGCCGCTGTCTTTGATACTATTAAAAATGAATGGGGCGCTCTTGACGGCCTTGTCCACTCCCTTGCCTTCGCAAAGAAAGAAGAACTCAAGGGCGAATTCATGAATACCACGAGAGAGGGCTTTGCCCTTGCCCTCGACGTAAGCGCATACTCGCTCGTTGCGCTGGCAAAGGGAGCCGCTCCCCTGATGGAGGCCAGCGGCGGAAGCATCATAACCCTTACGTATTACGGAAGCGAGAAGGTCGTTGCCAACTACAACGTCATGGGCGTTGCAAAGGCGGCTCTGGAGACGAGCGCCAAATATCTTGCGGCAGACCTTGGGCCGAAAAACATCCGCGTCAACGCTATATCAGCCGGACCTATTAAGACGCTTGCGGCAATGGGCATAACCGGGTTCAAGGCCATACTCGACGTCGTGGAGGCAAAGGCGCCGCTCAAACGGAACGTATCTCTTGATGACGTGGCCAAAACGGCGCTGTATCTGATGAGCGGACTTTCAAGCGGCGTAACCGGAGAGGTCATTCACGTTGACGCCGGTTTCAGCATCGTTGGGATATAATCAAGGGCATGCGTATCATTGCAGACCTCCACGTCCACGGCAAATACTCCCGCGCAACAAGCCCGGACATGACCATCCCTTCCATAGCCGCATGGGCCGTCCGAAAGGGCATCTCTATCGTTGGCACAGGAGACTTCACTCACCCGGCGCACTTCGCCTCAATTAAGGAACTCCTTGAGCCTGATTCCAACGGCCTTCTCAGGCTAAGGGGCAATGACCTTCCCGTTCGCTTCATGCTCACTGCGGAGGTAAGCAACATCTACACGCAGGGCAACAAGGTCAGGAAGATTCACAGCCTGATATTCAGCCCGTCCATCGAGGCAGTTGGCAAAATGAACGCGGCCTTTGCCCGTCTCGGCAACGTTGCCTCCGACGGCAGGCCCATATTCGGCTTCTCGGCGATTGACCTCCTGAAGATTGTCATGGACTCCTCGCCTGAGGCCATGCTCGTGCCCGCCCACGCATGGACCCCGTGGTTTTCCATATTCGGCAGCAAGTCCGGCTTCGATTCCATCGAGGAGTGCTTCGGCGGATACGCAAAACATATCTACGCGCTCGAGACCGGGCTGTCGTCCAATCCAGCGATGAGCAGAAGGCTCTCCAGCCTTGACGACATAACGCTCATATCAAACTCGGACGCGCACTCCCCGTCAAAGCTCGGCAGGGAGGCCAACGTATTTGACTGCCTTGAAAAGGCGGACTATGCGGAGATAATGGACATCATAAAGACCAACGACCGCAAACGCTTTCTATACACCGTAGAGTTCTACCCCGAAGAAGGCAAATATCACCATGACGGCCACAGGGGATGCGGCATATCCTTTTCGCCGGAGGAGACGAAAAAGGCCGGGGGAGGGTGCCCAGTGTGCAACAAACCTCTGACCGTCGGCGTTATGCACAGGGTATCGGACCTTGCGGACAGGCCGCCGGATTTTGAATCTCCAAAGGCCGTCCCTGCAAGACACCTCGTGCCGCTTGAGGAGATAGTGGGGCAGTCTTTCGGCATGGGCGTAAGCTCCAAAAAGGTTCAGCATGAATACGCAAGGCTTGTAAAGGAGGCGGGGAGCGAGTTTGCAATCCTGCTCGACGCATCTGAAGACGAGCTTGTCCGGCTTGCCGGTGAGAAAACGGCACAGGGCATAATCAGGACAAGATGCGGCCAACTCAGCATAGCCCCGGGCTTTGACGGCGAATTCGGAAAGATACGG
>JBBTCG010000186.1:0-34105 GCA_038043305.1 Deltaproteobacteria bacterium | reverse complement strand
AGCTTAGGGTGGTTTCCTGAATTTTTCTTCGTTAGCGAATAATAGTCAATCGGCCTTATCGGCTTCGGGTCCTTGAGCCATTTATCGAGAAAGGCTTTCTGGAATTTACTTCCTGAGTACCATAGCTCAGGCCCCTTCTTCGCCAACTGATCCTCTATGGTCTTTTCCTTGGCAGGCCCCTGCGTCTGATGACAATCCCCGCAGTTCTTGGAGTTGAAAATACCCTTACCCTCGGATACACCGGCGTAGGACGCGCCGGCCGAGAAAAAGAGCGTCGCGGCGAAAACCGTGATTACGGCAATGACAGTTAATCTTACGCGGATCATCAATGACCTCCTTTAGTTTCTACTATCGAGCAGTTTTTTAAGCTCCGCCTCTATCTGCGGCTTTTCAACATATCCCTTGTATATCTGCCTTATGATACCCTTCTTGTCTATCAGAAAGAGCCACGGCTCCCCTGCCACGCCATAAGTCTTGCCGAGTAGTACGGCGTCGCTCTCCGGCCCCCAGAACTTGGATGCCCGGTGCACCGTCAGTATCGCGGCAATCTCCTTAGGGTTCACTTCCTGCAGATCACTGATGCTCCTCCAAACCTTCTCGCAGTAGATGCAGTGGTCGGGATTGCCGAACAACAGGAGTATCGCCTTCCCTTCCTTGTGGGCCTTTTTCAATTCAGCCGTATTAAGCGGGGCAGCCGCTCCCAGTTCTACTATCGGGTCGCCCTCCGGCATCCCCCTCAATCCAGCTGCGGATGACAATGGATAAAGATACATAGAGACGGCTGCGATTATTATAAACGCGATTTTTTTTATCATCTCTATCAGCCCTTTACTTCCAAAACAATGGCAACGTCCTCTACGACCTGTTTTGTTTTTATCTCTTTTGTTTTTGTATCGTGTTTGTGTCCGTCTTTGTGTCCGTCATGGGAGACATTCGTTGCGCCCTCTGCTCCAAATGCTGGCCGCGGCATATCTATGCTGTGGTACAGAGGCCATTTCCCCTTAACGGCTACAATGGCAAGGTCGTGACTTTTGCCCGGATATATGGTTAAGGCGTCATGTATGCGCGGGTTTGAAATTAAATAGCCGTCTTCATGGGTAACGGTAGCAACGAGACCCTGAGGGAATCTGAGCTTGTGCGGAAGAAGTCCAAGGTTGGCGATTCTGACACGCACCGTCTCCCCGTTTCTTACCTCCATTAACAGAGGCTCATCTCCGGCAATCACCTTATTATTTATGGTCGTAATGTCGTTATCCTTCATGCTTGCCGGGTGACCAGATTCATGGCTGGTCTTGCCTGACGCGGCGCGGCTGCTCCAATCGCTTATGATATAGACGAACTCTTTATCATATTTCTTTTCGTCCTTTCCCTCAACGATGAATGCCCCGAACATCCCTTTGCTCAGATGCTCGGCCATGTTATAGCTGCAATGGTACAGATGCGTCCCGACCGGTTCGGCCTTGAACTCATAGACATATTCAAAGTCCGGGTCAACCGGCTCCTGTTCTTGAAGCGCGGTTCTGCTGTCCACCTTGACGCCGTGGAAAAACATCCCGTGCTTTGCCCCGCTCAGGTTCTTTAACTTGACCCTGACCGTGTCTCCCTGCTTCACCCGTATCTCAGGACCGGGGAAGACGCCGTTGTACATCCATACAGGGACGCGCACGCCCTTGAGGTCTATCTCCCCTTCGGTCACGCTGAGCGTGAACTCTCTCATCTCCGCGTTGGTTGGCCGGGCAATACAGACAAAAAGCACGGCAAGCAACAGGCAAAGCCTGATAAGACCGCCGCGCAACAGACTCCGTTGGCGCCGCCAAAGGAGCGTCGTCATCTTCTCAATGAAAAAACCGGACAGCCCGTTGAACAACAAACCTCTAACCATTACTTTGCTCCACCCTTCAGACCGTCGAGTATCGTGCCCATCTCCTCAGCAGTGACCTTGCCGACAAGTATCTTCCTCAAGATTCCTTCGCTGTCTATTACAAACGTCCACGGCAGTCCGACGGTAACAAAACCGTATAGCTTTTTTAACGCAACCGTCTCCGTATCCCCTCCGAGCATGTTCCCGCCGCCCATTGAGATAAATGCAACCGAGCCTGGCCGCCGGGTTGTTGCTTCGGTTATGGCGTCAGTAACCTCTTCGCAGGCGTTGCACTGTATGGGGTTTGCCAGCAGTAGAAGTACCACCGCCTTTCCGCCCTCATGCGCCTCCTTGACCGGGCCCACAAGCGGCGCCGCCGAACCGACCTGCACCTTCGACGTCCTGAGCACCTCGTTCAAAGCGACAGCAGGGGCGCAAAAGACAAACACCGATAGTACGGCAACGAACACGGCCGCGCAAAAGACCGTAAAAGCGGATATGGTTTTCTTAAAAACAGGCATCAGTTTCTCTCTTTTATCAGCTCTTCGATGTTTTCCTTAAATGTTTCGCTTGAGACATAAATCTTGTAGACGAACCTCACTACCCCATGCCTGTCAATAATGAAAAGCCAGGGCTGTCCCTCGACGCCATAAGCCTCTTTGAGCTTTAGGTTCTCCGGCGGCGGCGCGATGAGCTTCGCATGTTCTATCTGCTTCTGTATGAAGACGGCCTTGTCATTGAAATTACCGTTGTCCTGCATCATTATATTGATATACCTGTCCATCCTGTCGCACCAAGGACAGTGGTTCGGATAGCCGAGCATTAGCGCGATAACCTTGCCGTCCCTATTTGCCTCTGTAAGCTCCTCCATTATAAGAGGTGCTCTATCTCCGACCTTGATCTTCGGTTCCCCGCGCGCGACACCCCTTATAGGCAGGTTCGTGGCATGGGCAATCGTTAAAAAAGCCATTACGCACAAATTCAAGAGAAAGATACATAATATAATCTTAGAAGAGACAAAAAATCTCATTTAACCTCCATAATAAGACCCGGCGGGCTGTCTTAAAACCGCCCGCCGGGACGATATTATTACTTCTTTTTAGCTTTTTCCAACTCTGCAGCCGATATCTTCGTAGGCATGCCGAGCGGGTATGCGTCAAGGTCTATCCCTTTCGGATAGAGGCCGCCCTTATCGTCTTTACCCAAGTAGACTACCGCCATCAAGAGCCCGCCGTGATAGACGCCGTCATTGGTGGCGTGAGGGACGACGTGGCAGTGCCATACCCATCTGCCCTCCTGATCGGCAACGAAGATATAGTCCTTCCTCTCGCCGGGGACTAGGGATGCGGAATCGGATCTCATGTCCTTATCCGATATCTTCCCGTTGTACGGAAATACGTTGCGGCCATCCCACGTAACCCAGTGCAGGGTGTGCCCGTGCAGGTGCATGTTGTGGGTCGTGCTGCCGAAGTTTATGAACCTTACACGTATCTTCTGCCCTGACTGGGCAAGCACCACGTTCGGGTATTCGTCGGTCCATGCGTTCCCGTTCAAGGTGAATAGATTCATATTGCCGATCTTTCTCGGGTGACCCACCTCAACGCTCATCTTCTGATCCGAGGTGGTCGGTGAGAAGCCTTGCTCCTTCGAGAAGGTCGAGTCCCACTCGTCAAGCATGACCAGAAGGTCCTGGTCAACCTTCTCATCGCTCTTGCTGTGGATTACGATGGCGCCATAAAGCCCCATGTCCATGTGCTCGTTAGCGTTCACGTGGCAATGGTAGATATGGGTGCCTACCGGAGAGGCAACGAACTCGTAGATGAACTCATGGTCTATCTTCACCGGCACCTGCGCCACGTTCATCGTGCCGTCAGCGTCGTAGCGGATGACCGTTGGCCCGTGGATGTGGATGGTGTGGTTATTCTTGCTCAGGTTCCTGAAATTTATCCTCACAAGGTCGCCTTCATCGGCAATGACCGTGGGACCTGGCACCGGCCCTTGAGAACCATAAGACAGCTTCTTTCCTTTCGGGACGAACCCCCAGACCGGAAAGTCAACGCCCGCGATGTCCTGAGTGGACTCAATAGCGTCTATATCGTATTCCACCGTCTTGCCGCTCATCTTTACGTTCAACTTCTTCGCCTGACCTATCGCCCACTTGCCGGCGTCCGTCTTGGCGTCTATCTTGTTTATCACCTTCGCATGACCCAACTTAACCGCCTCATCCACGCTGCTGACATTAATGAGGGTTCTTACCTCTTTAATCGGCAGTGCGATGTTCACCGCCCATGCCGACGAGGACAAACCCGCCAACAAGACCGCTGCCGCGAACAGCAAAGGTAACTTTGCTTTACGTATCATGACCCACCTCCTCTTTTTTTTAAGCCCAGCCGCGCAACTCGACCTGTATCCATTGCCTGCGCCTCTATGCATGTGACTATTTCAACTCGAAGTTCAGATGCACAGCGCCCTTCGCAGGTACTACAACCTCCTTTGTCTGGACGATAGGTTTATCGTATATCGGCCTTCCGTCGTCGTCATGGCCCTTGACCTTCCAGCTCTCATGCCACATCGTAACCTTATATTTGCCGGGCGGGACGTCGCCCAAGGTGAACGTGCCGGTCTCATCCGTTACGGCGTGATATGGATGGTTAAAGAGCATCCCGTAACTCCTCATGTGGGTGTGGGAGTCGCATGTGATGTCAACCTGTCCTGTCTTCCTCACGGTCTTTACTATGACCTGATTCTGCTTGGGCTGGCCAAAGTTGAACATCTGCCTGCCATCCACATCCATGTTCGCGTTGTGCAGCACCGTGTCTGAATTGGTCGTCGCAAGCTCCGTGCCCTTTGTCATGGTAAGGACATGCGGCGTGAAGACACACTTTACCTGATCCAGATTCGTCTGCTTCTTTCTATCTATCACCTTACCCTTCTCTATTTCCTCTATATAGCCGACCGCGAACCTGACCCCGCCGTCCTTGCCGACCATCAGCGCCTCGGACGGCTTTTCTTTGCCGCAAAAATCCTCGTTCTTGTTGACCTTGACCGGCGCGAACTTTGGCACGGCACCTGTGAACTTAACGTGCCCTATGATCTGCCCTCCATCCTTAACCGCCTCCTCGTCATACGCCGCATACCCTGTGGCGCTCATAGAGACCGCAAAAACGGCCAGCAGCGCGGTATAAAGAAACCTCCTCATTGCTAATTTCTCCTTTCAATCGTGTTTTTGTTAAGACTGTAGAACAGTGGTTAGTGGATAGTGAAAACTAACCACTAAGGAATCTCTGATTAATTCTTTTCTGAGGTCAAAGGGTATCGGGTATCAGTTCCGCGACGTCTTTTCCGATAACCAATACCTGTCTTTACCTCACCTTTATCCCTCACCCTACCCTCTCCCTCAAGGGGAGAGGAGAAAAAAGAAATTAATCAGACCTTCCCTAACAACAACTAACCACTAACCACTGATTCCGACCTACATGCCAAAAGACTTCCTTGCCTCGCTGACAATCTCTTCCGTAACCTCAGCGCATCCCTTCCTTGACGTATAATCCTCTATTGCCTTCTTTGCCATGCCTCTGGCAAACTCCGGTATGTTGCCCATCCGCTTCATGGCGCCTTCCGTCCATTTAAGACCGCTCGCGGCAGGTCCCTCTGCCTTTTCATCCACGTTAAACTGCCCGGAGGATATGAAGATATTTGTCTGCGCCATCCTAAGAAGATTCTCCGTGGTATTGCCGATCTCAGACTCTGGCGCAACGTGGAGGCCAAAACGGCCAACCGCAAGAAAGGAGGTAGTTGCACTCTGACAGTTCTTCAATATCTCGTTGAACGCCTTGCCGGCAAGGAGTTCGGTCTTGATCTCCACGCTCGCCGTTGCCGCCTTCGCTACCTTATATGCCGTATCCAGATGGGCCTGATAGAGCTTTGCCAACCCCTTGTCTATTATCTCGTCATGGAGTTTTTGCTGCTCCTTGAACCTGAATATCTTTCCCGCCTCATCGGAGAGCGTACCGGCTATGTTCCTGAACGCCACCTGATGGAAGTAAGGGTCAAACGCGGCATAAGCCGTCACCTCGTTGCCGAACACCTTTTTAAGGGTCAATGCCGACATAAGAGCGGCAAACGAAGAAGGACTGCCGTCTATGCCGACCATCACCCTTGCGTTGAAGGAGTTCGTCTTTACCACAAGGACGTCCATCTTTACTGCCCGCGACACCCTCTCGCAGACCCCGCCTATGAGGCTGTGTTCCACCGCTCCCTTGCCAAGCCCGCCCATGACCACGAGGTCATATCCGCCTTCAGCGGCCTCCCGGACAAGCTCATAGTAGTTTTTTCCTTCGCGGTTCCTACGCTTAAAAGCAACGCCCCTATCCCGCGCAGCAGCCTCGAACTTGTCAAGGTACGAATCGGCTATTATATTAAGCCCCTTGCCGATAAGACTCTCGTGTATCTCCCTCTGGCGCTTGAGTATCGTCTCTGACTGGTACTGCTCAGGCAGACCGGTCTCCATCTGCACGAAACGGGTCTCATGCAGCCGGGCCGCATAGACGTGGCAGCCGGTCACTTCCGAGCCGCACGCGGCGCCGAGCCTAATGGCCGCCTCCATCGCGTAATCGCTCTCTTTTGAATTGTCAAGACACAGGAGTATCTTTTTATACATCTTCGTCCTCCATCCCCTCTGAGGTCATCGGCCAGACCCTTACGTCCCGGTTAATAGCGCCGATGCGCCGTTCACTCCGCAGTCATCGCTCCTAAGACTACGCGCCTTCGCCGTCTTTCCTGCCCCTCCTGATAATCCAGAAGTACTCCGCCGCCCCAACGAACGCAATACCAAAGAAGGTGTAGAGATATACATACACGGGCGTAGAATCCTCCATCATCACGTAATGCCACGATGAGATGCTCATAAGAAGGCCCTGCTCGCCGTTTGAGCCGTCCCATGCGTTCAGGGCTATAGGTATGAACTTGCCCTTCGTGAACTGGACGTCGTTCTTGCCGGTGGTTGTAAGCGCCCTCTTCATCACGACGCGCCACACCCCGTCCTTCCACACGCCCTTGCCAATTACCTGCTTCTCATCGAGGACCTTGGGAGGCTGCTGAAAGCCCCTTGCCATGGCCTCATCCACGGGGTTCTTCCCCTCGCCCTGCTGGTCCGACTTCCATGTCCAGAGCCTTACGGCGTTGCCGGAATCACCCCTGAAAAAATGCGGCTTTTTGACGCCATCCGCCATTGCCGCAGGGAACTGAAGCGCGACAGAGTCCCTGAAGT
Organism: Deltaproteobacteria bacterium; assembly: GCA_038043305.1. Lineage (GTDB taxonomy): Bacteria > Desulfobacterota > GWC2-55-46 > GWC2-55-46 > GWC2-55-46 > JACRCE01. Next base: position 26,975 of record JBBTCG010000186.1, on the reverse strand, counting down.
TACCCGGCTTTCTCGGCACGTCCTCCCAACTCGTATAGCCGTCGTAGGCCTTTGGCGCCTGATACTCAAGGTCATTGTTATGGACAGCGTCCTCAAACCTGTCGCTCCATTCCATCAAAAAAGCTATATCCTTGTCGTTGTAAACGGCCTTCACGGTGACGATATCAACGGAGGGGTTTTCCCACCTCGGATGCGCCACGACCTGCCCGGCCATGCGCACGTCTATGCCGGCCATGCCTTTCCATATAGCCGATTCAGGGTCATCCGGCAGGTCCCCCTTCACGTATCCGGCCTTGAGTACCAGTTCGTCGTTGATCTCCCTTTTCTGAAGCGACACGACGTAGTTGGCAAGGTGCCACCGTTCCTCGTCGTTCAACGAATCGGTGAACGACGGCATCGGCGTACCGTTAAGCCCTGTATTGAACCTCATGTATATGTCCTGTGGGGCGTTGCCGGCCTTGTATCTCCATCCCTTTGTGAGATCAAAGGGCAGTATCGGGTCTTTCCTGAACTTGTCCTTGAGCTTAGGGGCGTTAGGCCCGTTGCCCTTGCCGCCATCGCCGTGACATTCCCAGCACTTCATCTCCTTGAATATCTTGCTGCCCTTCTCTATACTCTCGGACGACGAGGCAATCTGAGTGGACACCTTGACCACCTGCTTGTAGGGGTCGGTTTCCGGGTCTAAAAAACCATTAAAGAAGGTCTTGACGTACTGTATGACCTGCCACCGCTCCTCCTCGGAAAGCCCGTTCTTAATGACGTCGCTGTCAAAGGCCTGCATGGCCGTCCCGGGGATGCCGCGGCTTATTGTCCTGAAAAGGTCCTCGTCCGTGGGAAGCTCTCCGCTCTGTGTGGTGCGGAACTTGTATAGCCCCACAGTGAAGTCCCGCGGCCTCGGTATCATCTGGCGGGCAGCAGGCCCGTTGCCGTCGCCCATAAGCCCGTGGCAAAAACTGCACCGCTTAAAGTAAATCTCCTTGCCCTTTTCGACCGCCTCCGGCGTTGCCAACGGTTTTGCCTTTGAAGGCTTTTCCGCGGCGCCAGCCCATCCGGCAAGCACGGCGCTCAACATGATGACCAGCGCTATCAACCTCATTAAGCAACTCTCCCAGTAAGGATTTTTAGCGTCATAAATATCTGTCCCACCCTACTTTTTCGCGCCTTTTTCTGCGGCCTCTTCGTGCTTTTCCGGCATCCTCGGCGTCTTTTGCGCAAGGTCGTATTCGCCCATCATTATCTTCCAGCGCGCATCATCCGTAAGGTTTAACTTCCATACCGGCATCGCCGAATCCCATGGGGTTGCCTCGACCGGAAGCCCAGGTCCGCCGGTTGCGACCCTCCAGAAGGCGTATCCCTCGACTATCGTCTCTATAGTGCCGTTGTCCGTGAAGTTTATAGGCCGGAGCTTGAAGCCGTCGGCCATTGGGCCGTCCCCGCCGACAGAGTCGCCGTGGCATGCGCGGCAGTTCATCGCGTATAACGCCCTGCCCTCGAAGAGGTTTTTCTCGTGAAGGGCGGCGCGGGCCGTCTCTTTGTTCACTGTGCCGGCTTTAAGCTCGCCAAGGAACTTCCTCATCGGCCCTGTCGGTATCGCCTCAAGCGCGTTATGACCTTTGTTGGCCTCGACCCACCTCGTCACATCGTCCGTCACCTGAGCTATGAACTCCACCTTCCCGGACTTCGCCTGCTCTATGAATGCGTTTACCGTGTTTTCATCAGGGTTCTCTACCGGATTCTTGAGCGTCTCCATACTCTTGGGAAAGTTGGATGCCGGGTGCTGTATCCTCAAAGCTGACGGCGCGGTTGACTTCGGCGCGGTAAAATCATAGACCTGCCAACCGACAACGAGAGGTACCACGGCAAGGACGATATTCCTCGGCAACATGCCGAACCCGCCTTTCAAAAACCGCTTCACAGGGCCGGTGAACTCTGCAAGCATCTCCTCTGAAAACGTAACGTAGAGGAATAACGCCAAAAGCGCCAACACCATATAGAAGAGCACCAGCGTACTCGGCACAGGGAGCGGGAACGGCATACCGGTTACCCGCCTCGAAACGAACGGAATAACGAGCTTCACCACCGCAAAGATTACGACTATCGCTATAATGATGTTCCAGAAAAAACCGACCCTAAAGCCGGGCTTGAACCTATTGAGCAGGGCGGCAAGAAGCCGCTTCATCCCCTTGCCTTCAGGATTCGGATGAATGTCGTTATTGTCGGGCACGGATTATTCCCCCTCTTACTTAGTTTCCAGCAGACCCGCCTGATTGATTGTCCATCGGCCTTGCCCATACTCAGACTTCTTGCCGTGTACCGGTTGAGGTCAAAGGGTATCGGGTATCAGTTCTGCGATGTCTTTTCCGATAACCAATACCTGTCTTTACCTCACCTTTACCCCTCACCCTACCCTCTCCCGCAAGGGGAGAGGAAAGAAAAAGAAATTAATCAGACCTTCCTTATTTATCCTGCCCCTTCTGAAGGAGCATGTAGGCCAGCACATCCTGGAAGTCCTTTACGGTCATCGCCTCAATGAGGTCGTCCGGCATCACGCTTTTATTCTTGTCAACGACAAGCTCTTTTATATTAGACCTCGGCACCTTCTCAACGGCGCCTGCCCCTATCGCTATCTCAACCGAATCGGCATCCTCCTTCAACTTGACCCCGGAGACCTTCTTGCCGTCGCTGTTAAAAAACTCCTTGCCGTCCTTACCCATCACCGTATACGTCTCGTATCCGGGCGTGAACGATTCGGCGGGCCTCAGTATAGAGTCGGAGATGGGCTTGAGTCCCTTGAGTCCTATGGCGCTCAAGTCCGGACCGAGGGCCGTGCCCTTGCCCTTTATCGTGTGGCATCCGGCGCACTGTGAAGAGTAGACCTCCTCGCCATGACCGGGGTCTCCGCCGCCTGCCGCGGAAGCCGCCGCTATCCTATCGTAGAACTTCTTAGATATCTCGGACGGGGCATTCAGCGCGTTTATGTCAACCTCGCCGCCTTGAGCCTGCATGTAAGCTGCCACCGCCTTTATCTCGTCAAGGCTGAGCGATATTGGAGGGGCAAAGACGACCGCCATCTCGTTCTTGAACCCATCCACCACGTAGGCGCCTGGGTTGGCCAGACTCTCAACGAGGTAGTCGGTAGCGGTATATGGAAGCCCTGTCTCCTTCTCCCGCTCCTTGGCCCTTTCAACGGCGCGCGCCCCCATAGCGAGAGGGAACTTGTCGCCCCACACCCCGTGGTTCGGACACCTGACAGCGCTGCCGTTGTCGCCGATGCTGTGGCAGGTTAAGCATCTCCCTTTACCCCAGTAGATAGCCTCGCCGCCCTCCGGGCTTATCTCAACCGCAGTTGCAGCCTTCTTCTCTCCGCCCGTGAGGCTCGTAACGGCGTAGCCCACCCAGAGAAAAGAGCTGATCACGACTATCAAAACTATGAATACCCTGCCTATGACACTGCCCATAAAGACTAGGCCTCCCCTGTATCTTTCTTGTTGGACACGGACGCATCCCCGCCCTCAGTAGGGGCGTGCCCCTTCTCATCTTTACCCTTCTTGGCGGCTATGCCGCCGAGCCAGAACATGAAGGCGACCCCCACGAGAAAGACGAATACCGCAAGGCCGACCATCTGCGTCATCGTATAATTGCTCGGCGTGTATGACCACGGGGAAGTATCCCTCATCACGCCGAATATGTGCCAGTCGCTCCTCAAGCCTGACCTGATAAAACCCATAAGCCCCATGTTCAAGGTTATGATTATCGTGAGGAGTAACAGCGCGTACTGGCTCCTCGCCGTCATCTTGCCCCACTTGAGCGGCCCTATGACCTTTGCCCCCTTGAAGAGGAATATGTCAATGGCCGTGACAAGGACGAGGCAGCTTATTATCTGCATGAACTGGGCTACGGCGATGTTCCGTAGAAAGGGCGACGCCTTCTCCATGACTACGAAGCCGTATACGCCGAGGAAAAAGACGACGCTAAAGGCCGTAGTACCGAGATAGACGAATTGAGCCAGCAACCCCTTGTCCTTGAGCGCCAGTATCACTGCAACGACAGCCGCTATACATTCAAAGGTTAAAAGCAGACCCACGGTCCTAAAGTAGCCGGCTCTGTCGGCCGGCAGGTCAAGGGCCGCCGGGTCCAAGCCCAGCAGATAGACGGCGTACTGTCCGACTATCACGATTGCGATAAGCCCGGCCAGCGGTATCGCTATCAAAGGCGCCTTGCCCTGTTTGCTTATTGGGACCATCTCCCCCTTGTTGCCCCTCCGGTAGAGGAGGAAGCTGAAAAAGGTGGCGAGTATGATGAGGTTCACGACCGCGTTCTTCGCCGGCATCAAGCCGAAAAACTTGAGCGTCGGATGGTACTGGGTGCCGCCCATCTGAGAAACCTCGGTTCCAGTGAGAGGAAGGTTATGCGGGGTCAGCCATACCGCAAACGATATGACGATGGCCCCAAGGATGTACTTTATGTATTTGTAGTAGCGTTCCGAACCCGGTATCCGGGTCATGCCGCTCCAGAGGTAGTAGTTGCTGATGAGGAAAAGCGAGCCCACGAGCATCGCCTGCATGATAAACGTCCATGAAAAATCCCCGCCCATCATGTTGTTGCCCATGACCGCGCTCGTGGAGTAGACCTCTCTTCCGAGATAGTAGCCGGCAAACGGCAGGGGCAAAAGCCCGGCTATCGCGATGAAGTTGGAGATGTAGCCCATCCAGTCGTAGTGGGCCTTGTCCTCCGGGGTCTTGGACCCGATGAACTTCACGGCCGCGTACGCCCCGGCGACAAGCCCTCCGAAGGCGAGGTTGCCCATCATCCTGTGGATGGCCAGCGGCGTTGCAAGGACATTCTCGAAGACCTGCCACGCCGTGCCCGTCAGCTCGCCCTTCTCGCTCACGCCGGCGGGGCTCATCATGAAGCCGGCCATGGAGTTGGCCATCTGCATGATGGCGGTTCCGAATACATTCAAGAGTATCCCTATAAATATGTGTACGCCCTTCCTGTCCTTAATCAGCAGGAGACCGACGCCGATAGGCAGAATATAAAGGACGGTCATAAACGTCCTCGTGTCGCCCCTCATCTTGGGGCCGAAACCGCCGAAGAAGAATATCGCGCCGATCAAAAGCACTATGGCCCCGGCAACCTTCAGCGCAAGCTGAACCCGCCTTGGGAACGGCTCCCCGCCCTTGAGCCAGCCCCACCCGTAATAGTACATATAAAGGCAAAACGTCTCCCCGAAAAACAATGCCGCGTAGAGGATCATCACATCCTTGAACATCCCGGCCATGTAGCCCATGAAGGTCGGATAGAGCGTAAAGAGCGAAAACGCGAGAAGGCCTCCGAAGGCCGCCGTCGTAGCGTAGGCCACGCTCAAAAGGCTCGTGAACTCGTAGGCCAGTTTATCGAACTTGGCGTCCTTGTTCTTCCAGCCGACTATCTCTATAAGGACGGCGAAGAGCGGAACGCCGAGAACAAACGCCCCGAAAAACAGGTGCATCTGCGCCAAAAACCATACGAGCTTCCTCGAATCAAGACCGGCTATCTGCCGATAGACGTTCTCCTCAAGGGCAAAGGCCGCGGTGGAAAGAGCCAATACGAAGACCGCCGACAGAACCGCTATGCCACTGCCCCGTCGGCAAAATAAAGCCGCTATCGCACCTGCCCTCCCAATATCAAAAAAACCCCTAAATCGTGGAGACTGTGACATCAGCAATAAACCTCCATGCTTTTATTGGACAACTCTTACCCTAATATGGCCCTAATAAGGCCCTAATATGGCCTTATATCGGCAAGCTGTCCATCACATCTTCGACGTCCCGTCAGCCGCCTTATATGCCCCGTATATGTCCGACAGTGCCTCTATAGGCTCCTGAACAGTTCAGTTTTTCTGAGCTGCTCAGGGGCTTTTATCAGTGAGGCTACTTACGTTACACGGAACGCACTTATACCAAACTAATGCCTGCCAGCAAACCACAACTACGGGAGCGGGCAAACGTCCACAATTATTGTTCTGTTAAAATATACTTAATCTACATTAATGCTTGCAAGAAATATGCCGTGGCAAGAGAAGTCTTATTTTGCCTTTAGATTCAATGCGTTAACGCAGATCTCCCATATTCACAAAACCATCAAGTGCGGCATAATTGCAGAAATTGGATTTACGCAGAAGAGTTAAGAGTGTATCCTACTGTTTTTTCAACGTTATTACGGAGACATGCTCAGCCTGGATACAAATGCCGCATGTGGCAGAAATGCAAAGGCTTACGACTCTAAAGGGCGTGGAAGAGGTTGAAGTTTGACCGGCGTGATGACAAATCCAACGTACGAGCGCTCCAATAAAAACGGTCGGGTGTCCCCTTTGCGCGAGCAGGTTTGTAACCTGCTCGCGTGCTTAAAGCTGGGGTACGAATCAAAAGGGCTTAAGTTGCAACCTGAACCCGCACGAGGATAATTATTTTACCTTCACCCCGTTAGAGAATCATCTTCTCTAACGGGGTGAACCGATACCTGATAACGGATAACCGATACCTGTTTTCAGCTTCAGTCAGTCCGGTATCACCCAGATGCTCTCCTTCTTCAATAGTACCCTTACGGGCGCGCCTATGGCAAGTCCGAGTTTTCTCTGAACGAAGTTCGGCACCTCGGCCTTCAGGGACGCGGCGCCTGCCTCGATGAAAAGCGCGTGCGTCGAGCCTTTTCCCACGGAGTTCGTTATGACGCCTTCAAATACGTTCTCATCCGTGGTAAGCGCCCTGTCCGGCCTGATAATAAGTATCTCCTCCGGGCGTATGCAAAAACTCACCTCCTGCCCAATGGAAAACGTCGTTGCCGAAGGCGCTGCCGATACGCGGCCAAGGCCGGGGCTGTATATGATAAAACGTTCTCCGGCCTCGCTCACCTTTCCGCTGAATATGTTCCTTGTCCCGATAAAGCGGGCAACGCTCCTTGTCCTCGGTCTGTAGAACACCTCGTCCCTCGTGCCCACCTGCTCAAGAGCGCCGTTGTTAATGACGGCAATGCGCTCGGCAAGCATGAAAGCCTCCTCAAGGTCGTGCGTTACGAGGATGGTGGTTATCTGGTAGAGTTGGTGTATCTTCAACAGATCGGCCCTGAGCTTTTCCCTCACCTGATAGTCAAGGGCTGAAAACGGCTCGTCAAGAAGGAGGATGCGCGGCTTGACCGCAAGGGTGCGGGCAAGCGCTGTCCTCTGCTTCTGGCCGCCTGAGAGTTGATGAGGATAGCTTTCCTCAAGGCCCTCAAGCCTCATCAGGGCTATAAGCCCTGTAACCCTTGCCTTTACCGCGCTGCGCTCAAGATGCTCGATGCCGTAGGCGACGTTCTCATAAACCGTCTTATGCGGAAAAAGGGAGTAGTCCTGAAAAAGAAAGCCGATCCTTCTTGTCCTTATGGGCGCGTTTATCTTGACCGAGCCCGACTCGAAAAGCGTCTCGGAATCTATGCTGATTCGTCCCTCGTCAGGCCGTATCATGCCGGAGATGAGTTTAAGTAAAAGGCTTTTACCAGCGCCAGAAGGGCCGAACAGCACCAACAGCTCCGCGTCGAGAGAAAGGGAGGCGTCTATGGAAAAGCCGCTTGCAAAGGACTTTTTCAGGTCAAAGGAAAGGCTCATCAATACCTCTTCTTTGTGAAAACGCCCGCCGCGTATATGACCAGAAAGGAAAATGCCGTGATTATCCCGACAAGTATATTTGCCGAACGGGCGTCGCCTGAGAGCATGGCGTCGTATATGGCGATTGGCAGGGTCTCGGTAAGACCGGGTATGTTACCAGCTATCATTAGAGTTGCGCCGAACTCGCCGGTTGAGCGCGCAAAGGCCAGAACCGCGCCCGCCGCGATACCGCGCCACGCGAGCGGAAGGGTTATGGTTCTGAAAACCTCAGCCTCGCCCTTGCCGAGCATCCTTGCCGCGTTTTCCATGTCGCTGGAGACCGACTCGAACGCCGCCCTTGCCGGTTTGACGAACAACGGCAAAGATGAGATGACCGAGGCAACCACAGCGCCCTTCCATGTAAAGGCTATCTCGAAACCAAGGGTATCCGCAAGAAAACCGCCAAGCCAACTTGACCTGCCAAACGCGGTCAGCAGATAATACCCAAGCACGGTGGGTGGAATGACGAGTGGCTGCATTACGATGATGTCAAGGAGCTCCTTGCCTATGAACTCCTTTTTCGCCATCACCCATGACAGGGCAAGACCAATGGCCGTTGTAATGACAACGTCGGTCAGGCTGACCTTTATCGTAAGATATAATGGAAAGAGATCCATAAGACCGTGACCGTGAACCGTGACCGTGTAAAAGAAAAATCCTTTGTGGTGGCAGGAGTTTCTTCCTGCCACAGTACCCATTGTGGGATCCGGTTTGCAACCTGCTCCACGAATTTCGTGTATGACGCAATCGTTCGCTTTTAATTACGAATCAAAAGGGTTTAAGTTGCAAACCTGAACCAGCGCGGAGTGTAAAAGAAAAATCCTTTACGGTCACGGACACGGTCTTCTCAAGACGACTCAAAGCCGTACTCCTTGAGCTTACTGCGTCCTTTTGCTCCGAGCACGTATTTTATGAACTGGGCGGCCGCATCCTTGTCCTTTGCGTTGCTCAGCACTCCAACGGCCTGCATAATCGGGCTGTGCATGGAAGCATCAACGGGCATTGCTTTAATACCACTCCCCCGCGCAACGGAGAGCGCCACTATTGCCGCAACTGCATTGCCGGTTTCAACGAAGGTCAAGGCGTGCGCCACGTTTTCGCCGTAAACGAGCGAGTCCTTGACGTCCTCATACACACCGGCGCTCTTCATGGCCTCTACGGCAGCCCTGCCGTAAGGCGCGTGTTCCGGGTTGGCTATTGCTATGCGGCCGGACGCCGCCGTAAAGGACCTGAGTCCTTGAAGTCCGGCAATCTCCGTTGCCTTGCTGACAAGCGCCAAACGTCCGCGCGCGTAAGTTGCAACGCTATCAGGCATGAGAAAACCGGCGGAAAGGAGCTCCATGATAATCTTCGCGTCCGCGCTGAAGAACAGGTCATAAGGCGCGCCCTGCCTTATCTGAGCGGCAAACGCGCCGCTTGAGCCAAAGGAGATTACTGTCTTTATGCCCGTCTCTTTTTCAAAATCAGCGGCAATCTCACGCATGGCAAACACAAGGTCAGAGGCTGCGGCAACGGTTATCCGCCTTTGGCCTACGGCGGCATAAGCTGCTCCAGAGTTTACAAACGAGATGGTCAGCAAAACAATGACCGCTTTAAGCAGGATATTTACGAGAGGCGTCATTTGTTATTATTCCTTTGTTATTATTCCAAGGAGAGGTCTTGGGAAGGCAATATTTTATTGAGGTTTTCAGAGGAAGTAAAGAACTTTAGAGGAAAGAGGCCGAGAGCGCGCTGATAAAAAAAGCCGCGCCAGTTAAAAGGGCGCGGCTCCGGACTCACCGATGATGGATGCCCAGGCCTGCCTACATAGGGATGTTGTTTACAACCTTTGCAAAGTCCTCTGGTTTCATCTCATTGAAGCACACGCCGACGCTCCTGCCCCCTGCCCTCTCAACCGTCCATATTGCCCTTGAGACCGCTCTCACTGTGCCAGCCTGTCCGATGCTAAGAGAGATGTCGAGCAGATCTCCGGGCTTGATGTCGCTCGGTGTTTTGAACATCAAGCCGCCGTAGCTCAGGTCCTCGGTATAGGCGGTAAAACCGGTTGTGTCGGGAACGGCCAGCCTCGCCTCCTCGCCCAACGGCATCTTATAGATGCTCAACGGATACTTTAGTGCGAAACGCACCATCTTTCGGCTGTTGCTCAGGCCGTTCTTGCCGCGAAATCCCTCCAATATCCTGATGGCCATTGGAGAGGGCTGAGACTTGCCGCGCTCCCATCTGTTGACGGTGCAAAAGCTTACGCCGACCTCTCTTGCAAGCGCCTCCTGAGACCAGCCAAGACATTGCCTTATGCGTTTAATATCTTCGGGGCCCATAACTCCCTCCTTTTGGATTGCGTGAACACTACAATATTATAAATTAATACGACTATAACAAGCTATAGCAATATTAGGATATGCCGAATATGGGAAATATGCAACTGTTTTTTTTGCTTACCGTGCTCGTAACAGCATCTCCCCTAAAAAAGACCTTCCTATTCGCTGTGTGCCTATGTCGAATATCTCCGCAATGGATGCCCCTATGTCGGCAAAGGTTTCTCTTGTGCCGAGGTTGACCCCTGCCTTTACCTGCTTGCCCTTGCGATAGACAAGGAGCGGCGCGTATTCACGCGAGTGATCCGTTGAAGGCGTCGTGGGGTCACAGCCGTGGTCAGCGGTAATGAACAAGATGTCTTCATCGGTCATGGCGAGGCTTACCTCTCTCAATCGTTCATCAACGCGCTTCAAGTGCTTCGCGTAACCGGCCGCGTCGTTTCTGTGGCCGTAGAGAGTGTCCAGGTCGTTGAGGTTGGCGAATATAAGCCCTTGGGTCATGCGTTTCATGGAGGCCATGATTCTATGGGACGCGTAGACGTCGTCCGTTGTCTGCTCGGCAACGCTTATGCCGCGATGCGCGAAGACGTCGTCCACCTTGCCTATGGCAACGACAGGGATGCCGTTTGAGGCAAGCCTGTCAAGCACGGTTATGTCAGGCGGGGGAATGGTCCAATCCTTCCTCATGTGCGTTCTCTTGAATGCGCCGGGGCCGCCGGTGAACGGCCTGCTAATGACCCTGCCTATGTTATAGTCGTACAAAAACCTTCTTGCCTTTTCCGAGACGCGATAAAGCTCCTTGAGAGAAATTACGTCCTCATGCGCGGCTATCTGAAAGACGCTGTCAGCGGACGTGTAGACAATCAGTTTTCTTGTCTTGAGATGCTCTTCACCGAACCTGTCAATAACCTCGGTGCCTGAGGTCGGCATACCTGAAAGCCAGCCATAACCGGTCTCTTTAACGAACCTGTCCATCATCTCAGCCGGAAAACCCTCTGGAAAGGTCGCAAATGGCTTTTCAAGTATAATCCCGGACATCTCCCAATGTCCGGTGCAGGTGTCCTTTCCAACGGACGCCTCTTTCATACGGCCATAAGAGGCCAGCGGATGCGCCGTAACCGAGACGGTCTCAATCCCTTCAATAAGGCCAAGACCAAGCGAGGATAAAAATGGAACGTCAAGTCCTGCGACTGCGCGGGAAGTGTTGTCAATGGTGTGGCTCCCCTCGTCGCCGTAGATGTGCGCGTCCGGGAGCGCCCCTGCGCCAAAGCCGTCAAGCACGATTAGAATGACCCTCTTTGCGTTGAACATGGCCGGTTATATCCTTCTCACTTCCCTATACCCGCGCGGCGTAACCATGCGGCCATCGGCCATGAAGGTGCTCTCGTTGCCTATTATCACTATGGTCAGCATGTCAACGCTGTCGTAATATTGCGTAAAGTTGCCAAGGGTGGTGATTATTGTTTCCTCGCCCTCCCTTGATGCGTTCCTCACTATCCCAACCGGCGTATTCCCTGCCCTGAACTGCTCAACGACGCGCATAGCCTTTGATAGCCCGCTCACCCTTGACGCGCTCTTTGGATTGTAGAATATGATAACGAAGTCCGCCTGAGCCGCGGCCTTTACGCGGCCCTCTATCTTTTCCCACGGCGTAAGAAGGTCTGATAACGATATGGACGCGAAGTCGTGCATCAGGGGAGCGCCAAGGATGCCGGAGGCGCTTACAAAGGCCGGGACCCCGGGGACAACCTCAATGGGTATGTTTGCGGCCTCCGGGTATTCGAGCTTCAATTGCAAGATAAGCCCGGCCATGCCGTATATACCGGCGTCGCCGGACGACACCACGGCAACCTTCTTGCCCGCAATGGCAAGCTCAACCGCCTTTTTGCACCGGTCAACCTCATGCGTCATGCCCGTGGTAAAGAGCTCTTTATCCTTCACGAGCGGCATGATAAGGTCAACGTAGCGCGTATAGCCCACCACGTGTTCAGCAACGGCGAGCCTCTCTTTTGCGCGGACGGTAAGGTGGTCAAGGGCGCCAGGCCCAGTGCCTATGACGTAGATACCGCCCTTGCCAGCGCAATCGTTACCCGTCCGCATATCGTCTTTTTTATCCATAACTTCTTTTCTCCCGATGATTTGAGCGCCGCGCTCTCGCACACGCCGCTTGGCCCGGCTATCTTCAAGACAACGGGCGAGGGCTTTGTAGGGGTCTTTATTCCGCTCAAGACCTCCTTTGAATAAAAGTCCAGTTCAATCCCCGCCTTTTTTGCAAATCGCAAAAGCCCCTTCTCGTTGCTCTTCAAGTCAATAGTGGCCGCTCTCCTGACGGCAAGTGGAGAGATGCGCGCCTCTCTTAATACGGAAAAAAAAGCCCTTTCAATCTCAGCGGCGCTTACCCCTCTCATGCAGCCGATGCCAACGACAAACTCCCTTGGCCTCAGGACAAGGGTTCTCTCAAGCGCATCAGCCGGGATGTCCTTGCGGATGACAAACGGCGTGATGTATATGAAAGCGTCCGTTGGTTTTCGCACCACCGGAAAACGGCTTGAAAATCTAAAGACAGCCCGGCCTTTCCGGCTGAACGCAACGCGGGCCGAGCCAAGTCGCCTTACATCCTCGTCAATTATAAAGACGCGGCTGCCTTCCAATATGGCCGAGTTCACGGGCTTTATCCCGATGACGTTTTCCACTGCAAGGCCGCTCATCTTGACAACGTCCTCGGCGCAGGGCAGTCCCGCTATGTCGGTCGCGGTCGTGATGACCAACTCTGCCTTGTAGATTCGGGCTATCTGCTCGGCAAGGGCGTTTGCCCCGCCAAGGTGCCCTCCTGCAAGGCTTATTGAAAACCTTGCCCTCTCGTCCATGACCACTACGGCTGGGTCAAGGTGCTTGCCCCTCAAAAACGGCGCAATGCTCCTTACCGCGATGCCGCATGCGGATATGAACAGCACGGCCTCTCTCTCCCTGAAAGCGGCTTGTACCTTTGCCTTGAGTCCTCCATGCTTGAGGTCATCAGGGGCATGGATAACAACGTCGGGAAAAATATTAAGCAGCCTTTGCGCCAGAAGGTGTGCGCGCTCCGTTATGGGAAAGACGTCAAGCCTCAACTCCGCTGCTCCATGCGCCGGATTAGTTCCACGGTCTTTTTCACCATGACCTCGAATATCCTTCTTCCCTTGTCAACGTCGGCCTTTGCCGGATTGCCCCACACGGCCCCGGGCCATCTCTTGAGCTTATCCTTCGTGATAAACGGGGCTGTACTTGCCGGGTACTCCTCCTTTGCCCGCCCCTTTACAAGGTTAGCGGCAAGGTGCAGCACAAGGGAGGTCTCTATCTCTCCGGCGTGAGAATCGTTTTTTGTCTCAGCAATATCTTTTATCTCTTCCTGAATAAAGTCGTACACGCAAAGCACGGCAAGATTCAGACCGTCAAGAGTAATTACCAATTCCTCGCCCGCCTCCCTCAGCGCTGAAAGGTGCAGTCCGCCCCCGTGGCCTGAGATAAGCAGGACGTTTCTAAAGCCGCTCACATATGCGCTCCTTACCATGTCCAATGTAATGGCCCTCAATGTCCCCGCGCTTATCCCAATGGTCCCGGTATGAACTCCGGTAGAGGTGCATACCCCGTATTGAAGGGGCGGGGACATGAAGACGCTACTTTCCGCTGCGGCCTTTTTCACCACCTCGCGGATTATGAGCGTGTCGGTATTGAGCGGCAGATGGCTCCCGTGCGCCTCAACCGTGCCGAACGGAATGATAAGGGTCTTGGTCTTCTTCAACTCCCTTTCAAGTTCGGTCATCGTAACTTCTCCTAAGAGCATCTTGACGCCTCCCTTCTTTTCGCATACCAACTAAACATAACCGCGCCCGCAAGCGCGCCAAGGCCGTTTGCAACGGCGTCGAATACGTCTCCCTCCCTCGGAGGCGTATATGCCTGACAGACCTCTATGAAGACGCCGAACAGGAAACTTATTGCCCATGCAATAATGATTATCCTGCCGCCGTATACGCCCTTCACGCGGCCTCTTACAAGCGCCCTTGTCCACAAAAGTCCCATTATGGCGTAGCCCGCGAAGTGATAGAGCTTATCAATGCCCTGAACCTCCGGCGCTAAACCCGGCATGGGGCGCAAGGACAACTCGAATATCAGCAGCATGTACGCGAGAGGCGTGACAAAAAATAAGATGTTTTTCATGGCGTCGTTTTTTTCCTATGCTCGTGCGAAAAAGATTTGTCGTAAAGCATAGAGGCGTCTGACGCATCTCCAATGGCGCGCCCAACGATTATCAGCGCGTGCTTTTGAATCATAGCCCCTTTCGCCTTAGCGGCTATCGTCTCAAGCGTGCCTGTAAGGACAAGCTCATCCTCCCACGAGGCCCTGTACACGATTGCTGCAGGGGTATCAGAGGTATAGCCTTTTTTGAGTTCTTCAACTACCGCATCAATGGAGGCCGCGCTCAGGAACACGCAGATAGTGGCGTTATGGCTGGCAAGCGAGGCAAGGTTTTCCTTTTCAGGAACCGGCGTCCTCCCGGCAAGCCGCGTGAATATGACGGTCTGGGTCCCGCCGGGCGAGGTAAGCTCCCTTTTAAGCGCAGCGGCGGATGCAAAGGCCGATGACACGCCGGGCACTATCGCGTAAGGAATAGCCGTTGCCTCAAGCGCCACGGTCTGTTCACGGAGCGCGCCGTAAAGCGAAGGATCTCCGGTATGAAGCCGCACCACGGTCAAACCGGAGACCGCGCCATTTATCATTATTCCCATAATCTCATCAAGGTGCATTGAGGCGCTGTTGTACGTCTTTACCCCATCGCGGCAGTATTCAAGCAGCGCCTCCTGCACAAGAGAGCCTGCGTACACCACGATGTCGGCCTCATTCAGAAGACGCGCGCCTTTTACCGTTACAAGCTCCTTATCGCCAGGCCCGGCCCCGACAAAGTATACCATACCAATTCCCCGCTTAAAACATGCGGGGACATGCTTAGAAGGCGGCATGGCGGCCCCCCTTCCTTACGATAACGATGGAAAAATAATCAAGCCTTTGCGAATCCGCAATGGTGTTCAAGTCCTCTATTATCTCCTCATCAGGCCAGCCTGCGCGTGATACGAGCGCCGCGTTTCCGAGGAGCCTCTTTTCGCGCAAGAGCGCTTTAAGCTTGTCAAAGACCTTGTTTACCTTCATAAACACTACTGTGCCTTGTCCGTCAAGCGCCTCCGTTGCCTCGTTCATCGCGTAAGAGGCCGGCATTATCCGCACCTGTTCATCGGCCTCGGCCAGCGGCAGGACAAGCGCGGCCGTTGCCGCTGAAATGGATGTAACGCCCGGCACGACCCGCACCTCAACATTGCTCATCCTCTCCCTTACAAGAGGCACAAGATAACTGAATGTCGAATACAAGAGCGCGTCCCCAAGCGTTAGAAAGGCAACGTCAAGACCGGAGGATAATCTTTCAACCACCTTTTCAGCGGCTTGCTGGCGCGCCTTGTGCAAGACCCCGGAGTCCTTTGTCATGGGAAACGACAGGTCAAGCAGTTCTTTATCTTTAAGGCCGACCACCTTTTCAACTATGCTCAGGGCAAGACTGGCCTCGGAATCCGCTGAACGCGGAACCGCGAGCACCGGTACGGCTTTTAACACTGATACGGCCTTGAGCGTTATTAGCTCTGGGTCTCCGGGTCCTACCCCTACGCCGTAGAATATCCCGCGCCGCTGAGGCGTATCCTTACTCATGCCATGCTCCCTGATCCCCGCTTTAAACATGCGGGGACAAGTTTTATTCCGGTAATCACGAACACCGGGTTTAACGCTGAAAGAACGCTCAAATCCCCTATCTCCTTTGCCTTTGCAACGTTCAGATGAACGACCTCCAAAGGCCATCCCTTGCGCTTGAAAAACGAGGACGCCATTGTTGCCGTCTCCAACGCAACGGCGTTTACCACGACGCGGCCAAACAACGCTATCCTGTCCGCAACCACCTCAAGTATTCGCCCCACGTCCTTTCCGCCGCCGCCGACAAAGACGACCTGAGGCGAGGGGAGACGCTCTGATAAAAGACAGTCCGGGGCAGTTGCGTTTATTATTTCGACGTTCGCAACGCCGAGCCTCTTCATGTTCTTCCTGATGTCGAGAACCCTTTTATCATTCTTCTCTATCGCATATACCCTGCCAAAAGGCGCGCTCCTTGCGGCCTCTATGGCTACCGACCCTGAGCCTGAGCCGATGTCCCAGACAACGCTGTCCTCTTTTATATCCATCTTGGAAAGGGCGACGACCCTGACCTCCTCCTTGGTTATCAAGTCCGCCTCCCGGCTGAAAAACGCGTCGGAGAGTCCGATGGTCTTTAATCTTTTTCCGTCTGTCTTTGCGGACACATCCGGTATAAGCAGGAGCACGTTGAGCGCATTGAACTCTTTAATCGAAGCTATCTTTTCAAGGCCGCCCTTTATGACCCGCTCATGCTCAGTGCCTAATGCCGAGCAAACGTAAGCCGAATAATGTACGCGGCCTGTTGCAATAAGCGCCTTTGTTATCCTGGCCGGCGTATTTACGCTGTCCGTGAATATCGCCAGTTTTTCATTGCCGCGTATTGACCGGCATAACTCGTCCACGCCAATGCCGCCTCCGTGCACGCTCAATATCCTTACCCCGTTGGCGTTCTCCTTAATCCTTGCGAACGCCTCCTGCACAACGCTCACGTTGGGGATTATCCTGACCCGGCGCTTGCCAAACCTCTTTATAATAAAATCAGCTATTCCATAGATAGAAGGATCGCCAGTTGCAAGGATGACCACGCCTCTTTTTTTATCGCCTTTAAGATGCGCCTGTATCTTGCGCTCCAGATCATCAAGCGAACCTTTTATCTGGAGCTTGTCCGCCTCTGAGCCGCCAAACTCAGACAGGTGCCTTGCCCCGCCGACAAGGAGGCTTGCGGCCTTGATAATATCAAGCTGTAACTTGCCAAGGCTTTGAGCGCCGTTTATACCTATGCCGATTATGGTTATCATGGCTCTATGCACTCGACATTTTCATCGTACCCTACCAGCGCCACCTTTACGTCAATGCCCGGTCGGGCAAGCCTTTGTGCGTTTGACCTAACCATTCGGCAGACCTCCTTCAAGACCGCGCCCCGCTTCGCGTCCTTCAATATGAAAAAAACCTGCCTTGCGGTATTCGCGCCTCTCACCTGCGCGCTTATCTCCCCTGAGATTGAGGCGCAAAGGGATGCAAGGAATCCGAGATCCACGCTTGAATCCTCGCAGTGCGTATCGAAATGCCCGGCGGCAAGCTTGCTCATCTTGCCGAACTGGGCCGCAATGGTAATCCGTTCAAGAGACCTTCTTGCCCGCGTGTCCTTCATGGCATACCCCATGTGATCTCCAACGATGATGAAGGCCGCATCGGGAAGCCCCAGCGCTTTTTCCATCACCTTTTCACTGCTTCTGCCGGTTGAAAAAACGACCTCCTTGAAGCCCCCGGCTTGAAGCACGTCCACGCCGCAGCTTATGGAATGAGTATACGCCTCAAGGGACATCGGCTCAACAATGCCCGTGGTGCCGAGTATGGAGATGCCTCCCATAATGCCGAGCCGCGCATTCATGGTCTTTTTCGCAAGTAGCTCTCCCTTGGGCACGGAAACCGTTGCGACTACCGAAGCCTTTACGCCAGCTTCCTTCAAGGCCTCCCTGATGGACGTCCGTATCATCCGCATAGGCACCGGGTTTATGGCAGGAGAGCCGATCTTTACTTTAAGCCCCGGCTTGGTAACCACGCCAACCCCGACCCCGCCTTTGACCTTTATGTTCGTGCGGCAAACGCCGGGACGCAAGAGTTCAACCGTTGTTACGATCTCGGCCTTGTTCGTAACGTCAGGGTCGTCCCCTGCGTCCTTGATAATCGTCGCCATTGCAACTGTTCCGTGCGCCTCAACTGACTTTACCTTTATGACCAGCTCTCCGCCTCGCGGCAGCGTAATGGCAACCTTTGACGGCTTAACGCCGCAAAAAAGCGCAAGCGCCGCGGCCTTTGCTCCGGCTGCGGCGCATGAACCTGTGGTAAATCCTTTTCTGAGCTTCTTTTCGTGGTCAGGCCGGTACGTCATTGTTCTCCTGATACCTTAATAAAAACCCGATGATAACGCCAAGACAAAGCGCGAGGATAAGCCCCTGCGCCGTCTCCAGAGTTAGAGCGTGATACCTTCCGGCATCCATCGTTGACAGGGCAGCCCCGCCGACGCGAAGGATAAGCCACAGGCCGAGCGACACGACTATTGAACCAACGACAATCCGCCTGAAAAGCCTGAGCCTTAGTCCCACGGCAATAAACCCGGCCGCCACGACGCCGAATATTGCGCCGCCTACGGTAAAGCTTGCGACGCTTTCCAGAAGCCCGGCCTCAAGCATGAATATCCCGGTTAAAGAGCCCGCCAACAGCGCAAGCCAACCCCACAGCACCCCTGCCAACGCGCCAGCCGAGGCGATCCTTATAAAACCGTTTGTCATGATGCCTCCTTTTCTTAATGGCACGGCATTCCGATCATATGTCTGAAATCATGGAATGCGTCATGCGCCCCGGGCACAACCGAATCCGCGCCATAAGCAATCACAGCCAGTGCAAAGGCCAGCGCCACCACGACCAGCGCCGGTACTGCCAGACTCCACAAAACGTCCCTGTCAATCACCTTTTCCATTTTACTACCTCCTTTTGTTTTTTGCAGTTTTCAAAAGAACGTCTGAAGCCTTATGCCGTAAATGACCTCCTTGCTCGCTGCGGTATCGCCGCCCGGATTCATCACGTACTGAATATCAGGCGTGATGTGAAAGCCGGTGTTCCCTGTTGCGCTGCCGATTGCAATGTTGTAGTAAAGCTCAAAATAATGCTCATGCCCGGCGTTGAACTGCGGATTTGAAGATTTAAGATATCCCCTGTAAGTTCTGCCCATTGAGGTTATGCCATAAGCGATCCCGGCTGCATCCTCCGATCTACCGACAATTGCGCCGGATAGGTGAAGCCCGGCGCTTGCGTGTCTGTCGAACCGGCTCACCCTGTGCCGCTGTTTGCCCATCCTCAGCCACACGCCGACGTTATCGTTCAGCTTCTGATCAATGCTCATGCCAACGCCTTCATTGGCCGCCTTTTCAAGCGAGGCGTCGGACGGGTTCGCCGTGTTTGGAAGATTGGCCGCGCCTCTGCCAGAGAGCCTCCAATAATAAAACCGGTAGTTGCCCTCCATGCCGGCCGGTTTTGCCTTAACATCGGCCTCAGCCATGAGGAACGGGGCGTCGAATGAATTTACCCAATCGCCGTCACCCTCGAACGCGCCTGCGGTCAGGTCAATGAATCCGGCGGGGGCGATAGACAACCTCAGCCCAGGACCATAGAAATTAGGCGACCCGCCGAACTCGACGGCCGGGTTATTCACAAACAGGTTCGCAAGAAACTGAGTCCTTTCGTTGTTCGCAAACTTATTGGCGTCAAAGTACCCGGTTATGTCAAGCTGTCCGATGGAGGCCGCAAGGGGTTTGGAAAATTCATGCTCATAGTAGGCTTGAGTAAGATGGGCATTGTTGTCGTTGAACGACTCAATGTCCGCATTCGGCCCGGTCGTATTGCCGTTCGGCGCGGTAAAGAAAGTCGGCATACCCTGCGCCAAGGTTCCCCTTTGGAAGTCCAGCACCAAGACAACGCGGCCACTATCTCCCACGCCGGACTCCAATGCAAGGTCAGCCGATAGCGCTACCCCTGCGCGCTGATTTCCAGTCTTGCCGCGCGAAGGCATCTGTCCGGTAAGCGTTACGCCGCCGCTGATTTTAAGCCCGTAGATGCTGTGTATGGGGTGGTACTTATGTCCCCGTTCGTCAACCACCAGGTTGTCGCCCTGCCTCTTCTCAAGCGCCTCCACGCGCGCCTTCAAGTCGTCATCCGAAACCGCCCCATGCTGCCCGTCCGCAAAGGCCGACCCGCACAAGATTAGAAACGCGAATATCGCAACAGATGTCTTTGTCCTCATCAAACGCCCCTGTTAATTATGTTCATCGTGCGAGGAGTATGGGCCGTGGCTGTGCGCGTGTACAACCTTGCCGTGCCTGTGGCTATGCTCGTGTATTATATTGGCCTTGAGCAGCATATCCCTGTCCCTAAGCACGTCGGCTATTGCCCCGTCAGCGGCTACCCTATGCGCCTCGTCCAACACTATGGCCCTGTCGGCAAGGTCTTCCGCGAGGGAGAGGTCATGCGTCGCCATTATGCAGGTCTTCTCGAAGGTCTTTAACTCCCTGAGGAGCTCAAACAGCCAGACCTGAGTCCTCGGGTCAAGGCCGTTAGTAGGCTCGTCCATTAAAAGCACGTCCGGGTTCGTTGACAACACCGCGGCAATGGCGACCTTTTTCTTCTCTCCGGTGGACAAGGTGTACGGCGGCCTTTGCGAGAGAGCAGCGATGCCGAGCATGTCAAGGAGCTCATGCACGCGCTCCCTGACCTCTTTTTCAGGAAGCTCAAGCTGCAAAGGCCCGAAGGCCAGTTCGTCAAATACCGTGGGACAAAAAAGCTGCACGTCCGGCTCTGAAAATACGAAGCCGACGCGCTCCCTAAAACACCTTAAAAGACCGCCATTAAGGCCGCTCTCGTTAAGCGCCGCGCCAGCGAACTCGATTGCCCCTGCGCTCGGAAAGACGAGTCCGTTCATGATCTTCAGGAGCGTTGACTTGCCGCTGCCGTTGGAGCCCAGTATCGCAAGGCTCATGCCCCGTGAGATTGAAAAGCTCACCTCGTCAAGCGCCAATGAAGGCCCGTAAGAATAACTTACCTTATCCAATCTATAAACAACATCCATCTAAAACCCCAATGAAACAAAGAAGACGAACAGCGAAAAACCTATCCAGAGATAGTCGCGTCCAACGAGCGGAGCGCCGGAGAAGGTCTTGAATATCCCGGTAAAGCCCCTTGAGGCCATTGCCATGCCGACCTCCTCGGCCGTATTCATCGCCTTTTTCAGTATCAACGCGGCCCTTGAGGCAAACCAGCGCCGGGCATCTGCCGTATTGGTGCGGCCTATCGTCCGGGACTTTCTGGCCAGCGCCGCGTCTTCGGCAACGGTCAGCAGTATAAATAAATACCTGAAGGTCATGAAAAGCGTTGCCACGAACAGAGGCGGAACTTTAAGCCGCGCAAGGCCGTTGAAAAGAGCGCCCGGTGTCGTGGTCAACGAGAGCAGCGCGGCCAGAGACACCACCGCGCTCACCCTTGCAACAAAAAAGAAAACGCTTCCCGCCCCGTAGGCCGCCTGAGACGAGGTCAGCGAGGTCTTGTATGCGCTTGGCCCCATTGGAAGCGTTTCCTCTCCCGGAAAGATAAAACTCAGGAATGCGGGCGTCATCATAATAAAGGCAAAGACCGCGGATGGCGCGGTACGTTTCACGAGTTCGATAAGACCGACTCTTGAACACAGCGCCAGCAGGGCCGTTGCAAGGATTATCAGGCCGAGAACGATTGAGCTAACGGTTATAGCCGCGGCCAAGGCGATTGTCAGAAGCCCGAAAAGGCGCGCCGCAGGCTCTATTGACTGAAGCGCCCCGCGCCCGGAGCCGCCACCATCCATTGTGATCAGCCGCTTCGTAAAGGAGGTTATGTTGTCAAGGCTCCTGTCAACGTAACTGCGGCCATGAGTGCCTCCGGAGATATGCGCCTGGCAAGAGTCTTTCCTTGCCTCCTTAAACCACGATGGCAAACCATTCAGCGCCGACATATCCTCCCCCACAGGTATATTGCGGCAACGATTATCGCGCTGCCCGCGATTGCCGAAAGCACGTAATAACCGGCCTTCACAAGAGGCGTCGCCTGATTGGCCTGACCGTAATCAGGCGCAAGACCCGGCCACATCTCGCCCAGTCTTGCCATGCCAGCCGGGACAAACCCGGTGAGGCTGGAAAGCTCGGCAACGCTCCATTCGCCCCAGGGCGTACCTGACGCAATAAGCCCAATGGGCGTCAATAGGGCAAGCACAAGGAGGCCGACCATAAGCGTTGCAATCCCGTTGTAAGCGCCGTAGGCGACCTTTTCATGCCTCTGCGCCTCCTGCTTCCGAACATAACTTAACACAAGGGCCGTGCCCAATGCCTCTATAGGGCCGAAAAACAAAAGATGCGGTATCATCATGGCCGGCACGGTAATGGACAGCGAATACGGCGCATAGAGCGGCGCGCCTTGCGCGTCCACGGCTATTATCGGCTGCGCCCCAAGCTCAAGCGCTGCGGCAAAGGCGCAAAGGTTAATGGCGACATAACCTGCAACTGCCGGGGCAACGACGCCCCTTAGCCTGCCCGGGGTTCCTAAGACCAATGCCCTGTACACGTAGAAGCCTGAAAAGCTCATAATCAGCGCCATGTTGAAGCTGTTGGCGCCAAAGGCGAGTATGCCTCCGTCTCCAAAGAGCAGCGCCTGAAGCGCAAGCGTGATGGAGCCCGCTATCAGCGCGGCCCACGGCCCAAGGACTATCCCCAATACGACCGTGCCTGTCATGTGGCCGCTGGAGCCGCCCGGAATGGGGACGTTGAACATCATAATAATGAAGCTAAAGGCCGCTCCGAGCGCAAGGAGCGGAAACCCCTTAAAGCCCGGGCTTCGCATGGTCCAGCGCGAGGCCGCATACCACACCGGAAGCATGGCCGCGAAAAATAAGCCGCATGTCTTTGGGCTTAGATATCCGTCGGGTATGTGCAACTCAGGACTCCTTCGAGGCCGTGAGTGCAAGGGCGTTGACTATGGCTGCGGCAACGGGACTTCCGCCCTTTCTCCCTGCGACGGCTATGTATTCGCAGCCAGAGGCCATGAGGCTGTCCTTTGCCTCTGTGGCGCCGACAAAACCGACAGGGACGCCTATTATCAACGCCGGACGAGCCTTGCCTTCCTTTACCAGCCTTATTAGCTCCACAAGGGCCGTAGGCGCGTTGCCTATTGCCGCGATGCCGCCATCAAGAAACCCTGCGGCCTTTCGCATGGAGGCCGCTGTCTTTGTAATATCTTCGATGCGGGCAACGCTCGCCACGTCCGCGTCAGAGGAGAAACAAAAAACCTTTGAGCCAAAACGCTCAAGGTATTGCCTTGATACGCCCGCGTCAACCATCTTCACGTCGGTTACTATGTTGCATCCCTTGCGAAGCGCGGCAATCCCCGCCTCTACCCCTTTGCTGCTGAAGCGCAGCAGGTCTTTGTACTCAAAGTCGGCCGTGGTGTGTATGACGCGCCTTACAACCGGCATCTCAAGGCCACTAAAAGGCAAGGCCTCGTTGATGAGCGCCTCGGCGATTATACGGAAGCTCTCTTTTTCTATCGGGTGCTGAACCAACGGCCTTGGGATCGGTGAAGAAGCGCGTGGCGCTCCATTCCCTAATGACTCCTCTATCCGCTGTCTGGTCAGGTCAACAAGCGCGTTATGGAAACCAAGGTTTCCGGCCATCGTAAACCTAAGCCCAGGATGCTCCTTTGCCGCGGTCTCCATCTCAGCCGGGATGTCCTTTGTTACATGCGCGCCGGGATACAAAAAATACGGCATCACGACGATGTCCTGAAAACCCTTTGACACCATCATGCCGATTGCCTCCTGAAAATCAGGCTCCTTCAACTGCAAAAAGGCGGGCTGGACGCAGCAATAGCCTCCTCCGGCCTCTATGGAGGCCGCTATGCGGCAGAGCGTCTCGTTGGCCTCGGCGAGCTTGCTGCCGTGCCCCAGAAGCAGCACGGCCTTCTTGTCCCTCGCCTTTGTCATCGAATCAAGCATCGTTTTTCTCCTTGTTGCGTTATAATTACTATATACAGGCCGCCCAAAAAAAAGCCTCCGCTTCACTTGATGGTGAAGGGAGGCGAAATGGAAAAGGAGGCGAAAAACAAGCTGTCCTTGTCCCCACCTTCTTTACCTTCGAAGATTACGTGAGGGCCGTCAATGGCAGGTCTCCTGGCTCACGGTTTAACCTACTCTCTTTGCCTTCCCGGCCTTGTTTGTTGACAGGCCAGTGGCGCGCTAAAGATTTCGTACCGTTTACAGTGGCGGGTCCGCTCCCGATTTGATTACGGCTATTGGCTTGAGGCCAACAACCACGGGATTCCCTTTTCAATGCCTTGAACTGTGTTCAAGGCATAACCATGACAGCTAATATTCGTATTTTTATTTTGTCCGCCAAACCTCCTGAGTAAGGACGCATCAACCCGCCAGCAAAACAACTCTACATTCAAAAAACGCCAAAGTCAAGTCTTAAGACCGTGAACCGTGACCGTGAAAAGCATTGCAAGATGGGTGAAGCGCGCCCATCAAAAGACCGTGATGCGTGGAAGGTAAGTCAGACCGGTCTCTCAAGCTCAAATATCACGGCGCCTTTTCTGAATATCCTGACCGTGCCGGTCGAGCCTGATATGGTTATGGCAACGGCGTCGGTTACGTCCGTGATCCCGGCGGCGGCCATGTGTCTGCATCCAAGCCCTGGCATGTGTCCTTCCCTTTCGAGCGCGGCGTCAAGGTGGACTCCGGCGGCCATGACAACCCCGTCCTCGCGTATTATGAAGGCGCCGTCAAGGAGGGCGAACTCCTTTATGGTCTCGTGCATGGCCTCGTCGAGTATGTTGCGCGCCTCCTCCGGGTAGCCCTTGAACGGATTCATAATGAGCGGCCTTGAGAACTTGTCCACCTTTTCATGGTTGCCTATGACGAAGGTTGCGCCGACGCTCTTTCCCTCCCTGCCCTCGCCGGCAAGCTCAAGCGCAAGATTCAAGACCGATTCAAGGACGTGCGTGCTCAACCGGTCAAGAAGCTCCTTTGATATTCCCCTTGCGGTAAAGACCTCCTCCTCTGTCTCAAGATCAAGCACCATCATGGTGTCCACGATGCCGCTGCCCTTTAGTCCGGTAAGGCAGACCACGCGGCCGGAGTTGCCGATTACCCCGTGGTCAAGCCCCTTGATGACCGCAAGTTTCACCTGCCCAAGCCTCGTAAGGTTTACGTCAGGCAATTTTATGACGGCTTTGAACCCCATAGAGGCAAGCTCTTTTTCAGTATCAGGGTCCCTTGTTACCATGATGAGCCGCTTTAAGTCCGGTATAACCCTCCACGCGCTCCAGTCCCCGACGGCGTCAACGAAAAGCATGAGCGCCTCAGCGCCAGACTCTTCCATCGCCTCAAGCGAAGCCGCAATCATCTTTTCATTCAAACGGGAGCCGTTCATCTCATTTGCCTATCCTTTGCCGTATCTGCGTGAATATGCCCCTTAACATGTTTACCTCTTTTTGCATCAGGGCCGTCCTGCCGAAGAGTTTCTTAAAGCCCCTGAGTATGGCCGTAAGCAGGTACTCGCCTCCCTTGTCGCCGTAGCCCAATCCACGGAGGGTTTCTTCCATGTGAGCGTACATCTTCTCAATCTCTATCCGTGGGGCCGCTTTGATGCCGCATCTTTCGTTGCCCGAAGACATAAAAAGATGATGGCATACGATAAAGACCGCGTGCGACAGGTTAAGGGACGGATAATCCGCGTGCGTGGGTATCTCAACGAGCATGTCGCAAAGCGACACCTCTGCGTTTTCAAGGCCGCGAACCTCCCTGCCGAAGAGTATTGACACCCTGTTTTCAACGGCAAGCTCAAGTATCTTTGGCACGGCCTCGGTCAAGGTAAGCGCCGGATAGCGGAGCCTCCCGGGCCTGCGCGTGGTGCCGACTACGACGCCGCCCTCGCTTAAGTATTCATCCAGCGTTGCGGCGCGCCGTGCGCCAAGAAGCACGTCATCGGCCTTGCAGGCAAAGGAGTACGACTCGTTATTCCTGTAGTCGCACGGGTTGATGAGCACGAGGTTAGTTAAGCCCGTGTTCTTCATTGCCCTTGCAACGGACCCCACGTTGCCTGAACTCTGAGGCTCGACAAGGACGATAGAGATGTTCGTTGCGGTGCGGGCGGCGAGGTCTGAAGACGCCGACCCTTCTGCTGGCCGCGCCGGTATCGCTTGTGAGGCTGTTTTACGCGCCATCTGCGGTTGGTTGAGGTTCCCTGATTTTCAGCGACAGTCGTTTGAGTATAGCAGAAAACACGGCAGGTGAAAAGCGATTAACGATTTTAGCGCCGTGGCGAGAACGTATACTTAAAAACAAGCAGCATGAAGAAGGTCATGCTGAGTGAGGCCACTATCAATGGGGCCGCTGGAAGGTCATAGAGGTAAGACAGCCCAAGGCCGAATACGCTTGAAGCCGTCCCGATTATCCAGCCAAGCACCAGTATTTTTTTCAGATCCTTTGTAAACAGCTTCCCGATAAGCACCGGGATTACAAGAAAAGAAAAGACTTGCAGTATACCGGCCATCTGAACGGATTTTACAAGGACAACGGCGAAGCTGAGAAAAAATAGAAACTCCCAGAGGATGCCGCCGCTGTTCTCGAAGGAGAGCCGGAAAAACCTTTTTCTGAACACGAAATGAAAGAGCCCGATTACGGAATAGACAGCGAAGGTCGCAATAAGCTCCACTGGCCCAACCCAGAGGATGCTGCCGTTCATAATGGCCTTGAACTCTTCCAATCCGTGAGGCGTCCTGTCGAGTACCAATATGCTTGCGGAGAGTGAAAATATATAAAGGACTCCGATAAGGGCCTCTATGTTTATGTTGAGCGCCTTCGATATATGTTTTGAAAAGGACAGTATGGCGGCCCCCATCACCGCGAAAAGCAGTGAAAAGACCTGACGACTGACGTCCCCCTCCCCGATGAAAAAGGAAAAGGCTATCCCAAGCCCGATGAATTGAGCAAGGGACAGATCAACGAAGACGATGCCCCTTTGGAGTATATGAACCCCGAAGTACGCATGCGCCGTGATCAGGAGCACGCATGCGATAAAAGGATATATCAGTATGCCAAGGGCTTCCATGTCGTCCTATCAGTTTGCTAAAAAACTCACGGGCAAGCCGCGCTGGCAATATAAGGGAAGGTCTGATTAATTCACTTTGAGACACGTTGATGCAAGGTAGCAGCCTTG
>JBBTCG010000185.1:0-7775 GCA_038043305.1 Deltaproteobacteria bacterium | reverse complement strand
TGCCCCTTTTCAATGGCGTCCTGATGTATCTCCAGCGTATCGGTGCCGTACTCAAGCGAATAGCTCGCCTTATGGGTCTTATGCGGAAGTTTTCCCGGTTTTCTCACCAGCACTACCCCTGCGCCAAGCTTATACGCAAGCGCCGCGCCGATTATAAACCCCCTCGCCTCTATGCCGATTACAAGGTCAATGTCTTTCGTAAGGTAGCGGTGTCCAAGCATGTCCACCATGCGCTGGAACATGAGAGGGTCTTTGCACAAGGTGGTGATGTCCTTGAAGAGTATCCCCTTTTTCGGAAAGTCCGGCACGTCGCGTATTGCTTTTTTCAGGTGTTGCGGCATGTTTACTAAGCCTCCTTAACATATATGGGTAACAAAGCAATTATATAGAATCAAACCCTACGGCGCCCTCCTTTAGCCTGATGAACGTCCTTAATTTGTCTATGGCGCGGGACTCTATCTGCCTTACCCTCTCCCGCGTAACCCCGAACTGAACGCCGATCTTTTCCAGAGTCTCAGGTTCTTCATCCCCGAAACCGAATCTCAGCACTATGACCCTACGCTCGTTCCTGTCGAGCATGTCGAGCCAGCCGTTGACCTTGTCGGTCCTTCTCGCCTCGTCAATCAGCTCCATCGGGGTCGGGAACGACTCGTCCGGCAGTTGATCCAGGAGCGACAGATCGCTGCCGTCAGCCCGAGCCGCGTCAATAGAGCAGGACTTCCTGCTTATCATGTCGAGTTTCTTGACGTACCTGCCGGAAAGTCCGGTCTTGTCGGACAACTCATGGAGGCTCGGCTCCCTTTGCAACGACGCCGTCAAGTCGCGTATAGCCCTGTTCACCCTTGAAATGTCGGTGGATATGTGTATGGGCAGCCGCACGGTGTTGGCCTGATTGGCTACGGCCCGCTCCACGGCCTGCCGTATCCAGTACGTCGCGTAGGTCGAGAACTTGCAGCCCTTTCCCACCTTGAAACGTTCGACCGATTTTATAAGGCCGATATTGCCCTCTTCAATCAAATCCTGAAGCGGCAGACCCCGCCTTACGTAATGACGCGCAATGCTTACGACGAGCCTTAGGTTGCCCTCTATCATGCGCGTTCGAGCGGCTGGGTCTCCTGATGCGGCTTTTCTTGAAATGCGTTTTTCCTCCAGAGCGGTAAGGAGCGGATACCTCTTTATGTTGCTGAAGTATACGGATACGGAGTCCGATGCAACGGAGTCCGTTGTAGCAGAGTCAGTCGTCTCGTCGTCCGAACGTCCTTTTACAAGCCTTTTCATGTTCCGTCTCCGTTAAACGGTAATGGAGCGCATCATGAACTCAATCCTACCTTGTGTGATATGATTACACCATGCGTAGATTCAAGGCAAGAAAAAAAGAGGGTTTCTGACCTTCTTACCCTGTCTTACCTCAAAATGCAGTTGGCTGAAAGTGGCTGAGCCGGTTGCCCCCACGGTTGCAATCACCTCGCCCTTCTTAACCTTATCGCCATTTTTAACCATGTTTGACTTGTTGTGAGCGTAGACGGTATAGAAGTTATCGCCATGCTTGAGGATGACGGTATTGCCGTAGCTTTTCATGTCAGAGGCAAAAACCGCGTGGCCGTCGTCTGCGGCCTTTATCGGCGTGCCTTCAGCGGCCTTTATGTCAATGCCGTCATGCCTTACGCCGTCCTTGTTGACGCCGAAGCCGGTTGTAATCGCGCCCTTGACCGGCCAGATGAACCTGTCCTTCTGGATGAGAACCCTGTCTTCACGCTCCTCGGACGTCGCGGCCCAGGGCTGTGCTCGTTTTTTTCTATCCTGCTTATACGCCCCTCCTCCGGTTGGCTTTGGCCTTGGATTGACGCTTCGCCACGCTGCCGCCCCGGGTATGAATATCTTTGTGCCCGGCTTTAACTCAGCGGGGTCTCCGAGGTTATTAACCTCGGCAAGCTCCTGCGGGTCGGTCCCATAGGCATTGGCAATCCGCCATAGAGTCTCGCCGTCTTTGACCGTATGCACGACGCCTTTGCCGACCATGCAGCCAAAGGACAGAGCGGAAAAGATGACGGCAAGGAGGAAGATGCGTTTCATAATTGGCCGTTATCACGCGCCTTGCCAGCCTTCCGCGCCTATGAGCCTTACAAATCTGCAAGGACAAAGCCTCTCGGTAATAAGGCCGTTCTTTTTGCGCGTAATCCTCAAGAGTTCCTGCGCCTCGCTCTTCCCTACCGGTATTATCAGCCTTCCGCCAATCGCCAGTTGCGCCGTTATCGCCTGAGGCGTCTTTGGCGCGCCCGCTGACACGATTATCGCGTCATACGGCGCATGTTCGGGCCAGCCAAGGGTTCCGTCCCCGACGTGTATCACCACGTTGGAGAGCATAAGCTCGTCAAGCGCCCTTCTTGCCCTTGCGGCCAAGGAAGATATCCTCTCAATCGAATACAGCTTCGAGCACAGCTGTGAGAGCACAGCGGTCTGATAGCCTGAGCCTGTGCCTATCTCCAATACCTTTTCAACGCCCTTAAGATGCGCCGCCTCGGCCATCAGCGCGACCATGTACGGCTGAGATATCGTCTGAGCCATGCCTATGGGCAGCGCAAAGTCGGAATATGCCTGACCGACAAGCGCCTCCTCTACGAATATATGACGAGGGACGGTCAGCATGGCGTTTATGACCTCCGCCTGCTTTATGCCGCGGGCGATTATCTGCGAGTCCACCATCTTCCGGCGCGGCCACGAGTAGTTGTCTTTTTTTACCCTGAGCTTTGCAGTCGCCTCCTTGAAGTTGCTCTTCATATCTTCCAGCCCTGAAGCTCCTTCATCGCGGCGTAGTTGGTAAGGTCCAAATGAAGCGGCGTAATGGAGATGCGGCCCTGCTGGTGCACGCAGTGAAAGTCCGTGTCCTTGCCGCCCTCCCACCTGAGCATATCGCCGCCTATCCAGTAATATTTCTTTCCGCGCGGGTCCACCTTCTCGACTACCGCGTCGCTGAAGAAGCGCTTGCCCTGCCGCGTGATCCTATGTCCTTTTACCTTGATAACCTGAGGCACGTTCACGTTAAGGAGGGTATCTTTCGGAAGGCCGCTTTTCAGGATACGCCTTGCAAGGGAGACGGCGAAACGGGCGGCGTCCTTGAAATCGAACCCATCCCTTCCGGCCAGAGAAACGGCGATTGACGGTATGCCCATGAGCGTGCCCTCCATCGCCGCGCTCACGGTGCCGGAATAGGTTACGTCCTCTCCGAGGTTTGCGCCCTTGTTGATGCCGGAGACCACGATGTCCGGCCTTGACGGCATGATGCCGTTTACGGCGAGGCTTATGCAGTCGGTCGGCGTCCCGTCAACGGCGTACATCCCCTCGCCCACTCGTTCGACGCGAAGCGGCCTGTGAAGCGTAAGCGAATGGCCTGCCGCGCTCCGCTCCCTGTCCGGGGCAACGACGTAAACCCTGCCGACGCGCCGGAGCGCGGAGGCGAGCTTCAATATGCCGTGGGAACGTATGCCGTCGTCATTCGATACGAGGATTATCTTTTCTTTCGGCCTTTTATTATTCACTGTCGCCAGCTTGGGGTTGTTCATGTTCGAGTGTAAGGGGATTTAACTTTATGGCGACGCTAAAAATCAGCTATTTTTTCCGAAGTCAAGGAAGGGCGAAAATAAAAAACGCAGCATATATGCTAATATGTGAGCATTTTTATTTTCGCCCTGACGCCCACAGAGTAACGGCCGGGAAAAAGAGCGATTTTTAGCAGTTAAAACCCCATTGCCTTGAGTATCTTCTTCGTATCAGCGGCGACCTTTAACGGCTTGGGACACGAGTTTATCGCCATGTTCGGGTCCTTAAGCCCGTGTCCAGTAAGCGTGCAGACCACGGTATCGCCGTCGTTCAAAACGCCTTCCTTCTTCATCCGTATCGCGCCGGCGAGGCTTGCCGCGCTTGCCGGTTCGCAAAATATGCCTTCGCGGCTGGCCAAAAGCTTATATGCCTCAAGTATATCCGCGTCGGTAACAGAATCAATAACGCCGACGCTCTCGTCGCGCGCGGCAAGGGCGGCGGCCCAACTTGCCGGGTTGCCTATCTTGATGGCCGTGGCAATGGTCTGCGGGTCCTCTATAGGATGTCCGGCCACTATCGGAGCCGCGCCCTCGGCCTGAAAACCCATCATCTTTGGCAGACTCGATATCACGCCCTTTTCCTTATACTCCTTGTACCCCTTCCAGTATGCCGTGATATTCCCGGCATTTCCAACCGGCAAAAAGTGATATGTGGGCGCGTGTCCAAGATGCTCGGCAACTTCAAAGGCAGCGGTCTTCTGACCTTCTATCCTGTAAGGGTTTATGGAGTTGACCATCGTTACCGGATAGTTTTTCGTAACGTCCTTGACTATGTTGAGCGCGTCGTCGAAGTTGCCCTTTATCTGCAAGACCAGCGCGCCGTGCATCATTGCCTGAGAGAGCTTGCCGAGCGCCACGGACCCTTCCGGAACCAGCACGTAAGACTTCATTCCGGCCTTTGCGGCGTATGCCGAGGCCGAGGCCGAGGTGTTGCCGGTCGAGGCGCATATCACGGCCTTTGCCCCGTCCTCCTTTGCCTTTGACACGGCCAAGGTCATGCCCCTGTCCTTGAAGGAACCTGTAGGATTTAGCCCCTCGAACTTGAAAAGGAGCCTTATGTCCCCGAACAGGTACTTCATGTTGGCCATTTCGATGAGCGGGGTGTTGCCTTCGAGAAGCGTTACTATCGCGTCATCGCTTATCTCCGGCAAAAACTCCCGAAACTCGCCGATTATCCCGGCCCACAGGCCTTTTCTTGTAAGTTGCACTTTTTATCTCCCCGCGATGCAGCCTAAGTATTACAAAGCCGCGCCCAGATTATCCTCAATCCTGATTCTAACAACCTTGTCGAGTATTATATCAAGTTTCTCTATCTCTTCAATGGCGCAGGCAAGCTCAGCCTCAAGCGCGTGGTGCGTAACTATCACGAGGGGCACGGCCCCGCCGATCTTCCTGTCCTTTTGTATGACCGACAGTATGCTGATATTATGAGCGCCAAGGACTCCTGAAATCTTTGACAGGGCGCCGGGCTTGTCCAGCGCAAGAAACCTCAGATAATACGGTATCTCAAGCAAGGCCATGTCCTTTATCTTAACCGGCCGCACCGCGTCCGGCATACATGCAAAGGGAGAAAGCCTGCCTGATATGCCCTTGACGATATTCCTGCTTATGTCAATAACGTCCGATACCACGGCGCTTGCGGTGGGCATCATGCCCGCGCCGAGACCGGATAACATGAGAGGGCCAACAGCGCTGCCGCGCATGTATATGGCGTTGTAAACGCCGTCAACCGAGGCAAGGGGATGCGTTGCCGGAACCATCGTGGGATGCACGCGGGCCTCGACGCTGTTGTCAACTGATTTGGCGATAGCAAGGAGCTTTATCCTGTACCCGAACTCCTTTGCAAACTTTATGTCAAGCTGGGAGATGCGCGTTATACCCTCGGTGTAGATGTCGGCAAGCGCGACGTTTGTGCCGTAAGCAAGGTTAATCAGGATGGCCAGCTTGTGCGCCGCGTCAATCCCCTCCACGTCATAAGCCGGGTCAGCCTCGGCGTAGCCCTTTTCCTGCGCCCTCCTCAACACGTCCTCGAACTTCCCGCCGTCGTGCGTCATCTTGGACAGTATATAATTGGAGGTGCCGTTTATGATGCCGTATATCGCCTCGATCCTGTTGGCCGCAAGACCCTCCCTCAGCGCCTTTATTACCGGGATGCCGCCTCCGACGGACGCCTCGAAGTATACGTCAAGCCCCTTGTCAACGGCCTTTTTGAATATCTCCGGCCCGTGCGTTGACAAAAGCGCCTTGTTGGCCGTAACGACGTGCTTGCCAGCGTCAAGCGCCTTTAATATGAAGTCCTTCGCATCGGTCGTGCCACCAACAAGCTCGATGACAACGGATATGTCAGGGTCGTTTATGACTTCAAGCGCGTCAGTGGTCAGGACGCCCGGCTCAAGCCTTACGCCCCTGTCCCTTACGATGTCCCTGTCAGAGGCCCTCTTTAGGACAAGCTCGGCCCCAAGCCTCTCGCGTATGACAACGGCGCTCTCCTTGAGCACCCGGAGAACGCCCGTGCCCACGGTGCCAAGTCCGATTATGCCTATGTTGATCCTTTTCATCCGATTACTTCGACCCCAAGGCTGTCCTGACATCAGTATCCAGCGCCTTTTTTATGCACTTTGCGGCCTGACGCACGCGGTGTTCGTTCTCTACAAGCGCGATCCTCACGAACTCGTCCCCCATCTCGCCGAAGCCGATGCCCGGAGAAACCGCCACCTTCGCCTTTTCGAGCAGGAGCTTTGAAAACTCAAGGGACTTCATGGAGCGCAAATGCTCCGGTATCCTTGCCCATACGAACATGGTTGCCTTTGGTTTTTCAATCTCCCATCCGGCCTTTGCAAAGCTCTCGATGAGGACGTTTCGCCTGCTCTCGTAAACCCCGCAAATATCCTTTACGCAGTCCTGCGAGCCGTTCAGGGCTATTATCGCGGCTATCTGTATGGGCTGGAACATGCCGTAGTCCAGATAACTCTTGATCCTCGTAAGAGCCGCGATGAGCTTACGATTGCCCACGGCAAACCCCACCCTCCAGCCCGGCATGTTGTAGCTCTTGGAAAGCGTAAAAAACTCCACGCCTATGTCCTTTGCCCCGGGTATCTCAAGAAAACTCGGGGCCTTGTAACCGTCAAACACGATGTCCGCGTAGGCGAGGTCGTGCACCACCATGATGTTATTCTCGCGCGCAAAGTCAACGACCTTTACGAAAAACTCCCTGTCAACCACCTCTGTCGTTGGATTATGGGGAAAGTTCAATATCAGGAGTTTTGGCTTAGGCCACGTCTGCTTTACGGCCTTTTGAAGCTCGTCAAAGAAGTCAACGCCGGGAAGGAGCGGTATGCTCCTTACGTCCCCTCCGGCAATGATCACCGAATACTTGTGTATCGGGTAGGTCGGATCAGGCACGAACACCACGTCCCCGGGGCCGAGTATGGCAAGGGCAAGATGCGATATGCCCTCTTTAGAGCCTATGGTTGCGACCGCCTCGGTGTCAGGGTCTATGTCAACGTCGTAGCGGCGTTTGTACCAGTCCGCTATGGCGCATCGCAGTTTGTAGATGCCCTTGGATGCGGAGTACCGGTGGTTCTTTGGGTTATGGACGCTCTCGATGAGCTTGTCAACGATATGCTGCGGCGTCGGCAAGTCCGGGTTGCCCATGCCGAAGTCAATGATGTCCTCGCCGCGCTTCCTTGCGGCCACCTTCAATTCGGTTACGATGTTGAACACATACGGCGGCAACCGCTTTATCCTGTGAAATTCCTCCATGTCCTCTTCCTGAACTCGTAGTGTGCGACACTTACCTTTCTTGAAAGAAAGGTAAGCCACAAACTATGTAGATACTGTCATTCCCGCAAGTATTAAGCGGGAATCCAGTATTGTCTTTTAAAACAAAAACTATGGATTCCCGATAAAAACATCGGGAATGACATACAAGGATGGGTGAAGCCCTATTGATTTTTCTTTTGCTTACTTTTTTTCCCTAAAAAGAAAGTAAGTTCAGCCGCCGGATGCCAACCTCTCGGCGTTGTATGAACTCCTTACGAACGTGCCTGAGTATACGTGTTTTATTCCTATACTCATGCCGTATGCTTCGTACTCCTCGAATACCTCTGGCCTCACGTACAGGGCGACCGGCAGATTTAAGCGCGTGGGCTGAAGGTACTGTCCGATGGTAACGGCGTC
>JBBTCG010000184.1:0-24354 GCA_038043305.1 Deltaproteobacteria bacterium | reverse complement strand
CCGGGCTGTCGAATACGAATGTTGCCCATCCGTCAACTTACCAGAGAGCTTACTATCAATGAAAAAAGAGATAACTTACGTCATTGGGCACAAAAACCCTGACACCGACTCCATCTGTTCCGCTATGGGACTTGCGGAGCTTAAAAGGGCCGAAGGTCTTGAGAACGTCGAGGCCGCGCGCGCAGGGGACTTAAACCCTCAAACCTCCTTTATCCTCGACTACCTCAAACAGACGCCGCCGATATTCCTGCCGAACGTCTATCCAAAGGCAACGGACGTGATGACAAGAGGCGTCCTGAGCGTATCAGAGGCCGCCCCGCTCCAAAAGGTAATGGAGCTGATGCGGGCAAAGGACATACACTACGTGCCGGTGCTCGATAAGGCGGGGAGGCCGTCCGGCGCGCTGACCCTCATGGATATCGCCAAGCACCACATTGACATGACGCAGGCCGACAACGTGAGCGAGGTTGACTCAGCCCTGCCGAATATCGTCGCCACGCTCAGGGCGGACGTCATCATGGATTTTCTTGGCGCGCTGCCCGTGCGCTTTTCCGTGTACGTCGGGGCAATGGGCGAGGCGTCGTTCCTTGACATGCTTGCAGGCAGAAAATTGGAAAGGCTGGCCATCATCGTGGGCGACAGGGCCGAGATACAAAAGGCGGCCATTGAAAAAGGCGTTAGACTCCTGATAGTCAGCAACGGGTTTTCTTTAGACAGCGGCCTTATGGAAGCGGCAAGGCTCAATAAGGTGAGCATCCTAGTCTCTCCGCATGATTCCGCCACCACGGCGCTGCTTGTAAGGCTCTCCACGCCCGCCGGGCTGATATGCGCCAACGCCTTTGAAAAAGCCACGGCCGACGAACTCGTGGAAGACCTCAAGCACCGCTTCGCGGGCACGGACGGCATCATCGTCCTCGACGACGTCGGCGTAATGCTCGGCGTGGTAACGAAGAGCAACGTCCTTGATCCGCCGGGCATAAACCTCATACTCGTTGACCACAACGAGATGTCGCAGGCCATAGACGGCGCGGACAAGGTAAACATCCTTGCCGTAGTTGACCATCACAGGATAGGCAATTTTCATACCGTCAACCCCATTACCTTTATATGCGAGCCTGTCGGAAGCACATCTACCCTCGTTGCCGAGCTTTACATGAGGAAGGGCATTGCGATCAGGAAAGAGACGGCTGGTCTCTTGCTGGCCGGCGTCATATCAGACACCGTGATGCTGAAATCCCCGACGACCACGGACAGGGATAAGCGCGTGGTCCAATGGCTTGAGAAAAACTCCATGCTCGATTTCAACGCCTTTGGCACTGAGATATTCAACTCCACGTCGAGCCTTAAAAAACGCGGCCCTTCAGGGACGGTGAACGACGACTACAAGGTCTTTGAGGCCAAGGGCGCCCGCTTCGGCGTGGGACAGGTGGAGACCATAGGATTCAACGAATTTCGCGACGAGAAGACGCGCCTTCTCGAAGAGCTCCTGAAGAACATGGACGCAAAAAAACTCCGGCTCTCGGCGCTGCTCGTTACGGACATCGTGTACGGCACGTCGCTCCTGCTTGCCGTTGGCGAGAAGAAGGTCGTGTCCAATCTCAACTACCCTAAGGTTGAAGACAACCTCTTTGAGCTGAAAGGCGTCATCTCCAGAAAAAAGCAGGTGGTGCCGCACCTTCTTGACGTGTTCGGCAAGATGTACTGACAGGCTGCAGAAAAACTCTAAGCCGCAGATGGGCGTTTTTGAGCAGCCTGCTAATCACCCTATCCATATATGCGGCCTCTTGTCCCTATCCTTATCGCCTTCGTCGTCGGCATAGCCGCATCCGGCCGACTCGGCCTTGCATATTCAACGGCGTACCTTCTTTTTGCGGCTTCGCTCATACCGCTTATAATCCTTTTCCTTGCCAAAAGGCCGTTCATCGGATTCGTCGTTGCCATTCCATTCCTCTTTCTTGGCCTCATCTTCATACAGCCGTATCAGCAGGCGGAAACAAACCAGTCGCATCTGGTGAACCTGATGGATGCGGCCTCAGGCTCCTTCGAGTCAAACCCTGTCTCCGCTTACGGCGCCGACGTCATCGGACGGGTCGAGACGGCCCCTGAGGAGCGGGCGAGAGGGGCGCGCCTTATTATCTCCGCCGATAAAACCCTCGTCAGCGGCTCATGGGTGGATACATACGGCAAGGTGCTGCTTACGATTGACGAAGACGGACTCAAGCTCTTACCCGGCGACACGGTGCGATTCCTTGCGCGGCTTAAGAGACCGGCTAACTTCGGCAACCCCGGCGAATTTGATTACGCGGGTCTGCTTAAACAACAGGGCATATTCGTTACCGGCGTCGTAAAGCATCCGCGCCTTATAATCGTCTTGAAACGCGGGGAGCGCTCCGTTGCAAGGGTTACGGCCGCAATAAGGGGACGGATTGCCGGATTCATTGACGCCAACGCTGACCCCAGCTCTGGCAATGCCGCATCCCTCAAGGCGTTTATAATCGGCGCGTCTCCCGTGATTGACAAGGCCCTGTTGGATGCGTTCAGGGCCACCGGCACAGCCCATGTCCTGTCCATCTCAGGGCTTCACGTCGGCATGTTGGCGGTCATCTTCTACGCTGCGTCTCTCATGGCGCTCAAGACCTCGGAAAGGATGCTCCTTGCGCTGAACGCGCCAAAGGCCGCCTCTGTCCTCGCGCTGCCGCCCGTGCTAATCTACGTTGTGATCGCCGGTCTGCCGGTGCCTGCTCAGCGGGCCGCGCTTATGTGCGTCATATTTACCTCGGCCTTCCTGATAAACAGAGGACGAGACGCCTTTAACGCGCTTTCATTGGCCGCGCTCATCGTGCTTGCAATAGCGCCTTACGCCTTGTTTGACGTATCATTTCAGTTGAGCTTTGCGGCCATTGCCGCCATGCTCTTTCTCTATCCGCGTCTTATGGCGGCCTTTACCGGAGCCTCGGAGCCAAAAAAACCCGCTCAAAGCGGCTTTATCCGGCGCGTCTCCCGGCGATACGTTTTACCGACGATTATAACGACGTTAAGCGCGACCGCAGGAACTGCGCCCATCATTGCGTATCACTTCAACAGTCTGTCTATCACCGGCATCGCGGCAAACGTCGTTGCCGTGCCGATAAGCGGCCTTATCACCGCACTGGTCTTCATCTCATCCGCAGCCTCTTTCCTATGGCCCGGACTTGCCGCTATTCCGCTTATGATTGCGGACAAGTTGTTTGGCCTTCTTGCATGGTTGGTTGTCTTTTTCGCCTCTTTTCCGTACTCGGCCATCCGCGTCAGTACGCCGACGCTGCTTGAGATCGCGCTATTTTACTCTCTCGTCATATCCCTCGCCTCCGCCTCAAAAAAACGCATCTGGGCAATTGCCGCGGCCATCCTCGTCATCGCCCTGCTTGCGGACATTTCGTATTGGCATTATTACGGGCGCGCAGCCGGAGAACTCAGGCTCACCTTTCTGAGCGTTGGGCAGGGGGACGCCTGTCTTGTGGAGTTTCCCACCGGTTCAGCGATGCTGATTGACGCGGGAGGTTTTCACTCAACCGCTGATTTCGACACCGGCGAGAGAATAATTGCGCCCGCTCTATGGCGCAAAAAGATCACAGTCGTTGATTACATGGTGGCGTCCCACGCGCAGCTTGACCATATCAACGGCTTTAACTTCCTTGCCAGAAACTTCAGCCCAAGGGAGTTTTGGTGGAACGGAATCGGCGACATCCACGGCGTGGACGCGGCCATGAAATCCCGGAACGGCACACGGATAAAAACCATTCCAGCCCATAATCCCTTGCTCTCGATTGACGGCGTTGTCGTGGAGACCTTTCACGCAAAGGAACAGGGGAATGACCTAAACGAATCGTCGCTCATTGTAAGGCTCACCTACGGCGAAAGGTCTTTTCTCTTTACCGGCGACATCGGCGCGAATGCAGAGGCCGAACTTGTAAGGCTTGGATTGGAATTGAAGTCGGATGTCTTGAAGGTCCCGCACCACGGCAGCCGCTCGTCTTCCTCGCCCGGCTTCCTTGACGCCGTGCATCCGTCAATCGCAGTCGTATCCGCTGGCAGGGACAACCGTTTCAAATTCCCGCACACAGAGACATTGAGGCGTTATGCAGAACGCGGGGTCAGGCTATACAGAACGGACTTGGACGGGGCAATAACAATAACCACAAACGGAAAAACGCTCGCAATTGAAACCTGCCGAGAGGGCGTTTGCGCCTCGCGCTGAGAGGTGTAAGCCGCACGGGCAATATATGTTTGGGCTAACCGTAAAGGCTTGGTTAGCCCCGGCAAGGAAATGTTCATTTTGAAGCCGGTCTTATCGCGCCGTAGGCGCGAGCCGACCGGCAACCGGTCTTTCAAGAAAGGCAGGTTTGACCCTTGCCGGTTTATGGGGTATACTTTTACACCATGAGGATATTGATTGTCATAGTTGCGCTTACCATCCTTTTCGCAGGCTACGCAAAGGCCGATCTGTACCACTGGAAGGATAAAAATGGAGTAGAGCATATCACGGACAGTCTTGAAAATGTCCCGAAGGAGTACAGGGACAAAGTAAGGACGCGCAAGACACCGGCGGCGTCCAAGTCCGTTGAAACCAACGCGCCGGAAGCCGCGCGGGACGCCCAAACGCAACAGGCTGAAGAGTTATTCGGCGATCATCAGCTTGAATGGTGGAGGGATGCCCTCACAAATAGCAAAAACGAGGTCAGCGGCCTTGAGGCGACCATAGCCGAAAAAAAGCAATTCGATTCAAAGTTTGAAGCCCAAAGACGCACCAAACGGTTATACGATCAGAATGACCTTGAGACGTATGAAAGACATTTGACGGAAATACCGTCCGATGAATCACAGCTTGTCAGGCTAAAGGAGGAACGAGCGGAGCTTCTAAGAAAAGCGACAAATGCAGGCGTACCAAGGAACGTCAGGGGAGATTGAGAGGGGTTTAAGCCGTGTCAAAGCTTCATTTCCGTGCCGGTGGCAACGGCGAAACATTGCATCTTAGAGCCTTTTTCCGCGATAATGTTGCGGCAGTCTTCAACCATCCCGTCTATATCGTCATCTGTCCTGTCCTGATTATGATGAAATAGTCCGAGGCTCTTTACCCCGGCCTCAAGCGCAAGATTAAGCGTGTCAAGGTAGACCGAGTGCCCCCAACCTTCGGTATACTTATACTCGGCGCGGCAATATTCCGCGTCATGAAACAGGATATCCGCCCCCCTTGCAAAATTAACGTACTCCTTGTAGTCAAGCCCGCCGTGGTGATGATGCGTCAACTCGTTGTCGGTTATGAAGACGAACGTCTTGCCGTCCTCCTCTAATTTATAGCCCACGCCCTGATTCGGATGGTTGAGCGGCACCGTCGTGATGTTCACCGTGCCGATGGAGTAGTTTTTGTTGCCCATGCCGAGGAAGGTTATCTCCGCGTTTATGTCCTTAAGCTCAATGGGAAAGTACGGGGCGCTCATGGCCTTTGAGATGATGTTCTTTACCGACTGCTGAGTCGCCTGCGGGCCGTAGACCTTGATGGAGCAGCCCTTTGAGTAGATGGGTTTGAAGAACGGAAAACCGGAGAGATGATCCCAGTGGGCGTGCGTCAGGAGCAGGTGTATCATTTTTTTCTTTTCGCGCACGAGCACGTTGCCGAGCGCCCTGATGCCGGTGCCCGCGTCAACTATAATGAGGTCTCCGGCACTGCCCCTCACCTCTATGCACGCCGTATCACCGCCGTACTTGAGGTACTCCCTGCCTGATACCGGTATGGATCCCCTTGCTCCCCAGCAACGTATTATCATGAAGTCCTTGTTTGACGCGGCTCTATCCGATATGAATTGCGTACAACATCGCCAACTGTACCACAGAATATAACACAAAAAAACCGTTAGTCAACTTACCTTTTTTGAAAAAAAGGTAAGCCAAAAAACTTTAATAGGGAATAAGTAGTAGGGCAGATAAAAACTTATATCGCCCGTGCGGCAAGCACCCTGCGGTGCAAAATGGCGGGCAATGCCCGCCCTACAACTTCTCTGTCTACAGCCTTCAGCCTACAGCCTATCCTTCATGGCCGATATAGCGGCCTCCATCACCTTCTTGAGCGGGACGCCTTTTTTTTCCGCAAGCGACTTGCAGTCCTCGTATTCCGGCTGCCTGTTCAATATAACCCCGTTCAAAGATGCGATCTTGACGCGCACTACGCCCCAGCGCGTCCTTACCTTTTCAATGCGCCTGTCAAGGCAGCGCCTCTCAACCGGATATGAGCGCACGCCTATGGCAAAGGACTCCTTGAATATAATATCAACAAGGGCGTCGCCATCCTGTTGCGACGCAAGCACGGTAAGCAGTATTCCCGGCCTGTTCTTCTTCATCTGTATTGGCGTGATATAAACGTCAAGCGCGCCCGCCTCCAACAATACGTCCATCATATACCCGGAAAGCTGCGGGGTCTGGTCGTCAATGTTCGTCTCAAGGACGACAAGGCTCTGTGCTTGCCTCTCATTCCTTGGCTCGTTGTCCGCACCGCTCCCGATGATAAGCCTCAAAAGATTGGCCGCGTCCTTAAAATCTTTTTTGCCCGCGCCGTAGCCGGTCTTTTCAATGACCATGGGCGGCATCGGGCCGAATGAATCGGCAACGGTCTTTACGATTGCCGCGCCGGTCGGGGTGGTCAGCTCAAACGGTGCGCTGCCTGAAAGCGTTGGCACACCCTTCAATATCTCAAGGGTGGCGGGCGCGGGTATCGGGATTGTGCCGTGCATGGTCTTTGCCCAGCCGGAGCCGAGGGCGATCGGGGATGCGATAAACCTGTCAATGCCAAGCGAGTCCAGCGCGATTGCCGCTCCGATTATATCTACAATCGAATCCATGGCGCCGATTTCGTGGAAGTGCACCTCATCGGCCTTTATGCCGTGTATCCTTGCCTCAGCCTCGGCTATGGTCCTGAATATGGCGAGGCTCAGATCCTTTGCGCCCTTTTTCAGGCCGCTCGCCTTTATGAGCCCCTTTATGTCCCTGTATGTCCTATGGTGATGGCTGTGGGCAAACTTTACGCGAAAGGTAGTGCCTGTAATGGAGTGGCGCTGCACCCTTGTGGCTGACACGTCAAAACGGTTGTCCGGATTGTTCATGTCAAGCGGCAGGGTCGCCAGCCCGGCAACTATCTCTTTAATATCCACGCCAAGGTCTATAAGCGCGCCAAGAAACATGTCGCCGCTTATGCCCATCGGACAATCGAAGTAAAGTATCTTCACTTATTCCCTGTTTATGAGGCTGGCGACATAGGCCGCGCCAAAGCCGTTGTCTATGTTGACCACTGACACGCCTGAGGCGCACGAGTTCAACATCGCCATGAGCGTCGTAATGCCGCCGAGATTAGCGCCGTAGCCCACGCTTGTCGGCACGGCGATGACCGGTCTGTCCACAAGCCCGGCAACCACGCTTGGAAGCGCACCCTCCATGCCCGCGACCACGACAAGGACGTTGGCTTTGCGCAGCTCGTCGTTCCTCATAAGGAGCCTGTGTATGCCCGCAACCCCCACGTCATAAAGCCGCTCAACGCGATTGCCCATATAAGCCGCCACTAAAGCCGCCTCCTCGGCAACCGGCACGTCCGACGTTCCGGCGCATACAACGAGTATCGTACCCTTGCCCTTTATTTCAACCGGATGGGATTTGACGAAAAAGGTTTTTGACACGGCGTCGTAGTCAGCGGAGCGATAAATTTTTTTGAGCGCCTTGCCCTTTGCCTCGTCCACCCTTGTTATAAGGCAGTTTTCCTTTCTGGAAAGCATTGCCTTTATAATGGCCTTTATCTGGTCTGCGGTCTTGCCCTGGCCGTAGATGACCTCTGGAAAGCCCCTGCGAAGCCCCCTGTGAGTGTCAAGCGTCGCAAACTCAAGGTCTTCAATGGGCAGCGTCTTGAAGCGCTTGGCTGCGGCCTCGACGCTCATGGCGCCGGAGCGCACCTCCTGCAATATCCTTTCAACCGTTTTCTCGTTCACTGTGCAGCCCGTCTGAGCGCGCGTTCTGCTATTCTATCCGGATCAAGCATGAACACCGGGGTCCCGTCGCCCATTACCGCTATCCCGGACACGCCCCAGAGCTTCGTAGCGGGCGGGGCAAGGGGCTTGATGTATGCGTCAATCTCCTCAAAGTAACCGGTTGCAACGAATCCGACGAGCCTTCTATCCGCGCCAAGGCCGCCGTCTTCCACTATGACGAGCGTAAGATATTCCTCGCTATATTCGGCCTCAATGCCGAACGCGGCGGCAAGATGGATTACCTGGATGCTCCCGCCTTCATATGCAAAAGTGCCGCTTGAGACATCTTTTCCGCTCACGAGCAACACCCTTTCGATAACCGACACAGGGATAAGATACCGTTCATCAGCCACGCTCACGAGGAGCGCCTTTACTATCGCCGTTGTCCTCGGCAGTTCCATCCGTATCGTCGTCCCCTTGCCAAGGCTCGATTCTATCTCCAGTGCGCCGCGAAGCGCGTCAACTACGCTCTTTACCGCGTCCATGCCGACCCCCCTTCCCGACACGTCCGTAACCTTATCCGCGCTGGACAACCCGGGAAGGCAAATAAGCTGCCACGCCTCCTTATCAGTCATGGCGTTTAACCTCTCGGCGCTGTAGCCCATTGATCGCGCCGCAAGCCTTATCTTTGCCGCGTTTATGCCCTTGCCGTCGTCCGCCACCTCTATTACCACCTTGTCCTTTTTTGCGTACACCTTTATCGAAATATGGCCGACGGCCGGTTTGCCGGACTTCTCGCGCTCATGAGCGGTCTCCAATCCGTGGTCAACGCAATTTCTTATGATATGAACGAGCGCGGGCGCGATGCCTTCGAGTATGGAACGGTCAAGCCCAAGCTCGGTCCCTTGCATGGAGAGTTCCACCTGCTTGCCGCTCGCAACGGACAGGTCCCGGATAACCCTCGGAAGCGACGCGACAAGCGCCTCAGCCGGGAGCATCCTTGCATCAAGTATCCGCTCGTAAAGCCGGTTAATCGCCTTGCCGAGCTGATGTATGCCGTCCTTGAGCTCAATGGAACGAAACCGCTGCGAGGAAGCCTTTATCGCCGACAACGACATGACCATCTCTCCGGTCGTGGATAGAAGATCATCAAACACCGCGCCGTCCACCTTCATGACGCTGGAGAGCTTCAGCTCAGGGACGCGCACCTCTGGCGGCTTGGCCGCAACTGAGGCGCCTCCGGCAAGCGCGTCCTTGAGCCTGTCAAGACAATGAGATATATCGGCGTCCGGGTTTGCCCCTTCCTCTACCTTCCCGACAAGCGCCTTCATTACGTCAAGGCTCTCTAAAAGCGCCGGGGCGAATCCGGCGACGGATGCGGCTTTCTTCTGGCGCACGCTGTCAAGCAACTCCTCCTGCGCGTGAGAGAGCCTCTTGATGGTCTCGTAACCCATTGAGGCGGACATGCCTTTTATCGAATGATAATGCCTGAACAGGGCGTCAACAACGGCCGCATCAGCCGGATTTTTTTCAAGCGCGATGAGCTTATCCTCTATGCCGCGCAAATGCTCGGCGGCCTCTTGCAGATACAACGCCCTGTATTTTGAGGTGTCCACCATGATTCTCCGCTATCGTTCAGGGTTCTTTGCCGGGGTTGAAACCTTACCGCTTGCCGGTTCAATAGGGCGGCTTACAACGGAGGCGTCTTTGAATTTAGACGCGAAGGGTATGTTTGTTCAGGCTGCTCAAAAACGTCCAGATGCAAGGCGTCGAGGAGCGACGAATGAGACGCACTTTGTTGTGCGTCGCAGTGAGGAGCGACGAAGACAACGCCGCAGATGGGCGTTTTTCAGCAGCCTGATAGACTAACACCCTGCAAGCGCCTCAAGCACGGCCTCGTCGTCAAACGGTTTTATGATGTAACCGCTTGCGCCGGTTGAGCGCGCCTCCGCTACAATGGCGTCGTTGCCGAGCGACGAGCACATGACTATCTTTATGGCCGGATTAAGCCGCCTTATTTCCGCTGCCGCGTCAAGGCCGGTCTTCACGGGCATGACGATGTCGAGTATGGCGATGTCCGGGGCCAGCTCTGCGGCCAGCTTGACGGCCTGAGCGCCGTCCGAGGCCTCGCCAACCACCTCATAAGCGTGCCGCCTGAGCACGTCCCTGAGCGCGGTTCTATAAAACGACATGTCGTCCGCTATCAATATTCTCTTATTGGGCACTGATCAGTT
Source organism: Deltaproteobacteria bacterium (assembly GCA_038043305.1). GTDB lineage: Bacteria > Desulfobacterota > GWC2-55-46 > GWC2-55-46 > GWC2-55-46 > JACRCE01. The sequence goes on along the minus strand of JBBTCG010000184.1, from coordinate 14,135 downwards.
CCGTTGATAATGCTCTCGCTGTCTCGTCAAAAAGCGCCGCGCAGTCTATAACGCGAACCCTCCGGCCGTTCAGTTCAAGGATTGAGTTTGTAAAACCAAGCTTCTCCTGCGCCATATTGCCGTTTAATGCCTCTTCGGCCCAGATAAAACCAAGACTGGCCGTGCCTATGTCAAGACCGATGTGCCGTCCCCGGGTCTTTACCACTACGACGCGGCGACAGACCGCCTCGTCCCGGCCAAGAGGAGGAAGGTTAAAAGCCCGTCTGAGATCAATAACTACTATCGGCTCACCCCTCATGCTGATAACGCCGGTTGCAAGGCCGGAGCCGTAAGGCAGCCGGGGTATCCTTCGCGGCTCAAATATGCCCGCTATGTCAGGGGTATGAAGGGCAAGCTCCAGACCGCCGAACGCTATTATGAGTTTATCAGCATCCATAACCGGCTCATTGCCTCATTGACCTCGGAAAGGTCAGAGATAAAACCTTGCCGCAACGACCCTGAGTTCCTCGGACAGTCCAGCGAGTTTTCTCGACGCCTCCAGCGTCTCGTTTATCGCCGTCTCATGTCTTGACAGCGCGGACTCCACCTTCTCAGTGCTCGTTAGATTCTCGTGCGCTATGCCGGCAACCTCTGCTATTATATCAACGGTCTTGTCGGCCTTTTCCTTCTGTTTATGCGTAAGTTCAAGTATGACGGCGCCCATCTCGGCCACGCCCGCCGTATAGTTGGTAATATCAACGAGTATCTCGCGTATCTTTCTCAAATCCTCCCTGCCGCCCTTGAGATATGCGACGCCTTCGCTTGCGGAAAGGACCGCGCGCTCGACGTCAAGCTTCAACTCCTTTACTATGAGCGACACGTCCTGCACGCTGTTATTGGTGTTGTCCGCGAATCTCCTTACCTCCTCGGCCACCATTGCAAAACCCCTGCCGTGCTCTCCGGCTTTGGACGCCTCTATAGTCGCGTTGAGCGCGAGGAGGTCCGTCTGGCGCGATATATGCGTAATTACGTCGAGTATCTTGGGGATGTCGTTTATCTTCTCTTTAAGGCGCTCCGCTGCGGCCTCCGTGTTTTCAACGCCCTTGAACATGGTCTCCATCTTCTCGATGGCGCTAGTAGCGGCAGTTGCGCCCCTTTGCACCATTGAGTTGACCTTTTGCGAGGCATTGGCGTTGTCGTTCACCTTGCCAGCCATCTCATCGGCCAGCGCGGCCATTGATTTCACCGCCGCCGAGGCGTCTCCTATGTGATTGGACTGCATCAGCGCCCCGTCGAAGATGCTCGACGCCCCGGCGCTCAACTCCTGAGAGGTCTCCTGCCCCCTCAAGGCGACCGCGCCATAGACCTTGAGCGCCTCAGTCAAATTCTCAATCGTCTGCTTCAGGCTCTCGACAAGTCCTCGTAAACTCGTTGACATTGACCTGACCGCGCTCTCAAGATCGCTCATCTCGTCGTCAAAGAACTTTCTCCTGCCCGCGTAGTCCGAGCCGGTCAAATCCCCTTCGCTTATCCTCCTGGCCAACCCGGTTATACGCTTGAAGTGTCTGGTAAGACCCTTGGTAAAGAGTGACCCCAATATAAGCCCTATTAGAATGGCGGCAAGAAAACTTACCGGTTTTTTGAGCCATTCATATATGTCAATATCGTCAATAACGTCGGGAATAAACGCGGCGGCGGCAACGACAATAATGAAGCCGAGAATGAACTTATAACCAATGGGTATCCGCATGTCTAAAGAGCCTCTCAGTAAGGGCGTAAAAACATTATAGGATTAATCATACGCCAAGTCAATCGGCTTAAATACCGTGTAAATACCGTGAACCGTGACCGTGACCGTGAAAGACGCAACCCCCCTATCCCCCTTATCAGGGGGGGGACTTTATCAGGGGGACTTCTACGGTTCACGGTATTCCCCGCATCATGCATTACGGTCACGGTTCACGGTCACGGACAACGGCCTTATCACGGTCTTTATCAGAAATGCTCGAAACCGAGCCTTGTTATCTTGACCGAAGCGCCGTTTTTATCCAATACCCTCAAACGGCTCCCCTTTGTTGGCTGGGCAATCTTGCCTATCGGCGTTATATTCAACTTGAGACGTTTTGAAAGTTGTCCAAGCGCCTTTGCGGTATCCGGCGGAGAGGTAAAAAGAAGTTCATAGTCCTCGCCGCCCGAAAGCGAAAATTGCGCGCTTGAGAGCTTCTTGGATGAGCAATAATCTTCAAGCGCCCTTGACACCGGCACGCGGGAAAGCTCAACAACCGCTGAAACGGAGCTTGCCTCGCAAAGTCTTTTAAGATCAAGAAGCAGCCCGTCGCTTATGTCAATCATCGCGCTTGCAAGCCGCTCGTCAGCCAGTCCCGCTCCAGCCGCAAGCCTTGGTTGAGGGTCCAGATGCCTGATGACCGCTTTTTTAAATCTGCTTTTTAACGCCGCAATGCCGCGCTCTTGGAGGAGTTTTAGCCCAAGGGCGCTGTCTCCAAGCGTGCCGGTTACGTAGATGACGTCCCAGGGTCTTGCGCCGCTTCTGTACACAATCGTCTTTTCCGGCGCTTCCCCGATTACGGTCGTTGAGACGATAACAGCGCCTTCAAACCGCGCCGTGTTGCCGCCGGCGATGACGAGCTTTGCCGCACGGGCAGCGTCTTCAAGCCCTTTGTAAAGTTCATCAAGGAATCTTTTTTCCGTGCGCCCCGGCATGGCAATGGAGACAAGGCCGAAAAGCGGGGTCCCGCCCATTGCCGCTATGTCGGAGACGGATATTGAAAGGGATTTTCTACCGATAAGGCGGGGAGGGGCATAGGACAACGAAAAGTGCACTCCCTCTATGAGCGTATCGGTTGTGGAAAGGAGCGCACTTCCCGCCTTCTGAACGGTTACGCTCGCATCGTCCCCGATGCCCTTGATAAGACGCGGGTGTTTTTGTACAAGCCGTCTTGCCAGTTGTTTTACTATGTGGTCTTCGCCGAGGTCTTTAAGGCGCATTGGGAGAAGGTGTGCGGCATGTTGTCATTAAAGACAAAATAGAGCACGCGGCAACCCGCGCCTGTCCTCCCGGACAGGCGCGCAAGGACTCATCAGGAGGCTATCCGGGCGTTGCGGCGTTTTGGTTTTGGTTTCGTCTTCTTTACCGCGGACGCGGACCTCGCCGCGCTCTGCCCCATCTTCCCCTTCTTACAGTAGACTATGTTCATAACCTCGTCCATGTGCTTAACCGAAACGAAATTCAACTTCGCCCGCACGTCCTTGGGGATCTCCTCAAGGTCTTTCTTGTTCCCCTCAGGGATTATCACCGTCTTTATATTTGCGCGAAGCGCGGCAAGGGACTTTTCCTTCAGCCCGCCTATCGGAAGCACCCTGCCCCTGAGGGTAAGTTCGCCGGTCATGGCTATGTCCTTGTCTATCGGCGTCTTCGTCAGGGCGGATATGAGGGATGCGGCCATTGTTATGCCCGCTGAAGGCCCATCCTTAGGTATGGCGCCGGACGGCACGTGTATGTGTATGTCCTTGTTCTTGTAAAAATCGTCGGACAGTTTGAGTTCCTTGGCCTTTGACCTTGCGTAGCTGAGCGCGGCCTGGGCGCTCTCCTTCATTACGTCCCCGAGGTGGCCCGTAAGGGTAAGCTGTCCCCTGCCGTTCATTACGGTCGCCTCTATGTGCAGTATCTCGCCTCCCACCGGAGTCCATGCAAGCCCCGTCGCAACGCCGATCTCGTCCTCCTCCTGTCCGGCCTCAGACATATACTTTTCCACGCCGAGGTAATCGTGCACGTCGTCGGCATTTATAACGGTGAGCGTCTTTTTCCCGGACGCGACGTTCTTGGCCACCTTCCGGCAAAGAGAGGCTATCTCGCGCTCAAGGTTTCTAAGCCCGGCCTCCCTCGTGTACTCGCTCGCAACCTTACGGAGCGTCTCATCCGGCAGGACGAGCAGCTTTTTCGTAAGCCCGTGCTCCTCTATCTGGCGCGGGACTATGTACGTCCTCGCTATCTCGATCTTCTCCTCCTCGGTATAGCCGGGTATGTTCAAGACCTCCATCCTGTCCATGAGCGCGTCAGGTATGGGGTCCGTCATGTTCGCGGTCGTGATGAACATGACCTTCGAGAGGTCATACGGCAGATTCAGATAATGGTCGCTGAATGCGTTGTTCTGCTCAGGGTCAAGCACCTCAAGAAGGGCGCTCGAAGGGTCTCCCCTGAAGTCCGAGCCTATCTTGTCAATCTCGTCCATCATGAAGACCGGGTTGGACGTGCCCGCCTGTTTTATGCCCTGTATAATCCTGCCCGGCAGGGCGCCGACGTAAGTCCTCCTGTGGCCGCGTATCTCTGCCTCGTCCTTTATGCCGCCAAGGGAGATCCTCACGAACTTCCTGCCCATTGCCTTTGCAATGGAACGGCCAAGCGACGTCTTGCCGACTCCCGGCGGGCCTACGAAGCACAGTATAGGCCCCTTTGTCTTTTTCTGGAGTTTCCTGACGGCCAGATACTCAAGTATCCGCTCCTTGACCTTCTCAAGGTCATAGTGATCCGTATCGAGCACCTTCTTTGCCTTGTCTATGTCCAACGTGTCCTTGGTCTGATGGGACCAGGGCAGATCAACTATCCACTCAAGATACGTCCTTATGAGCGAGGCCTCGGCCGCGTCCGGGTGCATCATCTCAAGGCGCTCAAGCTGTTTGAGCGACTCCTTCTCCACCTCGGAGGGCATCTTCGCCTTTTTTATCTTCTCCCTGAACTCCTCCATCTCCTCGTTGGACTCTTCCATGTCCCCGAGTTCGTTCTTTATCGCCCTCAACTGCTCGCGCAAGAAGTATTCGCGCTGGCTCTTGTCCATCTCCTCCTTGGCCTGCGTCTGTATCTTGACCTGCATCTGCGCGACCTGAAGCTCCTTGACGAGGTACTCGCTCACCTTCTCAAGCCTCTTTACCGGATCGAGCATATCGAGCACGGCCTGCGCCTCTTCAATCTTGAGTCCGAGATTGGCCGCGACAAGATCGGCCATGCGCCCCGGGTCATGGATGTTGTCGAGCACCATCATTACTTCCTGAAACACCACCTTGCCGATGGTGGAGAGCTTTTCAAGCTGCTCCTTTACGTTCCTCATAAGGGCCTCGACCTCAAGGCCGTGCTGCGTCGCTACTGCTTCCTTTACCTTGGCGATGCTCACCGAATAAGACGGTCTGGTCTGAAGAAATGAGTTGAGAGTGGCCCTGGCAAGGCCCTGGACAAGTATCTTCACCCTGCCGTCGGGGAGTTTGAGCATCCTCATTATCATGCAGACCGTGCCCGAATGATACAGATCCTCAGGGTCAGGATCGTCCTTTGTTATGTCCTTTTGCGTCGTGGCAAAGATGAGCCTGTCCTTGGTCAGCGCCGCGTCAACGGCGTTGATGGATCGTTCCCTGCCCACGAACAGCGGCACTATCATGAACGGGAATATCACGACGTCCCTTACGGGCAGGAGCGGAAGGACGTCCGGTATTACAAGCTGCTCGTCGTCTTTTTTTGCTTCCTCTTTTTTTTCTTCAGCCATTGGCCTGTCCTCGTGAACCGGTATTTTTCATTATTTATTTTCAACCTCCACGCGCCGCGGCGTGCCGCGCTTATCAGCGACCCTCGGAAGCGTTACGGTAAGTACGCCGTTGTTATAGACCGCCTTTATCCTGCCGGTATCCACCGGAAACGGCAGATCTATCTGACGGAGGAGTCTGCCGAAAGACCTCTCCATGCAGACGTAGTTGATCTTGCCTTCGTCAAAACATTCGAACTTAACGGCCTTTACGGTAAGCGTATTCCTCATCACGGTTACGTCAAGCTCGTCCTTTTTTACTCCGGGCATCTCGATTTCGATGATAAGCGCGGACGGCGTTGAAAACATGTCTATGCTGGGGACGTGCGTCGGCTGGGCGGTCTCGCTGCCCTCCTGCGCTCCGGCCTCCTTCATGCCCTCGAATATGAACTGCATCACCGGATCATCCTGAGCGGCTGGCCCGGTCTCAGGCGATTTTTTGGAAAACTTTGCCATCAACACCTCTTCTCGTTTAACATGAAGGCCGCGCGCGGGATTACTCCTTAGAAACCAACTATACACGGCAATCTTTACAGTTTCAAATTTTTTAAGAACCGCTTCAACTCTTTTTTCAACTCCGGGTGCTTGAGCGCGAATGATATGTTGGCCTGTATGAACCCCAGCTTGTCCCCGGCGTCGTAGCGGCGCCCCTCGAACTCATAGGCGTATATCGCCTCGCTCTTTGCAAGCACCTTCAAGGCGTCGGTAAGCTGAATCTCCCCGCCGCTTCCGGGCGTTGTCCTCTCCAGAGCGGAAAATATGCCGGGGGTCAGGATGTACCTGCCGATGATGGCAAGATCGCTCGGCGGGTTTGACCTTGGTTTTTCAACAAGGTCGGTAACCCGCCAGACCCTTGGCCCCACCTTCTCGCCCTTGATCATGCCGTACTTATGCGCCTGAGAACGGGGAACCCTTTGTACAGCGAGCACGCTTGACTTATACTTTGCGTACACGGCGAGCATCTGCTTCATGGCCGGAACCTTTGCGTCAATTATATCATCGCCGAGGAAAACCGCAAACGGCTCGTCGTTTATGAGGTTTTTCGTTATGCTTATGGCGTGGCCGAGTCCAAGCGGTTTTTTCTGGCGCGTGTATGCGAAGTGCACGAGGCCGGATACGTCCTCTATCATGCTAAGGAGCTCTTTTTTTCCGCGCTCCTTGAGGAGTATCTCAAGCTCAAAGGATGTGTCAAAGTGGTCTTCTATCGCGGTCTTACCCATTCCGGTTACGATGATGATCTCCTCAAGACCGGAGAGCTTGGCCTCCTCGACCGCGTACTGGATAAGCGGCTTGTCCACAAGGGGAAGCATCTCCTTTGGTATGGCCTTTGTGGCCGGAAGAAACCTTGTGCCGAAGCCCGCCGCCGGGAATACCGCTTTCTTGATACGCATTGCAGGATATTAATAGGTTTGCAAAAGGAAGTCAACAGCGTTAAGGGGCGCCCCGTTGGATAACATATCCCCTTACGGCCTTGTCTTCCACCTCCTGTGCACCCAGAACCACTGCTCAGGGTGCGCCCTAACCTGCTCCTCGATTATTTTCGTACAACGCGCCGTGTTCTCGATTGCGTCCGCGTGTTTGTCTCCGGTATCGGCAAGGTCCACCCGCTCGCCTATTACTATAGTGTGGCGCACTCCTTCTCTTACGATAAATGTAGGCAATACAACGGCCCCGCTCATTCCTGCAAGCAATGCCGGGCCTTTATTGGTGCAGGCCGGAGTGCCAAAAAAATCAACGAACACGCCTTCCACGTCCGCCACGTTCTGGTCAAGCAGGATTCCCGCAATGCCGTTCGTAGAGAGCGTCTTGACGAGCTTTCGCATTGACCTGTTCTTTTCCACCAGTTTGTTGCCTGAGGCAGTCCTGACCCACGCAGTAAAGGCTTCGGCAACCGGAGAGTCAAGCTCGCGCACCACTATGTCAATTGGAAAGCCTGAAAGTCCGTAGGCCGCGGCCATAAGCTCCCAGTTTCCGAAGTGCGCGGTAAAAAGGATTACGCCTTTTTTCAAGTCAAGCGCTTTTTTAAGGTTTTCAAAGCCCTTGAACTCCACGTAACCGTTGAGACGGGTCTTCGTGAGCCACGGTATCCTCATAAATTCAAGGCCGGTTATGGCAAGATTTTCAAAGACGCCTCTCGCAATGGTGGTCTCAGCATCTTCACTCAGCGAACCCTTGTACGCCAGAGTCATGTTTTCAAGCGCGGTCTTTGAGTGCCGTTTGTCCAGACGAAATGCGATACGGCCAAGCGTCTTGCCAATAACATAGACAAGGCAAAGCGGCAGATGGCCGATGATAAAGGCTATGAATTTGGCGATGGGCAGCATTCTATATTTTAGGGGGAAGCCTTGCCTCTAAAAGCCTTGCAAAGCCCTTCTCATCCTCGATGGCAATGGCGATGCGAAGCGCGTATATGGGAAAGCTTGGCTCCAATGCCTGAACCTTAACGCCGTCCTTCTCGGTTGTAACGACGTAATCCGCTCCCGCTGACGCGCGCCTTATCTCCTCAAGATCGCTTCGCGTATAGGCGTGATGATCCCGATACTCAAGCGTTTTTATCAGCCGCGCTCCGAGCGGGTCGAAACTTTCAAAAAATGAACCTGCGCGCGCAAGGCCCGCAAAGGCAAACGCCTTTTTGCCGAACAGCGCCGTCAGACCGACCTCCACGCCGTCGCTCAGATTGACGAGACAGACCGGCTTGAAGCTGAAGCCGATTACAGGGATGCCGAACCCGGCGAGACGGGCCGCGTCTTGATCCTTGAGCGGCGGATTTTTAACAAGGGCAAAACTTGCGCGCCTTATGCCGGAGGCCGGCTCTCTCAATATCCCTGCTGGAAGGAGGTGCCCGTTGCCAAAGCCTTCTTTTGCGTCAACGAGCAGTAGATTTACGTCCCTCACCAGTTGCCTGTGCTGATAGCCGTCGTCAAGTATGATATAGTCCGGTGCAAATTTGGTTACTGCATACTGGCCCGCCTTCACGCGGTCTTCAGCGACTATCACGGGCACGTCGCCAAGACGCTTATGGATGAGATACGGCTCATCCCCTGCGGCTGCCGCATCAAGAAACAGTTCATTCATGTCCGAGACAACCATCAAGCCCTTGGACTCCCTTTTGTAGCCTCTGCTCAATATGACGCACCTTTTGCCTGAGGCGCGAAGCACGAGCGCCGCGTGTATGGCCATCGGCGTCTTGCCCGTGCCGCCGACCGTCATGTTGCCTATGGATATTACGCGACAGGGCAGTTTAATTGCCTTGAGGACGCGCCAGCTTATCAGCTTTCCTCGTATCCACACCGCAAGGCCGTACAGATACGACAACAAAAGCAACAGGAGATGAGCCGTCCCGGCCACCCTGTCCTCGCGCATCAATTTTTCAACGAAGTTACGTAGATTCATATTAATGCATGGGTTGAAGGGCGCAAAACCATAACCGCCAGCCGGGCGCTTGCCGCGCGGGGTGCTTGCCGCACGGGCAATATTAGTAATCGTCAGCCTTGACGTATATTCCCTGTCAAAGTTTTTTGGCCTGCCTTTCTTTCAAGAAAGGTAGGCGCAGTAGTCCGTCAATTATGCTCACCGTGCGCTTTGCGGCCCCGCGACTGGCCTCAACCGCCTTTTTTGCGGCCTCGCCCATGCGCGCCCTTAGAGCGCTGTCCGAAAGAAGTCCGGCGATTGCCGCCTCAAGCGAGGCCTGGTCCGACACGCGTACGCCTCCCTTGTTTGCCTCAAGCAGCTCAGCCATGCCGAGGTAGGTCGTAAGATACTTTCCATAGATAACGGGCTTTGCGTGGAGCGCGGGTTCTAAGAGGTTATGCCCTCCGACGCCCTTTACAAGGCTTCCGCCCACGAATGCGATAGTGGCGATTGAGTACACGTTCATAAGCTCGCCGACCGTGTCAAGCAGTATGATCTCGGCGCTTGCCGTAATGCCATGCGTAATATTGGAGCGCCTCGCAAAGGCAATGCCCGTCTTCTTAATCAGCGCCTCCGCCTCGTTAAACCTTTCAGGATGCCTTGGTGCGAGCACGAGCTTGAGCCTCTTGAAACGCGTGGCAAGCGCGGCATAAGCCTTGAGTATCTCCTCCTCCTCGCCTTTATGGGTGCTGCCCGCGACTATAACAATATCTTCCGGCGACAGAGCCATTGATGATAACAACCCTGCCCTGCGCTCAGCAGTCGAATCAGGCGGGGCCATGTCGTACTTTATGTTTCCCACGTTCCCGGCGCGCTTCAAATCTACGCCCGCCTTTATTGCCCTTTCGCAATCCTCCTCGGTCCTTGCCGCGAAATAACTAAGCGCCGAAAAGACCTCCCTGAACAAAAAACCAAATCGTATAAATCGTTTGAACGAACGTTCGGATAACGTGCCATTGATGATGATCACAGGCACGGCGCGTTTCGAGAGGCTCAATATCATGTTAGGCCATATCTCCTTTTCCACCACGATAAGCGCCCTTGGGTTTATGCGGTTGATAGCCCTTCTTACGGTCCATGAAAGGTCAAGCGGGAAGTATATAACAACGTCAACAAGACCGGCACACTCCTTGAGGGCGCACCTGTTGCCGGTCATCGTTACCGTGGAAAAGACGACCTTCATATCGGGATGGCTCTCCTTGAACAAGCGGAGCACCGGAAGAGCGGCCTTTGTCTCGCCGACGGATATTGCATGAAACCAGACGACTGGCGCGCCCTTAAGCCGGTTGAGCTTATCAAGGCCGATAAAGCCAAACCGCTCCGGCAGTCCTTCCCTGTATTTTTTTACGGTAAGCATCTTGATTATAAAAAACGGGAGGCTCAATACAAGGGCAACGTGAAGGAGTATGTCGTAGAGACGGTATTTCATGGCGCTAAAAGAGGAACATTAAGTTGATTTGAAATAATCATCGGCCTCGGCAGTAAGCCTGTTAAGCCTGTTTTCGAGTTCAACCCTGCCCTCCTCCATCTCCTGAAGCACGGCGTCATGCCTCACTAACAAGGGCTCGCCGCAGATAAAGACCCCTTTTGAAAACGGATAGGGGGCCATGAAGCTGTCCCAACTGCCAACCGTTTTTTTTTTGAGGCGCTGAAAGACACCGGCAGTATGGGCAGCCCGGTTGCCTTGGCAAGCTGAATGACGCCCATCTGCGCCTTAAATGCAGGCCCCCTTGGGCCGTCCGGCGTAATGGCGATGTCCCTGCCCGCGCGCGCCGCCGAGAGTATGCCCTTCAATCCGCTGAGCCGGCCGCGGCTCGTGGAGCCGCGCACCGTGTCAATGCCGAATCCGGCGAGGGTTTTGCTGACAAGCTCGCCGTCCCGCGAGGCGCTGGCAAGGATGGTTATGCCGCGCCCCTCGTAGGCAAACGGCATCATCATCAGCCTGCCGTGCCAGAAGGCAAGGATGCAGTTCGCGCCGCGATCGGCTTGCGATTGATACCACCCGAAATTAACGCGCTCGAATCGCATGGTGGCCGCGAGCGCCCTCATCAGCCAAAATGCCGCGCACGGGATTACGGATACGCCTATGGTGTCAAGTATCTTTTTTTTCATGCGTTGAACTGAAGCGAATACAGCCTCGCGTACTCGCCGCCCTTTGTCAGGAGCGCGTCGTGAGCGCCCATCTCCCTTATGCCCCCTCCCCCGAGGACGATTATCCTGTCGGCGTTCCTCACCGTGGAGAGTCTGTGGGCTATTACAAAGGTCGTGCGTCCCTCCATGAGATTCGTAAGCGCCTTTTGCACCTCGCGCTCGCTTTCCGTGTCAAGGGCCGAGGTGGCCTCGTCAAGTATCAGCACGGGCGCGTTCTTTAGTATTGCGCGGGCTATGGAGAGCCGCTGCCTCTCGCCGCCTGAGAGGCGCACCCCGCCTTCGCCGATTACGGTATCATATCCCTCGGGGAGTCTCAAAATGAAATCGTGGGCATTGGCGGCCTTAGCGGCCACTATCATCTCCTCATCGCTTATCTTAATGTCGCCGTAGGCGATATTTTTCCTGACCGTGTCGTTGAACAGCACCACCTGCTGGGATACCAAGGCAATTTGCGAACGCAACGAGGCAAGCCGTATCTCGCGCAGGTCAACGCCGTCGAATAGAATCGCGCCTTCGCTCACGTCGTAAAAGCGCGGTATGAGATTTACAAAGGTCGTCTTGCCCGCGCCTGACGAACCTACTATTGCAAGCACCTCGCCCTTTGAGACCTTGAGGTCAAGGTCCTTGAGCACCCAGTTGCCGCCGTATTTGAACGAGACCTTCTTAAACTCCACTGAGTCGTTAAGGCCGGTTATCGAAACGCCGTCTTCTTTCCTGTCAACCTCTGAAGGGGTATCAATGACGTTAAAGACCCTGTCCGCGGCGGCCATGCCCTGCTGTATATTCATGTTGACGCCGTTCAACGCCTTTATGGGTTGGTAGAACATAATGACCGCCGCAAAAAAAGATATGAACGTCTCAGGCTGGAGCGTCCCGGCGTTAATCCGATAAGCCGCGTACCATATCGTAACGGCAAAGCCGACCGCGCCAAACGTCTCCATCATGGGGGACGAGATGCTTCTTACCGTTATCTGCTTTATTATATTTCTGTTGTAGCGCTCGTTCTCATTATGAAAGCGCGCAGCCTCGTACCCCTCCATGCAAAAGGCCTTGACGATCCTTATGCCTGCAATCGCCTCATGCAGGAGCGTGGTCATTGCGCCCATGCTCACCTGTCCGCGCGTGGAGATGCGCTTCATCCGTTTGCCGAGCTGCCTCATGGGATAAACCGAGAGCGGGAGCGCGACCGAGGCCGCAAGCGCAAGTTTCCAGTCAAGGCTTATAATGACGATTGCAAGGACGATGATGGTCAAGCTCTGCTTCAAGACCGTTGCAATGGCCTCTGACGTGGCCGTTTGAAGAAGGTTTACGTCGTTCGTAAGACGCGATATGAGGATGCCGGTCGGGTTTGCCGTGAAGTAGCCCACCGGCAGACTCAGTATGTGTTCGTAGAGCCGCGCTCGAATGTCCCTGACCACGCCCTGCCCAACGTATCCCATGAAGTAAGACTGCCCGTAGGAACTCAGACCCTTGACCATTGCGACGATGATTATGACTATCGGGATGGCGACGAGCATATTTTCCTTTGACACGGTCATAATGTCAAAAGGAATGAGCTTAATGCCCTTCCCGGCGTCCGAGGCAAAAAGAAACTTCATCACAGGGCCGATGAGGTAGGCCATTGCCCCGTTGGACGCGGCAAAGGCCACCATGCAAAGGAACGCGAAAAACAGCGTTACCTTGTACGGCGGCAGGAGTTTTAAGAGGCGGATATAGGTGTTCATTTAAAGACCGTGACCGTGAACCGTGACCGTGACCGTGAAAGGATTCAACCCACTAAATCCCCCTTATCAGGGGGACTTTTACGGTCAACGGACACGGTTTTTACGGCCTTATAATCGATTTTATCGCCTTCGCGGCCCTTTCAGAGGCGCCGCCTGTTATTTTCCCGCGCATCTCCTTCAAATCCAATATCATTCGTTCGCGCAGCGGCCGGTCTTTAAGGATGCCGAGTATCTTATCAGCGATGGCCTTAGGCTCAGCCGCGTCCTGCATCAATTCAGGCACGATGCAACGGCCAGCGATTATATTGGGAAGTCCCGCATAACTTCCTTTTACCATGACGCGGGCTATCCAGTAGGTCAGGCCCGAGAGCCTGTAGACGATTACCATTGGCGTGCCGATGAGCGCGGTCTCAAGGGTGGCCGTGCCTGAGGTTACTATTCCCGCGTCAGCGGCGCGTAGGCACGGGTACATGTTGTCGCGGACTATCGGCGCGTCCAAGCCTCCCTGCTCCTGTTCTTTCAAGTGCTTGTCCAGCAGGTCGTCGCTTACGCTGTTTGCGGCTATTATTGGAAACACCGCCCGCTTCTTTCCAAGGCCAAGGCCGTCCTGTATGCGTTTAGCGGCTTGAAGCATTATCGGCAGGATACGCTCCACCTCTCCGGTGCGGCTTCCCGGCAAAAGCGCGATTACCGGCGCATCCTTGTCAAAGCCCAATTGCCCTCTGGCCTCTTGGCTGGTGAGATCGCACCTTACGCGATCCCCCAGTGGATGCCCCACGTACTCCACGTCAACCCCGGCCTTCTTGTAAAACTCTACCTCGAACGGAAAGACCACAAGCATCTTTTTTACAAGGGCCGCGATGGTCTTTACCCTGCCCGGCCTCCATGCCCATATCTGAGGACTTATATAATAAATGACCGGGACCCCAAGTTTCTTTGCGGCCTTTGCGATATGAAGGTTAAAGTCAGGGAAGTCAATGAGCACCACTGCGTCGAAGCGCCCCTCGGCAAGCCGCCTTTTAAGCGCCGTGTATGCCCGCCAGAGGGTAGGCAGCTTTTCGATTACCTCAACGACGCCTACAACCGAGACCTCCCTTGAATCAAGACCGTTTAGCCCCGCCTCGCGCATCCGCGCTCCGCCCATGCCTTCAACTTTTATATCCGGCATCAGCCCTTTAAGCGCGGTTATAAGGGAGGCCCCGTGGCTGTCCCCGGACTCCTCGCCGCCTATGATGAATATGGAGTTGGACATTTTACAAGGCTGCGGTACATGACATGAAGG
>JBBTCG010000183.1:0-3944 GCA_038043305.1 Deltaproteobacteria bacterium | reverse complement strand
GCCTGATGCACGAACGCCTCCATGCGCGTGGCGGAGTTCGTGTCCTCGGTACCCTCGAAGACCATGTTCAGGTACGGGATGTTGGAGTTATCCTCCCTGAGCCTTTTAAGGAGCGCGTTGACGATCGTTCCCGGCATACAGGTGAAAGGCATGGCATTGACTATGCCGTGCGCTCCCTCGGCGATATAGTCGAGCGTCTTGCCGATGCTCAGTATCGTCTCTCCTTCGAAGGATGAGTGCACGTACTCCTTGGCGTTCCCGATTATCTCCTCAACCTTCGGCTCATGCGCCATCCTCATGGAGTCGTTGAAGATGTCCTCCAGCTTCCTTTCGTCCTTATGCTGAAAGAAGTCGTTGAATATGACCCTTGCGTAGTCTCCGTAGTTCTTCCTCTCCCACGTATTTTGCTTGTTGCACCAGTTGGTGTAGAATATCCACTCGGATATCGTCGGCACCAAGACCTCTGCGCCGAGGTCTTCGAACTTCGTTACGACGTTTTCATTGCTGAAACGGTTGCTCCTGACGTATATCTCGCCGACCATGCCTATAAGCGGGCGCGTCCCGTATGGATGCGTGTCAATCCGGCCGAATGCGTCCCTTGCGGCCTTCAACTCCGCGTCCGGGAACTTCTTTACGCGGATGGCGTCGCATACCTTATTGACGCTCTCCCAGTATACCCGCTCACTCTCGCCCTTGACCTTCTCGTAAGGCCGCACCTGACGGAGCTTCTTTTCGAGTATGTCGCAGGCCACTATGCCCCACCACGCGAGGCGCGAGAAGTTGCCGCCTGCGGCGGAAAGCTCCCTGTAGAAGTTGCCGTCCTGATCCGGCGCGTAGACCGGCACGTCCTTGAAGCCAAGCTCGTCGAGCACCAGCCTGTGGTACCTGTTGTACTGGCCGAACCTGCACGGCCCGTTGCCGGATGGCATGAAAAACGCGCTCCGTTCCGGGTCAAACCCCTTGGACTTCACGGTCTTTACCATGTCTCCGGTGGTGAGTATGGCCGGGTAACATTCGCGTCCGGAGGTGTATCTTTTGCCGAGCTTCAACGACTCCTCGTCCGGCATGGGCATGACCACGGCATCAATGCCGCACGCCTCGAATGCCGCGGCCATCGGATGAACGCCGTCGGACATATTCGGCAGGTAGAGCTTCTTTTTGATGTTCGTCCTCTTGAGAACTCCCTTTTCCCTGTTGTCGGGACGTATCCTGCCCTTGACGTTCTTGATGCTGTCAAGGAATGCCTCGCAGCGCGTTATGGCCCCGGCGTCAGCGGAGTGCTCGTCTATCTCAAGCTGAAGAAAGGGTTTTCCGAGGGAGGTGTCCTTGTAAAAATGCGTAATGAACGAATCCGGGCCGCAGCCGAAGTTCGTGATGTACACCGTGTAGAGCCTGTCGTCGTTCCTCGTGAGCTTTGCCGCGGCCAAAATCCTCTGGCCGCTCTTCCAGTACATGTCCTCGGCGAACGCCTCGTCAATCACGCTGTCAACCGGAAGCATGTCATAAGGAATGGCTATAGTGCCCATTGCCCTGAGTTTTTGCGGCAGTTCCAGATTCAACCCTGAGTCCATGGTGTTGTAAGCCCTGCCCACGATGACAAGCGCTGTGTCCTCTTTTTTAAGGCCGTCAATGACCTCTTTGCCGCGCTCACGGAGCTTGTTGCCAAAGCTGTCCCATGCCTCAAACGCGGCCTTCAACGCCTTGTCAACCGTCCTCTTGTCAACGCCGAGCGTCTCCCCGAAGGCGTAGAACTCTTTTTTAACGAGCGCCTCTTTCTGGTTGAAGTGGAATACCGGCGCAAGCAGTTCTATGCCCTTTGCCTTGAAGTCAAAGGCCGACCTGGACAGATACGGCATGGTCTGAACGTAAGGACACAACTGCGTGTGAGGCTGTCCCGGTTTTGCGGGACGCATGTTTATGATGCTCGGCAGGAATATCTTTTTTACGCCCTTGTCAATCAGCTCCTGAACGTGCCCGTGAGAGACCTTTACGGGAAAGCATGTCTCGGTAGCTATCTTCTCTATGCCGTTTCTGATTATCTCCTTGTTCGTGGGAGAGGACATCTGCACGCGGTATCCGACGTTGTCGAAGAAGGCCCGCCAAAAGGGATACATCTCGTGCATGTACAGTATGCGCGGGACGCCTACGACGGGGGCGTCCTTTCCGGCAACCTTGCCCGTGTAGGTGGAGTAGAGCATCTTCTCCCGCTCCTTATACAGGTCCGGAAGATGGGCGAACTTGGAGTCGTCCCTTTTTACGTCGTACTTTTCGCACCGGCCTCCGTAGTAAAGCGGCGATTCTCCCTCCATTACGACCTTTCTAACATCGCATACGTTGGAGCAGTCCCTGCACTCGAAGGACTCAAGATGGTACTTTTTCTTACTGAGGTCAAAGCCCTTGAAAATGGTCTTTGCGCCCTGAGGCATTTCGCGCGCCGCAAGTATGGCCGCGCCGATAGCGCCCGTAACGTCGTGGTGCTCCGGCACGGTTATGCTCTTTCCGGTAATGTGCTCGAATGCCGCTACAACGCCGAGGTTTGCCGCGGTGCCGCCCTGAAAGAATATCCTGTTCCCGATGCGCCTGTCTCCTACGACCCTGTTAAGGTAGTTGTGTACTATGGAGTATGAAAGACCGGCCACAAGCCCGTCCTTTTCAACTCCCTTTTGCTGGTAGTGCACCATGTCCGACTCTATGAAGACCGTGCATCTTTCGCCCATTGGAGGAGGCGCGGAACAGCCCAGCGCAAGCTCGCTGAACTCCCCCTTTATGCTTATGCCGAGCCTCTCGGCCTGCTCCTCCAAGAAGGAGCCGGTTCCCGCGGCACAGACCTTGTTCATCTCAAAGTCAACGACAACGCCGTCCTTCAAGGCTATGAACTTGGAGTCCTGCCCGCCTATCTCGAATATCGTGTCAACCTGCGGGTCAATCAGCGCCGCCGCCGTGGCCTGCGCGGTTATCTCGTTCCTTACGATGTCCGCGCCGATGAAGTCGCCGGACAGGTACCTGCCTGAGCCGGTCGTGCCGACCCCCTTGACCTCGACGTATTCGCCGCACTCCTCGGATACCTCCAGAAGACCTTTTCTTACCGCCTCAAGAGGCCGCCCCGCGGTTGCAAGGTAGCGTTTGGTGATGAGCTTTAAGTCGTTGTCAATGAGTATGACGTTCGTGCTCGTTGAGCCTACGTCAACGCCGAGATATGCGGGGATCTTCCTCCCCTTTTCAAGCGGATAGCCCGTGGTCGTCGTTCTTTGCGAGGGATGATTCTCCGGCCTTTTGAGTCTTTCAAGGCTTGACGTCATTGCCCTGCCTGAGCGTATGTACTCTTCAAGCGCCTCTATTCCCTTGAACTGCCCGATGCCTTTGCCCATGTCAAGGCAGGCATAGACCGCGCCGATGGCGCCCATTGAGGCGTAATGCGCCGGGATGACGTAGTCGCCACTCTGAAGCTCAAGGACTTCCTTAAATGCCTTTCTTACGCCGAGGTTTGCCGCGACGCCGCCCTGAAAGGCAACGGGCGCGATGAACTCCTTACCCTTGCCTATGGTTGACTTGAAGTTCCTTGCAACGGCGTAGCAAAGCCCTGCCACTATGTCGTAGTCCGGCGTCGCAATCTGCTGGAGGTGTATCATGTCGGTCTTTGCAAAGACCGAGCAGCGTCCCGCTACCCTCGGCGGGTGCTCGCTCTTGAGCGCAAGGTGTCCGAACTCCTCGATTGTAAGCCCCATGCGGTACGCCTGCTGATCAAGAAAAGACCCGGTGCCTGCGGCGCATACCGAATTCATCTGAAAGTCGGCTATCCTGAGCTTGCCTGAGTCGTTGTCCGGCGTAAGGAACAAGAGTTTTGCGTCCTGTCCGCCAATCTCGATTACTGTCCTTACCTCCGGATGAAAGACCTCTATCGCCATCGCCTGAGCTATGACCTCGTTGGTAAACCCCGCGCCGAT
>JBBTCG010000182.1:0-1732 GCA_038043305.1 Deltaproteobacteria bacterium | reverse complement strand
ACCATCAACCTGAAGTGGCCTTCCTCTTTTTTAACCTCAAGGATCTTGTGCCCCTCTTCCTTGATACTCTTAGGCACGTTTTGTATCGGCTCGCCGGAATCAAGAAAAAGCTCAAGCACCTGCCCTGTCTCTAACGACTCTATCTTGAGTTTGGCCTTTACGAAGTTTATGGGGCATAAGACCCCGCGCAGATCAAGCGTAGCATCCGGCTTTATATCGGACATATCGTCTCCCGTTTCCATTGAACTCACAACGACTCATACCAGATGCTGACAAGCGTCTGAAACACATTATCATCAGGCTTGTATGCGTAACTCTGACTTACGTTTACCACCCTTACCTTGTTGGTTGCAAGCCATTCGTTAATAATGGCCTCAAGCCGCGCAACGTCGCCTCCGGAGGTGAATACCTTGACCATCATGCCGCGTCTCTCCTTTTAACGTTCAAACGCCCTGCTTGGCCGTTGGCTCAGCGAACGCAGGAGCTACGGCCCCGAACACCGGGGCCATGTGGTCAAGATAGTGGGCTGCCCCCACGCGCTTCAATACCGTGGCAATCCTCTCCCCGCGCTTGCCGTTGGCGTTGTACCATTCGATGCTCTTTTGTATGGCGTCCGGCACTTTTTCATCCGGCAGGAACGCGCACACCTCTATCGCCTCTACCGGATGACGTCCATGCTTGCCGCCCACCCTTACTATATGGCCGTATCTTTTGGCCTTCCACGCCTCGGTAGGACACGCCCTGATGCAGTCCCCGCAGAAGATACACTTTTTGGTATCGAATATCGGCTTTCCCGTGTCAGGGTCAGAGACTATCGCGTCCTCTTTGCAAGCCTCGGCGCATATCGTGCATCCGGTGCAATGCGGCTCATCCCAGACCGGCTCGACCACGCCCTGAAAGCCCAGGTCCATCTCCTTTGTCCTCGCGCAGTCAATGGGACAGCCGGAAAAAGAGGTCTTGAACTTATGAGGGGTAGGCGTGCCGAAAAACTTCTTATCAACCATGTCGGCCATCTTCTGGGTATCGGTAAGGCCGTTCGGGTTGTATTCGCATCCGCCGCAGGCGGTCGGGACCCTCACGCGAGGGCCGCAGGATGCGACCTTCTGGCCGATCTTCTCCAAATCGGCCACTATGTTGCTGAACTCCTTGTAGTCAACGTAGAGTATCTCAAGGGACTGTCTGAAGCTGAAGTGCACGACGCTTTTCTTGCTGTACTTATGGGCTATCTTGGATATCTCAACGAGTTTGTCCGTTGAAAGACGACCTCCGGGGCAGCGAAGCCGCACGGTAAACATATCCTTCTGCCTTTGCTTGATGAAGCCGCCTGTCTTGAGGTCGTTGAAGTTCACCTTCTCGGCCATACCCTCAAGTTTTACGTTCACCTTATTTGTCTTATCTTCAACAAAATGATCGGTCATGTCCTATGCCTTGCTCCTTGGTCATTGTCGTTCATATGCGGTAATACGCCGCCTGAGCCGCATTTTATATATTACCAGAAAACACGGCGGATGGAACTAAAAAAATGCCTTCAACTACGGCCGATTGACTTTAGGTTGCCTCTAAAAATTAGATAGTTTTTCCGAGGTGCTTGCCGCACGGGCAATATGAGTATTCGCCAGCCCGTAGGTCTATTACCTGTTAAAGTTCTTTGGCCTACCTTTCTTTCAAGAAAGGTAGGGAAGGGCGAAAATAAAAAGCGCAGCATATACGTTAATATGTGAGCATTTTTATT
>JBBTCG010000181.1:0-8959 GCA_038043305.1 Deltaproteobacteria bacterium | reverse complement strand
GCAACAAGCCTCGGCGCAACCCACCGCCCAAACTCATCTTTTCTATACTTTGATTCGTCCAAAATATCCTCAAGAGTCCCCATCTTTTCCGCCTCTTCAAGGAAGAGCCTGACAGCCGCAGTAAGCATCCCTTTTGCATGTTCAACGCTTTTGCCGCAACTTGAAACATCAAGCTCAGGGCAATATGCAACAAAGGTCTCTTCCTCCTTGAACACTATCACGTCATAATCAATGGGTATCATAAATTTCTCACGATTTAATTTTTCAACTGGCGGAGAGAGAGGGATTCGAGGGCTACGCTCTTCGCTCCCGCTCATCGTTTCGCCCCAGCCTTTCTCGCTTCCGGCCTCACTCCCGTTCGGCCTTTTCCTCGCACTTGCTCGGCGCTCGAAAGGCGTTCGAATCCCTTTGGCTTCATCCTATATAACTGGCGGAGAGAGAGGGATTCGAACCCTCGGTGCATTTTATTGCACATACGCTTTCCAGGCGTACCCCTTCGGCCGCTCGGGCATCTCTCCAACATATTAAACCATATTCAAGCAGTACACTAAACCATATTTCGTTAATGATGTCAAAAAAATCCGCCGTCTTACCTTTTACGCATCACGGCCTTTCCGGCGTCCGAATGACGCAAAAGCCCCTGTCAACGCTGACAGGGGCTTTTGCGCGGTAAGATGATGATACCCGTCGTCTATTTCTTATCAACGCCCGGGCTGGTCAGGACGATGGCGATTCTGGCGTCCTTGTAGCTGTTGAAGTCCGGCATATTCCTGAATATCCAGCCGCTTGCAACCGTCTTATCTCCCTCGATAAGCTCTACAAGTATGGCCGGGTTTTTCGGTTCATTCGAACGCGACTCTATATATTTGTCCTTTATCAGATAGTCAGGCACGAGCGCCTTGAGCTTCAACTTGAATCCAGCTTTTTTCAGCGCCACAATGCTTCCGACCTTGATCGTCAAGGACTCCTTGGCCTTGGATTGAGAGGCAGCGTCCATTACCTCGACCTTTGCCTCTTTCCACTTATCCAGCACCTCCTTTGACAGCTTCACCTCTCTATCCGCCTTTGATTCGGACGGATGCATGGCCTTTGCCGTGGCCGCAACTCCCGCGGCGTCCTTGGCCGTCATACCGGCCTGAGACGGCATAACCGGCGGCATGGCTGGATGTCCTTCCGGCAGCTTATTCGTCTCCGCCGGGGCAGCGCTCTGATAAGACTGGGCAGGGGCGCTCTTCTGCTCGCTTTTGTCGTTGCCGCACCCTGCAAGAGTCAAGGCTATAGCGCTCGCGCAGGCAACTGCGCCGTACCGTATGTTTCTCATAATGTGTGTGCCTACCTCCATATATATTTAGTCCGACAAGTCTATCATGCAACGCCTTGTTTTTGAAGCCTTAGTTTTTTCCATATCGCTTCGCTCATAAAAATTATGCTTCTTCTACCGCGTCTCTGAGTTTTATCTACCGCTTCAACGACGCGACCCAGCTTCTCTGCAGGTCGTCGTACGGAAGCCCGGCCGCGCCGGCGATTGAAGCGTCGAGCGTCATGCCGCTCTTGAGATTCTCAAGTATCCGTCTTGTCGCGGATATGCCGAACTCCCTGATGATATAGTCCGTGGCCGACAGGGACAGTACATAGGCAATGTTCGCGGTCTTGGCGTCAAACCCCATGAACGAACCCTCAAGGTAACGAAGCGGCATATCTTCATCCTTCACGCTTGCGGCGTACTGTTTGAGTGTACTGGCGTATCTGGAAATGTCCTTGCCTTCCTCATGTTGAGCAAGCCCTTCGTGCAGCCACGTCGGGACGCGCGCGCCTCCGAGCCTCCTTACGACGGCGTGCGTGTATTCATGGAACAGCACCTGCTCAAGAAGCTCTGTCTTTTCCGTAACCCCGCCCGCTGGAACCTTTATCCTGCCGTCAAAAAGCGCGCCCGCCCACGCCGGAGAGCCGGTTACGTCCCTGAACCGCTCTTTGGTATACAAAAGAGCCTCGATCCTGTCGTCAGGGTAAAAACTCAGGTCAGCGCCTACCTTATGGTATGCCTCCTCAAGCAAGAGCTTGATGAGATGGCCCGCAACTGCATTCTCTCCGCCTTCGTACTTGACGTTAAAGTGGCTGGCGTCGGCCCTCGACATGCCTGATTCGATGGCCGCCTCCTTGCCAACCTGCGCCAATTCCGCATTCAACTTTGAATTTGTCCCGTCAAGCCTGACGGCCTTCTCCAGATACGTCTCAGAGAGCTTTACATCGCCCTTTCTATAACTGTCATGCCCGAGCTTTCTATATATGTTTGCCAGCACGGCGCGGGTGGCGACGTCTTCGGAGAACGCCTCAAGCGTCTTTGCCGCGCCCCGGTAGTCCTCAAGCCTCATCTGAACGTTTGCAAGATTGCGTTTGATAACTCTCTCGTTCGATAATTCCGCGGCCTCCATCAGCATATCCCTTGCGCCGAGGTACTTGCCGTTGCCGGATAATGCAATCGCGCTATTATTGAGGCTCCTTGCCAGCGCCTCTTGCAACACGGCCGAGCCGGGAGAGTTCTTGAGTGCGGCCCTGAGGATATCTATCGCCTTTGCGTCATCGGCCTCAAAGGCGGCCTTGAGCGCGACCAGCACCGCGTCATCGGTTTCAGGCTGTTTTACGGTGGATAGGCCGATTCCTGCGAGCGCCTCAAGCGGCTCTATGGATACCGGCAACGGCGCCGGGTTTGAGAGGACTGCCGGAGATGGGACTTTCCATGCGGCAAGATAATAAAACGCGGCCGCCGCAATAAAGAGCGCCGATGCCGATACAAGCGCGATCCATAAATCCCTTGCTCCTGCGGCGGCTTTATCGGGTTTGAGATTCTCAGCAACGCGGACAGGAGGGGTTTTAAGGAGCGACCTGGACCTTTGCACCTCGCTCGCCACCCCTCCAGCGATCAAGCCGCGCTCAGGGTTCCCGTTGCGCGCGGCCTTACCATGATGCGATGCAGCGGGGAGTGGGGCAACGCCCTTGTCATCCGGTTTTTTTTGCATATCCCTACAGTTTCTTACGCATCTTAACCGCGCCAAGGATGAGATTGGCGATGACCGACACGAAATATATCTCGTCCTCCCTGAACTCGCGCTTCACGACCGTCTGCGCGTTCAATACGCCGAACGGCTCGGCGCCGGAGAATATCGGGTAGGAGTACATGGTCTTTATCTTGTACTGCTCCTCTTTGGTCTCGGAAAAATACCAGTATCGGCTGTCCTTTGAAATGTCCTCTATGAGAAGCGGCTTTTTCTCCTTGACCGCGCTCCCGGTTATGCCTTCGCCTATCTTTAGCTTCGCCTTTCCCACGGCCTCCTGCGCAAGGCCGTAGGTAGCCCTGAGCACAAGATACTCGCCGTCCCAAAGATATATGGAGCAGATGTCAACGCCAAGCCGCCTTGCCGTCTTTTCCACGACGGCCTTGAGCACCTCGTCGAGATTATAGTCCGAAGAGGCAAGCATGCTTATCTCCTCAAGGGTTATAATCTCCTTTCGCTCCCTGTCGGCGCGTTCGGCCTCGAAAAAAAACCTGCCGGCCTCGTCAAGCGCCATTGGCAGCAGGCTCTCCTTGGAAAAATGCGGATTTATGGCCTTGGTCGCGGACGGCGCAGTTCTATATTCCGAAAACCCGCAGGCGCACGAAAACTTTGCCTTGAAGTCATCCACGCGGGAGGACTTCATCTTCTTGCCGCATTTTCTGCATCTTATTATGGAATCCATGACATCTCCGCTTTTAAGTTAACGGGTAAGCTGCTGGTGCGCTGGCGCCTCGCCATTCTTGACAAGCGGCTCCGGCTCCTGCGGCTTCAGGCTCGGGCGCGGCCTTGCCTTGTTATCAAGCGGACGGCCCTGCGTCTCAGGCAATACTATGCTCAAGACCTCGCCGGGACGCCCCATCACGCCGAGGTCTACCCCGTTAAGCGTCATTGACACGCCTCCGGCGTTGCCTATGATCATGGAAAACGTGTTTGCCGCCTTCCACGTTATTGACTCGCCCGGCTTGAGCATCACGTCAGAGGCTTCCCCTGTATCATCCATGCGTATCTTTATCCAGACGTTTTGAGTAGCCTTGACCGTAAGCACATGCCTTTTTGCGGCCTTGGCTGTTTTGTCCTTTTCAGATTCCTTAACCGGCTTTAGCGCCTTCTCCTGCAAAGGCTGAGACCCAGACTTGACGGAAGGCGCATCAGGCGTCTTGACTGTCAACTCTTCCCGGACTGGAGCGGCCGTATCCTTCAGGATAAACGCCGCTGTCAACGCTGCCTTGGGCGCGGGTGCGCTTGACGGACCGCCCCGCCTGATTACAAACGCATATACGCCGATGATTATCGCCACGCCGACAACTGCAAGCGCGGCCACGGCCTTTTTGCCGCCCAGTAGAGGCGTTGCCTTGTCACTGCCGCTTGGCCTTGATTCCGCTGGCGCCTGTTCATGCGCCCCGGCCGCCTTCTCGCGCATGTACATCTCGTAGCGCAGCACCGCGTCGTTGTCGTCAATCCCAAGATGCTTGCAATACGCCCTTATATAGCCTTTGACGAACGTAGGGTGAGGCAGGCTGTCGTAGTCGTCCGCCTCAAGGGCGCTTAGATATCTGAGCGGGGCGCGCGTCGCCTCAAAGACCTTCTGAAGCTCAACGCCCCGTAATGCTCTTTCTCTTTTGAGATGCTCGCCTGGACTTTCCATGTCGCGTTGCCTTTACGAGTTACTTGCGCTACTTCAAAAGTTTTATGTAATCGGATGCGCTTATCCCTTTTTCGCTCTCCGGGGCAAGCTCTTTGACCTTCTCAAAGGCTTTAAGGGCTGATGCGTTGTTCTTTGATTTCAAATATAAAAGACCAAGGTTGTAATGGGCATCAAGATAGTCGGGAGCCGCCTTAACCGCCTTTTCATAGGCGTCTGCCGCGGCCTTGGCGTTGCCGGACTTTTCAAAGGCGTTGCCAAGCCCGTACCAGCCGATTGCGTAGTTGGGCCTTGCCTCGACCGCCTTTTTAAAGGCGTCAATGGACGCGGCAAAGTCGTCCTTGTAAAAATACGCCCAGCCGACGTTATGATATGCGGTCTCAGGCGTCCTGTAAAATATGTTCTTGAGCGCATCACGCGACGAGGCGATGGATTTGTCGAACTCCCGCTCGTTCATGTAAACGGCGGATAGGTTGACGTGCGCCTCGGAAAACCTGGGGTCAAGCTCTATGGAGGTTTTCATCTCGCGTATCGCGTCCGCGTTCATGCCACGCGCGAAGTACGCAAGCCCTAAGGCATTGTGGTAGGACGGGTCGTCCGGGTAAATCTTAACGGCCTCGGTAAGCTCCTTCAGGGCGTCCGCGTAGTTTCTGTCGTTCAAGTGTATGACGCCCATCCTGTAATGTATAGCCGAGTCCTCTTTTCGTTTTTCAAGGGCGGGGCCGCAGGAGGCGGATGCAATGAGAAAGACGAGCAGCAACACATAAGCGCTAATTCTCTTCATCGTCGGTTTTGAACCCCCTTTTATACGCGTACAGCCTTGCGCGGCCTATCACTTCATAATATCACATCTCCTCAAAATGGGTCAAACGCTTGAACTCGGAAAACCTTGAGCGTATCTCCTTTTTGGTGAGCGTATTCAGCCGCTCAAGGCTGAACGCCTCGACGTTGAAGGAGGCCATTACGCTGCCGAATACGATGGCGCGTCTCAGGTTATGCTCGGTGAGGTCTTTTGTCGCGGCAAGGTGGCCCATAAGTCCGCCGGCAAAGGTGTCGCCTGCGCCGGTCGGGTCGAATATCTCCTCAAGCGGATAGGCCGGGGCATGAAAGACCTCGCCTTCGTTGAACATCATGGCCCCGTACTCGCCGCGTTTTATTATCAAGGTCTTTGGCCCATAGCCCTGTATAATCCTTGCCGCCTTCACAAGGCTTGACGCGCCTGCGAACTCTCTTGCCTCGGCCTCGTTTATCACCACGAGGTCAACGCGCTTCAATAGCCTTTTCAGCGCGTCCGGCTTGCCCTCTATCCAGAAGTTCATGGTGTCGCATGCCACGAACTGCGGCTTTTTAACCTGATCCAGCACGGAGATCTGAAGTTCAGGGTCTATATTGGCAAGGAACACGAATGGCGTTTCCCTGTAGGCTTCCGGCAAGATGGGGTCAAAGCTGGAAAAGACGTTAAGGTGTGTCTCAAGGGTGTGCGCCTGATTGAGGTCATAGTCGTAGCGCCCCTTCCACCTGAAGGTCTTGCCAGGAACTTTTTTAAGCCCGGCTACGTCTATGCCCCGTCCGGAGAGAGCCTTGATGTGCTCGTCCGGGAAGTCGGAGCCGACTACAGCCACAAGCCTTACGTCGGTGAAAAAACTGGCTGACGTGGAAAAATAGGTAGCTGACCCGCCAAGGGCCTCGTCGGCCTTTCCGAACGGCGTTGAGACCGAATCAAAGGCCACGGAACCGACTACGAGGATACTCATATAAGTTGACGCTCCGGTTTATTTTTATTGTTATAGTAATGCCTCAGCCAATTACGGCTTTTTGTCAACCGACTTTTTTCCGGACTTATGCGGCTTGACCGGCTTATGCGGCTTGACCAGCTTGGGAGACGGCGCGTCGGCCTTTTTCCCCTTCCTAAAGTCAAAGCCCTTGCAGTCCGGCGCCTTTGGGTTGCAGGCGCAGTGCATGGTCATCTTGTGCGCGTGGTAGGGCGCCTTGTCAGGCCCCTTATGCCCGCCGCAGCCGTCAAGCTCCCCGGGATGGGCAAAGGCCATTGTTGCGGGAAAAATGACGATTAGGAAACCCGTTATGATTTTGCTTATCATATAGTATTCCTCCTTCAAGAAAGATATTTGCCAAGCAGGACTTTCAAATCCTTTTTCGTCTTTGCCGGTATCTTTTTTCCGTCGGTGATGGTGGCGTACTTCATGGCTGAGGCGCACTTGCACGCGCGCTCAGCGGATATCGTCGGCGCCGCGTTCCTTATTATTTCCTTTGCCATTGCCACGTTGGCCTTTAGCGTCGCTATTATCATGTCAACGGTTACGGACTCCTCGGTCGTGTGCCAGCAGTCGTAGTCCGTTGAAAGCGCCAGCGTCGCGTAGCAGATCTCGGCCTCCCGCGCAAGCTTGGCCTCAGGTATATTAGTCATGCCTATTACGTCAACCCCCCATGACCTGTATATATTGGACTCCGCTCTGGTTGAAAACTGCGGGCCTTCTATGCAGACGTAGGTGCCGCCCTTATGAACGATTGCGCCCGACCTGATTGCCGAATCATGGAGCACGTTGGAGAGACACCCGCACACCGGATCAGCGAATTCGACGTGGCCCACGACCCCGTTGCCGTAGAAGGTGGACGCCCTTCCCTTTGTCCTGTCAAAAAACTGATCCACTATGACGATGTGCCCCGGCTGAATCTTCTCCTTCATGCTCCCGACGGCAGAGACCGATATTATCCACTCGACCCCAAGTTTTTTCATGCCATAGATATTGGCGCGGTAATTCACCTCCGACGGGTTAAGCCTATGGCCCCTGCCGTGGCGCGGCAAAAAGACCATCTTAACGCCGCCAAGCATTCCGGTGATATATTCGTCCGATGGTTTTCCAAAAGGCGTTGAAACCTTTACGGCCTTTACCTTCTTCAGCCCCTCCATCTCATATAAGCCGCTTCCCCCGATGACGCCGACGACCTTCATTGCTTTATCTCCTCAATCATAATGTATTAACGCCTGCGGCCTTCAAACCGACCGTTCGTAATCATGCAGGATAACGATATTTTTTATCATTAACATATGATTAGGGTCAATCTCTTTATTCGCTGCATCTTCAAACCGCCTTTTTACCTTCGCAAACATTAATGAGTTCCGAAAACGCAAATATCTGCGGCCGCCGTCCACTGCCTTCTCTTACCACGTCAAGAATACCCCCCTTCACGAGCAATCGGAGGGCATTGGCGATAGTGGCGCGGCTTGGTTCTACTATAGTTGAGAAGTGTAATTGCGCGCTCTGGAAGATAGGCCGCGCGAACATCTGATCAAGGATTAAAATCGCATACGGCGAATGTGTGAGCGCGATAACGTGCTTCTTGAGCGCTCTATACAGCGACATGATGGACTGTGCCTTATCGGCGTTTGCATGCGACTGCTCGTCAACGGCCTTCAGAAAGAATCTTATCCATTGGTCCCAAGCGTCATCTTCCCTGCCGATGGCGCGCAGCCTTGAGATATACTCGTCCCTGTGCTCCTCAAAATAACCGGAAAGGTAAAATATCGGACGCGAAAGCAACTTTTTTTCATACAAAAATATCGGGATAAGGATGCGTCCAAGTCTGCCGTTGCCGTCGTTAAACGGGTGGATTATCTCGAACTGGGCATGGACGAGCGCAAGCTGAACAAGAGGGTCAGGCTGATCGGCATGGTAGAACTTCTCCCAATTGTCAAGATGCTCCATCAAGGATGTCGGTTCAGGAGGCACGAAATACGCCTGCTCTATAGGAGTTCCGGGACTGCCTATCCAGTTTTGAATTCTACGGAATTGCCCGCGCCCCTTGTCTCTTCCGCGCACGCTGTCAAGAAGTATGGCGTGCAGTTCCCGGAGGAGATTCAGGCTGAAAGGACGGATTTTCAACTCCTCATCGGCACGATAGAGCGCCTTGCGGTAGGCGATTATCTCCATTATATCGAGCTGTTTGGGTTCCTGCTCCGGCTCCTCACCGGCCTCAAACTTCAACACCTCCCCAAGGGTTGCCTGCGTACCTTCCATTTTTGAGGAAAGCACGCCCTCCTGCGTTGTCAACGGAGCAAGCATGATTTCGGGATTAGGCACGCCGTTGAGTACGCCATCATAATTGGCAATGGCACGATTTGCCTTCCCCATCAATGGGATAAGCAGTTCCCAGTCCACTTCCTTTAACGGAAGTTTTTGCGGTATAAACGGCTTCATTTTAGGTATCTCTCGTTATTGTGTATCGGCAAATAGCCATTAATTAG
>JBBTCG010000180.1:0-16326 GCA_038043305.1 Deltaproteobacteria bacterium | reverse complement strand
CGATTCCGCAGCCCAGAGCGCATCTATCCGCTTAGTATGGCTTTTATCAAAGCTGTGAAAAAGCTCATCAATCAACTCCGCCCGCTCAACGGGGTTAAGTCGAAGCGCCTGCTCAAGAATGGTTTGCAGCGCACTTGTCATTTTGGATTTTTCACCCCTTTTTTATTAAGATATTCCATGTTCACAGCTTATCAGTTCGTTGGACAGGTGTCAATTTTGGCTTTTACTGATTTGTACATCTTTTATCGTTCCCTCGCTCCTTACGTCCCGCAACTCCTGTAGCCCCCCCCTACGCCTTCAACACCATCCTCGCCAGCGCCTCAAGCAAAAGCACGCCCATGTCCTTTGCGATCTCTTTGTTGTCAATAGGCCCCGCGTCAAGGCCGGACATGGCCGTTGGAGATTCCCCTATCGTTGTGGTCTTCAGGTCTGCTTGAAGTTTTTTTAGGTGCTCAACGCCTATGGGGGCCTCGCCTGAAGCGCTCTTGTTGGTGCTCTTTCGTTTATGCGCGGCGTAGGCTGCGATGGATGCGCGCCCAAGGAGCATCCCGCTGCATCCCGGACAGCTTCTCATCTTGACGTCAGGCGGCAGGGACGGGTCAACAAGCGGCTTCAATCCAACGTTGCACCTTGGACAATGGTTTGTGCCGGTAAGCATTATGCCGGTCAATATCTGGCTGGGCAGCGGGAGCGCCTCCAGCGCCTGAGTAGCGGCGGACAATGCCTTGCCGTCAACCGCATGAAGACCCTCAAGGGCGCAATCACGGAGGAAACTCAGCTCCCAGCGGTCAAACCATACCTCCCCACACGCGGCGCACTGGTCAACTATCAGCACCCTGCCGTAGTTGGCCTCAACGTAGACCTCGTTCATGGTACCGTTGCAGTCCGGGCAGCGGACAGTTTTTACCGGAGCGTTGGTCATATAGTTGCCGCGCTGTCCGGCGTTCTTTTTTCATACATATATCCCATTCGCTTTAATCTCTCTATGCGCCTTTCAATCGGAGGGTGCGTTGAGAGCAGTTCGGCGGCAATGCCCTCCTTATCGTCAAGCCTCCTCTTTAGCGGATCGCTTATGAAAAGATGCGCCGTGCCTCGCGCCGCGCTTCTAAGCGGCAGACTAACGGAGTGAATCTTTTCCAGCGCCGAGGCAAGGGCAAGGGGATTCCTTGTAAACTGGGCTGAGAGCGCGTCGGCCTGATACTCCCGGTTTCTGGATACGGCCATTGCCATGATGCGCGAGATGATCGGCGATAACAGCACAAACGCGCCTATGACAAGGAGGATGAGCGGATGCACCGCGCTCTTGCCGCCCTTTCTCGTCCTTATGCCGCCGTAGCGCCATGACCTTATTGCCCAATCGCTCATGAGCGACACCGTGCCAAGCAGCACGGTAACGATGGTCATGGTAAGTATGTCCCGTGACTTTATATGCCCCATCTCATGCGCCACCACCGCGCTAAGCTCATCCCTGTTCAATGACTCCAAAAGCCCCTGAGTTACGCCGACGACTGAATTTGCCGGGTCAGTGCCGGTTGCAAAGGCGTTAGGCGAGACGTCCGGCAGTATATATATCTTTGGCATGGGCAGTCCAGAGGCTAATGCCATCTCGGTTACGACGTTATGCAGTTTTTTGTGGGTGATGTTTTGAAAGTCGAGCTGGGCGGCCCCAAGGCTCCTGAGCACGAGGCTTGAGCCGTAGTAGTAAGACACGAAGCTCTGAATGGAGGCAAAGCCGAGCGAAAAGAGCGTGGCAACCGGGAAACTGAGCACCTCAAGAGAGCCGTAGCGATAGATGTCTATGGATATGCCGACGAGTAAAACGAATAAAAAAAAGACCGCCATCAGCACAATGGTTATGCGTTTGTTGTGTCTCTGTTGAGAAAAGATGTCATCTTGCGATATGGACACGGACATGGCCTTGCGAGCATTGGGTTACTTCCCGCCGAAGTCAACCTTTGGCACATGCCTCTCAGCATCCGCCGTTTGAAAGAAGTCGGCCTTTGTAAAGCCCATGAGGCTGGCGATTATTACGGTAGGAAACACGGCCTGCTTGGTGTTGTATTGGGCAACGACGTCGTTATAGAACTGGCGCGCAAAGCCGATGCGATTTTCGGTGGAGGCAAGCTCCTCGTGGAGTTGCATAAGGTTTGCGTTGCTCTTGAGGTCGGGATAGTTTTCTACAAGAGCAAAGAGCTTGCCGAGCGCCTGCGTGAGCATATTTTCCGCGCCTGCGGCCTCGGGCACGGATTGAGCGCCTGCGGCCTTTGCCCGCGCCTCGATGACCGCCTGAAGCGTGGACTTTTCAAAGGCCATCGCCTCCTTTACCACGTTCACGAGGTTGGGTATGAGGTCATGGCGTCTTTTAAGCTGAACGTCAATCTGATGCCAAGCGTTCTCAACCTGTATCTTGAGACTTATGAGGCCGTTGTATGCGCTCACAGCCCAAAGCACGATAAGGCCGATGATTACAAACAGGACTATTGCGCTGTACAGTACCATGTCCGCCTCCTTCTCCTTAGTATATCAGCTAAGCCGCTTGGCTCAGTCAATCTTCGACAGTATGGTCTTTGTATCCATCTTTTTTGCCCATGCCTCCACCTCGGCTGAAGGGCCGCTAAGCTTCACCGTTGCGTTGAGTACCGTCGTCTTTGTATCAACGCCTTCAGGCATCTTGAACTCGATTTTTGAAAGGGTCTTTGTCTCCCTGAGAGATACCGGGTCAAAGTACACGGCTATAGTCGTCTTATCGGCATCATTGCCGTCTTGCTGCAGCCTCAACGCGATCACCCCTGGTTTTTCAAAAACCACGGCGTCAGGGTCTATGGTCTGGTTTGCATAATCATTAAGAGACAGATATATCTCGACCGGCTTTTTTTTCGCCTTTTTGGACTCAAGGTTTGCCTTACCCGCCTTCAACTGCATCTCCTGACCAAGAGCGGCAATGGCCTGATAGTCGCCCTTTGCCTGCGCCTCGGCAACCTTCCTTTCAAACTCCTCTTCAAAATCCTTCTGATCTTTTTCAGCCTTCTTTTTAGCGCCTGAGCCAAGGCGCCGCGATGCGGAAGAATGGATTGGCCGTATCTTGCCGCTCTTTTTATCCTTGTAAAAAGAGGTGGGCAGGTTAAAGGACTCGTGGTCATTGACGTAGCCCGTTCCCGGCTCTCCAATTGCCAGGAGAATGGCGACCAATTTTTTCTTGATTACGGTAACGTCGTCCCGTGTAAGGCGGTTTTCATCGTCGGCAGAGGCGGATGGCGAGAATAAGAATAGTGCAAGGATAAGCGTGCTGAAAAGGACGGATATACGTCTTGGCATATGGTCACCCCTCACGGTTCACGGTCTTTACTTATCGGCCTTTCTGAAAAAAAGGTCATGCAGCGTATACAGCTCGGTAACGGCGTACTCCTTTACCACGGCTCTCAGATTGATCGTTACCTCGTCGCCCACGGCCTTGTTGAGAAGCGCCTTTCCTATGGGCGAGCTTACGGAGATCTTCCCGTTTCTTGCGTCAACCTCCTCAGGCGTTACCAGTTCGTAGACCACCTGTTCGCCGCTCTTTAAGTCCTCAAGGTGTATCCTTGAACCGAAGCCTATGGAGTCCTTGGGGATGTTGTCAAGCTTGAGGGAGACAAGCATGTTTATCCTTGTGGTAAGATGGGCTACACGCGCCTGAAGGAAGGTCTGCCTCTGCTTTGCGGCCTCGTACTCTGAGTTCTCGCGGAAGTCGCCGTGAGCCGCGGCCTTTCGCAGCTCCTTTGGGACGTCTATCCTCAGTTCCTTGTCTACCTTTTTAAGCTCTTCCTTGAGTTGTTTTACTATCGGCAGTTCTATCATCACTACTCCATAAAAATGAGTTCATTGGCTCCGCTGACTCTTGTCAACGAGTTCGAGCCCAACAATGCTTTCTACGTGGTACGTCTGGGGAAACATGTCGAAGAGGACGGCTTTGAAAACCCTGTATCCGGCGCGTGTGAGCACGGACAGGTCCCTTGCAAGCGTTGGCGGGCTGCACGAGACGTAGACAATCCTATTCGGCCTGATATGCGCGATAAGCCTTGCAGCCTCGGCGTCTCCAGTGCGCGGAGGGTCTAATACTACCACATCGAAAGCGGTTCTTTCAAGGTCTTTCAGATTACGGGTAAGCCAGCCCACGGTATCGGATGCGTGAAACCTGACGTTTTTTATGTTGTTCATCCCTGCGTTTGAACGGGCATTCTCCATAGCCGTTGGGTCGGCCTCCACGGCAATAACCTCTTGGGCCGCCTGCGCGAGCTGGAGTGATAGGTTCCCCGCGCCGGAGTACAATTCAAGTACGCGCGCTTGATGGCTGTGTGTTCCCGTCAAACCTGCCAAGCCGCATACTGAACCGGCAAGACGCTGATTGAGGCCGTGGTTGGCCTGTGAAAAAACGCTTATGTCCGCCTTGTAAACGATACCATTCACATTATAACAAACCGTGGTGTCGCCGCGTTCAAACACCTTTTTCCCGCTTGCCGTGTCCCAGACCTGAATGCCCTTGAGTTCCGACACATCGAAAAGCGCGGCTTGAAGCTCTCTTGCCTTGTCCTCTTTTATGTAAAAGGCGGCAACAGTTTTATCGTCATCGCTTGGGGCGCCAAGCTCAACGGTTTCCAGCCAGCAACCCTTTTTCCCGGACTTCACACGGCCTGACTTCTGCATGGTCGAGACCGCGTCCCGTATCTGCGAAAATGCCCTGTTGAGCGGCTTATTGAGCACCGGGCAGGAGCGGATGTCCACTACGTTTCTGGAGACGGCCTCGTAAAAACCCCATCTCCCCTTTGCGTCCACGTGGATACGCGAGCGCGCCCGGTATCCAAAAGGGGCGTCTGAGGCTATCGGGGGCGCGAACTCAACGGCGTCTATCCCGCCTATTCGCCCTATTCTTTTGATGCTCTCCTCAAGCATCCGCTGCTTGCATTTGACCTGATCCCCGTAGGCGATGTGCTGCATGGAACAAGCGCCGCAACTTTCATAAACCGGGCAGGACGGACGCACACGCATGGGCGAGGCATCCACTATGTCCACGAGCGCGCCGTGCGAAAAGCCCCTGTCCTCAGCGGTTATCTTGACTATAACCCTGTCCCCTGGCGCGGTAAAAGGCACGAAGACCACCTTGCCTTTTATCCTGCCAACACCCTTGCCGCCGTAAGCGACGTCGGTTATGTCAACCGTATGGAGGCAGCCTATAGAAGCGTTACGCATCGTTTGTTTTTTTCAAGACCTCTCCCGTCATCCCTCAACTGTCAGCCTTTTCTATCCAGCCGCCGCCAAGCACGACTTCGCCCCTGTAGAACACAACGGCCTGCCCGGGTGTTACGGCCTTTTGAGCGGCCTTGAAACAGACATGAACCAAACCGTGGGGCAAGACCTTTATTGACGCATCCGCGCCTTCATGCCTGTAACGAATCTTGACCGATACCCCTTCAAGACCGCTCTCCTCCATAAAGGCGTCCCTTTGCGCGTCAGGGTCAATCCAATTGACGTTGGCCGCGACAAGTCCAGTTGAATAAAGTTGGGGCTCACGCCCAACGACAAGCCTGTTTGCTGCCGTATCAATAGCAAGCACGAAATAAGGCCCGGATGAAAGTCCAAGCCCTTTTCTCTGACCGATTGTATAACGAAAAAGCCCGTTGTGAATGCCAAGCACGACGCCGTCGCCTGATACAATTTCACCCGGACGCGAAAGTTTTGCCGCGCCTGCGGATGCAAGGAAATCAGCGTAGGAAGGCTCCTGAACAAAGCATATCTCCTGACTCTCCTCCTTGTCCGAAGTCGGCAACCCCAGCGCGGCTGCCTTTGCGCGCACCTCGGCCTTGGTCATCTCTCCGAGCGGAAAGAGCGTCCTTGCAAGCTGCGCCTCGGTCATTGTAAAGAGAAAGTAGCTCTGGTCCTTATCCTTGTCCATGCCCTTGAGGAGTTTATGGCCGTGATCATCCCGGACAATCCGCGCATAGTGTCCAGTCGCCAAAAAGTCGGCTTCAAGGGAGGCCGCCTTTTTAAGCAGGGCGTCGAATTTAAGCATCTGGTTGCACTTGACGCACGGATTAGGCGTCCGGCCGTTCATGTACTCCTTTATGAAATAGTCCACTACCTCGCGGGTAAAAGCCTTTTCCATGTTCAGGACGTAGAAGGGCACACCAAGGCCGTCTGCCACGCGTCGCGCATCGCGCACGTCGTCAAACGAGCAGCAACTTCCCTCCCGCGCCGCCCGGTCCATATCGCCCTTTGAATAGTCCCAGAGCTGCATGGTAAGCCCCATGCACTCATAGCCCTGCTCTTTAAGAATGGCAAGGGCGGTTGAAGAGTCAACGCCGCCGCTCATTGCGACGGCGACTCGCTTTTTTGTGCTGTTCGATTTAGATGACATATCTACTTAGGTTTTGCCGCCCATTATATAACAAAAACCCCCGTTGAGCACGGGGGTTTTTTTGTTCATAGACGGCTTTGAGTCTTGAGCGCTACGACTTCACGGCCTTCTTTTTATAATCCTCTATTGCCGCGTGAAGGGCGTCGGCCGCAAGGTTGGAGCAGTGCATCTTTACCGGCGGCAGTCCGTCAAGCGCCTCGGCGACCGTGGCGTTGGAGATGGCCTCGGCATCGTTTAAGTCCTTGCCCTTTACAAGCTCGGTTACCATGGAGCTTGTGGCAATGGCTGCCCCGCACCCGAAGGTCTTGAACTTGACGTCCGTTATCTTGTTATCCTCGACCTTGATGGTGAGCTTCATTATGTCCCCGCAGGCCGCGTTGCCGACCGTACCGCTTCCGTCGGCGTCTTTAACCTCTCCGACGTTACGCGGATTTGAAAAATGATCCATGACCTTTTCGCTGTACATACCCTCTTCTCCTTATTAGCTCGAACGGCTCTTATACCTTTAGCCGTCCGGCGTGTGCCTCCTCTTGCCGCACGGCGATTATTTAGAGGCCGCGTAAAGCGGCGACATGTTCCTCATCCTCTCGACTATAGCTGGCATTACCTCCAAGAGATAGTCAACGTCCTCGTCGGTATTTGATTTTCCGAGTGAAAACCTTACCGACCCGTGCGACATCTCGTTGGAAAGCCCCATTGACGTAAGCACGTGGGACGGCTCAAGGCTCCCGGAGGTGCAGGCGGAGCCGCTTGAGGCCGCTATCCCCTTCATGTCAAGGCTTAAAAGGAGCGACTCCCCCTCCACGAACTCAAAGCTTATATTGGCGGTATTCGGCAGTCTTTTTTCAAGATGTCCGTTTATCTTCACGTGCGGTATTCTCTCTTGCATACCCTTTTCAATGCGCGTCCTCATGGCAAGCATTCGTTCGGACTCCTTGGCCATGCCCTGCCCGGCTATCTCAGCGGCCTTGCCAAGGGCAACGATGCCCGCGACGTTCTCGGTGCCGCCTCTCCTGTTCCTTTCGTGATGGCCGCCGTGGATAAGGGGGGTAAGCCTTACCCCGCGCTTTACGAACAACGCGCCAATCCCCTTTGGGGCATAGAGCTTGTGGCCTGATATGGTAAGCAGGTCAACGTTCAATCCCTGCACGTCAAGCAACGTCTTACCCGCGGCCTGCACCGCGTCGGTATGAAAGGTTACGCCGCGTCTTCTTGCGATTGCGCCAATCTCCTTTATCGGAAAGAGCACGCCAGTTTCGTTGTTTGCGAACATCGTGGAGATGAGTATGGTCTTAGGGGTTATGGCCGCCTCAAGGGCATTAAGGTCAATAAGGCCGTCCGCGTCCACGTCCAGATAGGTGGTCTCAAAGCCTTCCTTTGCAAGCGCCTTGCAGGTATTCAGCACCGACGGATGCTCGACCTTTGTCGTTATGATGTGATTGCCCTTGTCTTTTTTGGCCCATGAGAGCCCCTTGATTGCAAGGTTATTGGACTCAGAGCCTGAACTCGTAAATATCAACTCGATGTCCGCGCAGTTAAGGAACTTGCAGACCATCTCGCGCCCCGCGTCAACGGCCTTTTTCGGCCCTCTTCCGGCCCAGTGGATGCTTGACGGGTTGCCCCACTCTCCTTTAAGGTACGGCAGCATGGCCTCAAAGACCTCGTCAGCCACCGGCGTAGTTGCATTGTGATCAAAGTATATCTTTTTCAAGGTAGTACCCTCTCAATCCTCTTCAGCCGCGCTCATCCAAGAGTCTCGTGCCGTTCGGCACAAACCGTAGCCAAGGCTTCAGTGCCATGCAAAGCCTTTACCTCAAGGCTTAGATCTTCTATACTGACCGAGTTCAGGAATTCAGCTATCTTTATCGCAAGCCCCTTCCAGACCTTCTGGGTTATACATGTCTTTGCCCTGTCGCAGCCGATAGCGTCGTCGTCAAGGCAGGCAACCGGATTTAGCGGCTCCTCCACAACTGCTATTACCTCGCCGACGCTTATCTGCGCCGCCGGTTTGGCAAGCACGTACCCGCCGCCCGGCCCGCGCACGCTCTTTACAATGCCGCCTTGTCTGAGTTTTACGAAAAGCTGTTCAAGGTATGATAAGGAAATGCCCTCTTCAACGGATATATCCCTAAGACTCACAGGTCTTTCCGTTGAATGGCAGGCAAGACTTACCATTGCCCGCACAGCATACTGTCCTTTTGTTGATAGCCTCATAAAGACCGTGAACCGTGACCGTAAAAGTCCCCCTGATAAAGTCCTCCTGATAAGGGGGATTTATGGGGTTGGGAGTTGAATCTTTTCGACGATTCCTCGCGACGCACTCGAACACGGCCTTTCATTTCTGTAGTCTGCCTTCTTTCAAAAAAGAGGGACAAGCCGCACGGGCAAGATTAGTTTTCGTCAGCCCGGCTGCTAATTCCCTATTAAAGTTTGGAGCCTGCCCAAGCCTGCCCCCGAATGTCTCTATCGGGGGAATGTTTTAATCGGGGGGCTTACCTTTCTTTCAAGAAAGGTAAGTTGACTTTTATGCGAACATAGATAAAAATAGCGACATACAGGGTATGTCGCTTAAATGTAATTTAATATACCTTATTAATTTTGTCAAGTATTCTTTTCCCAAGGTATCCTGATGGACAAAAACGCTCAATACAGGTTTTTAACCCATGCCGGTTTCCGGAGGTTCATATCCGGCCTCATAGGCGGCTTTGTTGTCTACGGCACAATTAAAAAAGACGGCTTTCCGGCCTTTGGCCTTATAACGGATTCAAAAGACCTTGTCCTTGCCCAGACCCCGACGCACCTGTCCGCAAAGGAGTTTTTCTTCCCTCAGCGGGAGCGGCTCTTGAAGTTCGACATGGCTTCGGGCAGCCATAGCCCTATCGTAGAATCACGCGATCAGGTTGTCATAGGGCTTCACCCGTGCGACATCCACGGCCTCAGCCTGATGGACAGGGTATTTTCAACCGGCACAATTGACGTCAACTACCTTGCAAGGCGCGAAAGGACAATCGTCATCGGCGCTGATTGTATGCCTGACGAGTACTGCTTTTGCGAAAGCCTCGGTACCATGACAATTGACAATGGCTTTGACCTCTTCCTGACAGAGATAAAGTCCGGGGTGCTCGTATCGGTCGGCTCTGAAAAGGGGGCGTCCACCCTGACGAAGTACGCAAGGCCGCTGCCTCCAAAGGACGTTCATCTCAAGGAATTGGCAAAGGCATGGGAGAAAAAAAAGCGCTCTTTTAAGGCGAAGCTTGATGCCCCAAGGGAGGAGTTGCCGGGCGTCTACGCCTTAAGCGACGCTCACCCCGTATGGGAGAAGATCGGCGCCGTCTGCTACGGGTGCGGCTCCTGCAACAACGTATGCCCCACATGCTACTGTTTAGACGTGCGAGACGAGGTAAAGGCGGACCTTTCTGGCGGCGAGCGCGTCCGGGTATGGGACGGCTGCACCCTTGAAGAGTTCGCAAAGGTCGCTGGGGACCATAACTTCAGAAGATCAAGGGCTAACCGTCTAAGGCACCGCTTCAACCGGAAGTTTCGCTACCTGAGCGATAAGTTTGGCTCTCTTTTCTGCGTCGGCTGCGGCAGGTGCTCAAGGACCTGTCTTGTAAAGATAAATATAACGGAAGTGACCAATGAGCTTATACGCGACGGAAGGGCAAAAGATGACGCTCTCGGCATACCTGCCGCAACGCGCAAGGGTTGAAAAGGTATCAAGGCTGACCGACAGGGAAAAGCTCTTCACCGTATCCGTACCAGCGGGATTTGAACTTCGCTACTCCCCCGGACAGTTCTTCATGGCAGGGCTTCCGGGCTTCGGCGAGGCGCCTTTCTCCATCACCTCGGCGTATTTGTCGCCCGGCGATACCACCTTCGAGTTGGGCATACGCGAGGTTGGAAATCTCAGCGCGGCAATACACAGGCTTGTGAGCGGAGACTCCCTGTGGATACGCGGGCCTTTTGGCAGGGGATTCGACGTGTCGGGTTTTGCGGGCAAAGACGCCCTGTTCATAGCGGGCGGCATCGGCATGGTTCCCATGCGCTCGCTGATAAAGACCATTGCCGGACAAAGCGCGGGCAACGGATACACCGTCATCTACGGCGCAAAGACGCCAGAGGAGCTTTTATTCAGGGACGAGATGGAGGGATGGGTTGAAAAGGGGTTTGACGTTAAACTGACCATAGACAAGCCTCACCCTGATTGGAGCGGCAACGTCGGGGTCGTAACCACGCTCATTCCCGGCGTGAAGTTCAACCCTGAAAAAACGCTTGCCGTAATAATCGGGCCGCCCGTCATGTACAAATTCGTTATAATGAGCCTGAAGGAAAAGGGGCTTGGGCCGGAGGCGATTTTACTGTCCCTTGAGCGCAGGATGAAGTGCGGCCTCGGCAAATGCGGCCACTGTCAGATACACTCAAGCTACGTCTGTCAGGAAGGGCCGGTCTACTCCCTGAGCGAGTTAAAGGACATGCCTGAGGCGCTGTAGGGCGACAAGCCAATCAGGCCGCCGTCCGCCGCATCTCTTCCCTGATCTTCTCTGAAAGAAATATCTTCAAAAGCGACTGGTAAGGCACGTCTCGCTTGTTTGCAAGGAGCTTTAACTCGTTGAGCATGGTCCCCGGCAGCCTCAAGGATATGCTCTTGAGCGACGGTTTAAGGTTCGGTAATACAACGGCCATTGCCTTTTTCCAATCAATATAGGCCGTTGAGTCGTGAGCAGACCAGAACACCCTCTCCTCTTCCTCGCTTTTGAATTCAGGAATCTTCTTCAGCGGCTTCATATAACCCCCTTTCCTTTCGACTCATTTCCCTTGCGGATACTACCCGTATCAAGCCCCTGCGAACGGTAAATACGATAAAGAGTCTCCTGCCGGAATCCGCAGCCCCAAGCGCATAGAAGCGAGCTTCCTTAGCCGAATGTTTAGCGTCTTCGGCAACCACCAGCGGCCGGTTGAAAAAAATCTCTTCACACTCTGACGGGGTAACGCCGTGTCTTTGCCAATTCTTTATTGAATTATGCTCGTCCCACTCAAACCCAGCACACTCGGACAGGATGTCGAGAGGTTCAGCCATACTATGAGTATATGATAATCATATACATCTGTCAAGTACCCAAACGGGGCAGCCCCTACGGCAGCCACTCAAAAAACCGTCCGCGTTTATCAGGCAAAGCGGCTTGGGGAAGGGTCGAAAACGCCGCGTCAACGAAACGCTGCACCCTCGGCTCATAAGTCTTTATCACGCCGGCCTCCACCGTGGAGGCGTCAAGGCCCGCATCCGATTCACTTGTGGCGTACTCCACGCGCCAGAGAAGCTCTCCGTCCTTTGAGTGCATCTCAATCGTTGCGCGTATCTTGAGCGACGCATAGGAGAGCACCTCGGAGGCGTCCCACTCGTTCATGCGGATTACAAGCGCCGCGTCCGCGCCTGCGGCCTTGGCGGCTTCAGCCGGTTTTTTTACTGCGGCACCGGGCAGAGTCTCATCCGTTGACACGTT
This sequence comes from Deltaproteobacteria bacterium, assembly GCA_038043305.1. Lineage (GTDB taxonomy): Bacteria > Desulfobacterota > GWC2-55-46 > GWC2-55-46 > GWC2-55-46 > JACRCE01. The sequence goes on along the minus strand of JBBTCG010000180.1, from coordinate 4,437 downwards.
GTATCTTTTCGATTTAAGGGCCTCAATGGCCATGCTTTTGAAAAGCCGGGTTACGTCCTTACCCGCAGCCTTTGGCTCTCCTGCCCCTGTCCAGTCTATCGGCATCACTACGATTGTATACGGCTTCACGTCCGCGAACTTTTCGGAAACGCTGTAGTCCACGGCAGAGCAGCCGGAAAGCATGAGGAGGGAAAAAACGACGGTATACAGCCTGTTCATTGTCAATCAATCGCCCTTCCGTGAGAGTGTTTGCGGCTTTATTACGATAATCCCGGATGCGCCGTTTACCACGGCGCAGCATCCCTGCAAATCCCTTGCAAGCTGTCTGACAAGGGCGTGAGCGTCAACCGTCGAATTTGCCGCGAGCACAGTCTTGCCGCGATAAAACGATACATAAATCAGGTCTTTTATCTGCGCCGTTTTTTCAAGCGCGGCAACGACCTCCTTATGGCCCGCGTAATCGCTAAAGTCGAGGAGGACAAACGTTATCCCTTCAATATGCGCGGACGCGCTTTTTTCGCCGGTCAACAGAGCCTTTTTAAGCTGGGCCGCGTCAATGCTTGCCTCAAGCCGGATATGAAAGACCTCAACCCCCGGCAATGCGGCGAGGGGGAGCCCCGCAACGCTATCGTCGCCGGGGGGAGGCGTCATGTCGAGATGAGTCAGCCAGCCCTCGGCAAGTATCTTGTAGTCAAGCACGTAGACCTGGGCGTTGGAGGCCGCCTTCTTCTTGAGCTCATCAGAGGTTTCCAGTAATCCCTTGTCCGCCTCGAGCGTTGCGATGGCGCTCGTTACGGCCTCGGCAAGCGCGCGTTCAATGGCGCGCTTCTTTACGTCGGCCTTATCCTCAAACCTCGTTGCCGTGCCATCTGCCTTTACCTGAAGAGAATCGCCGGCCGAGGCCGTCCAGTGAAAAGATAAAATGAGAGCGGCAGCAATGGCGGCAGCGATAGATTTTTTCATCCAAGATGCCTTTTCAAACATTCTATAATCGCCTCTTTTTGACGAATGGTGAACCACTTAATGGATGCGTCCTTTCTGAACCATGTCATCTGGCGCTTGGCATAGTGTCTTGTATTTCTCTTTATAAGTTCAACGGCCTCGTCAAGGCCGCGCTCGGAACGCAGATATTCGCCCATCTCCTTATAACCCAAACCGCACATGGGCTTCAAGTCCCATGCGTATCCCGTCGCGTTGAGTTCCCGCGCCTCGTAGATAAGCCCGTGCTCCATCATCTTGTCAACCCGGCGGTCAATGGCCTCGTAGAGCGCGTCCCTTTCACAGTGGAGCGCAATCCGCAGATCGTCAAACGGCTCGTCTTGGAATCCGTGCTCGCGCTGGAAGTCCGTTATGGGTCTGCCTGAGACCTCGAAGACCTCAAGGCCGCGGATTATGCGCCTCAGATTATTCGGATGGATAGCGGCCGCAGCCTGAGGGTCAACATCCCTTAGCCTCTCAAAGAGCGCGCCCGCGCCATTATCCAAAGCCTCTTTAAGGAGCCTCTCCCTTACTGCAAAATCCTGCCCAGGCCCAGCGAACAGCCCCTGAGTAAGTGCCTTTATATACAACCCGGTGCCGCCGACTATAAAAACCGCCTTGCCAAGGGAAGAGATGCGCTCCATTGCCGCGTGCGCGTCAGAGGCAAACCTGGCAGCGGTGTATCCCTCATCAGGGTTTACAACGTCTATCAGGTGATGTTTGATGGAAGCTCTTACCGCCTTTGACGGCTTGGCCGTGCCGATGTCCATGTGCCTGTAGACCTGCATGGAGTCCGCGCTTATTATCTCGGCGTTGAAGAGTTCGGCAAGCTCAAGGGATAGATTGCTCTTGCCAACGGCCGTTGGCCCGGTTATGACGATTGCCTTGGGCCTTTGCATCTTTTTACCGTCCAAACATGGCCTCGATCTCCGTCCGCGTGTATCTTTTTACAATCGGCCTGCCGTGCGGACAATGAGCGGCAAAGTCAACCCTTGCAAGGTCGTTGAGAAGGGCAAGAGCCTCCTCCTTCGTCAGTACGCGCCGTCCGCGTACAACGGCGTGGCAGGCTATCCGCATAAGGCGCTCATCTATCGCAAAGGCGGCCTTTGCCGAGCCGTGGCTCTCCGTTGTCTCCTCGATAAGTTCTTTGATAAGTCCGGCAACGCCCCTGCCTGAGAGCAGATCAGGAACCGCCCTTATCAGGAACGTCTCCCCTCCGTATCTCGCGGACGGGCCAAACGGCGTTATCTCAAACCCAAGCCTCTCAAGACAGGCCATCTCCTCATAAAGGCTTATGGCCTCGTCAGGCGTCGTCTCCACGGCCTCAGGCAGCAAAAGCGCCTGACTCCTTGGCGTCTCAGAGCCGGCTAATCTTGCCTTGAGCGCCTCATACGCTATCCTCTCAGCCGCGCCGTGCTGGTCAATGATAAAAAATTCGTTGTCCGGTTCGTTTCTCTGGGACTGCACGATTAAAAACTCGCCCCACAACTGGCCAACCATATCAAGGCCGAGAAACTGCGAATTTATCACATCCTTGCCATCTCCCTTTGATTGGAAGTCAAGGGGCAGCGGCCTGATTAAGCACGCGTCTTTGGACGCCTCGTGCCATACCTGATTGGCCTCGGATGCAAACGGCTGTCTAATCGCCTCTGACCGCGTTTTATAATCGTAAACGCCGCTTCCCTGCAACGGGAAGCCCTTTGACAACGTATCCCTTACCGCACCCTTTACCGCCTCGTAGACAAGGCGATTATCCTTGAACCTTACCTCAGCCTTTGTCGGGTGGATATTGACGTCAACGTCCTCTGGTGAAATCTTTATGTTAATCACGGCAAACGGGTATCTTCCCGCACGGATAAAAGCGCCGTAGCCGTCGAGTATCGCCCGCGTTACAGCCTTATCCCGTATCGAGCGTCCGTTGCAGTACGTAAAAAGCGACCTTGCCGTTGAATAGTTGAGTTCATGGTTGCCGACGAACCCTGAAACGACCGGGTTTTCATTGTCAATGGCTTTTGCCGCGTCAATCGTCTCAAGGCCGAATACGTCAACTAATCTGGCCCTTGCCGTGCCGGAAGGGGCGTCCAGAATCTTTGTAGAGCCGTGAGTCAGCTTGAAGCGTATCTCAGGGTGTATGACCGCAAGCCTTTTGAACACGTCCGCAATCCGTTGAAACTCCGATTCGGATGACTTCAGAAATTTAAGCCTCGCGGGCGTGTTGAAGAACAGGTCTGAGACCTCGATTGACGTGCCCGTCGGGCAGCCGTCGTCGCCCACTTCCCGTCGCTCCCCGCCTTCTATCTTTACGCGGGTTCCGGCAAGGTCTGATGATTGTCTTGTCCGCATCACAAGGCAAGAGACCGCGGCAATGCTGTATAGCGCCTCGCCGCGAAAGCCCAGACTCCTTATATTATAAAGGTCGGCCTCAGAGGTTATCTTGCTCGTCGCGTGCCGTGAAAATGCCGCGCATGCGTCCTCCCTTGACAGGCCGCATCCGTCGTCAATAACGCGGATTGAGCGTACGCCCCCCTCGATGACGGCCACGGTTATTGCGGACGCACCGGCGTCAATGGAGTTTTCCATCAACTCCTTTACGACCGAGGCGCCCCGCTCAACCACCTCTCCGGCGGCTATCTTGGCGGCAAGAAGGTCTGGAAGTATCTTTATACCGGACATAGGTTACGATGAGAGGCGGCTGATCGGTTGCGAGCTTCAAAATGAAATCTTCCTTATCGATAATAATAATCGTCGTGCAGACGATTATTATTACAAATCCAACTACCGGTCTTTCTGAAAATGCGAGTCTATGGCCTCGTTTGCCAGCGCGTCGGCCTCTTTGTTGTGTTCCCTATAGACATGCTCGATCTTGAAGGTCTTGAATCCCTTGAGAGACGTCATGGCCCTGTCGTATAAGGGTCTCAGGTCCTCGCTCTTGACCCGGTAGAGTCCGTTCACCTGCTTGACCATAAGCTCGGAATCGGCTTTTATCAGTATATCGTCAATGCCCATTGATTGGGCGGCCTCAAGCCCCATGATGAGCGCGTTGTACTCGGCCACGTTGTTCGTAACGCTGCCGAGGAATTTTTTGAGCCTCTTTACAACGCTGCCCCACGGGTCTTTTATCGCGGCGCCGGCCCCGGCAAGTCCTGGATTACCGCGAGAAGCCCCGTCAACATATATGGTCCATGCAGAGCCGTGTTCGTGCGCCTTTGGAGGGTCAGCGTGTTTTGGATGAGGCGTCCCTTCAAGCCGCGCGGTATGCTCCGCCCCTCCAAGCCGCCTTGCAAGGTCTTTCAGAATGATTGAGGCGTCATCCCTTGTCAGATTGAGATTCTTGATTGCGCTGCCGAGGTTGAATGTTCGGGTAAGTTCATCAATGAGCCTTAAAGCCTCATCCGTTTGATTCTTATTGGGCGTCCTTGACATAAGGGGAACCGGGGATGCGTTGACATGAGCCGCTTA
>JBBTCG010000179.1:0-8611 GCA_038043305.1 Deltaproteobacteria bacterium | reverse complement strand
CCTCTGAGATGGCCAGAGAGCCGATAACCTCGGTCGTAAACAGGACCACCTGCAACGCCTGCTGGGACTGCGTTACGGCCTGTCCGTACACGGCCATAGAGAGAGACGCCGTTAAGAACAGGCAGGGCGCGGTCGTAAGGTGGCTTGCGAAGGTCAACGACGGCGTATGTCAAGGCTGCGGGGTGTGCGTTGCCGCGTGCAGGAGTAAATCAATTGATCTTGCGGGGTATACGGATGAACAGGTGTTTGCGGCTATAAGTGCGTTTTAGCAGTTTTGTTGGGTGCGCTGCGCTTCACCCATCCTACATTACTTAGAAAAATAATAGTATTTTGTAGGTTGGGTCAAGCGCAGCAGACCCAACATAGCAAAGGACATTGAAACATGGAATATCGGCGGGCGTGGCAAAAGGGAGGGTGTTACTTCTTTACGGTGGTCACATATGAAAGACGGCATATATTAACCATCCCTGAAAACATAGATCGCCTCCGGACCGCATTTGACCATATAAGACGTAAAAGGCCGTTTGGAATAGACGGGATTGTGGTATTGCCTGACCATATCCATTGTATATGGCGGTTGCCGGAAGAAGATGATGATTTCCCAACAAGGTGGCGCTTGATTAAACACTTTTTTAGCAGGTCATGTAAGGGTTTTGAAGGAGCGTCTAACGGTCGGTCAAGACAATCAAGGGATGAAAAGGCAATATGGCAAAGGAGGTATTGGGAGCATCTCGTTAGAGATGAGGATGACTGGCGCAGACATATGGATTATATCCATTACAATCCTGTAAAGCATGGTCTTGTTGATGCCCCCGCAAAGTGGCCGCATAGTTCATTTCGCCGTTGTGTGGAAAAAGAATGGTACTCCCATGATTGGGGAAGCATGGAACCGGAAATAATAAAGGGTATGGAGTTGGAGTAGGTTTGATGGGTGCGCTGCGCTTCACCCATCCTACATTACTACATTACTGAAACGGGTATCAGGTGATGAGTAAATCAAAGGGTAAAGATAATAATCAAACAGCAATGGCTGGCGAGTATGCCATCCTGTCTCAGCTTTCGGCGCGCGGCTTTGATGTCGCTATGCTGCTTGGAAAAACAAAAAATATTGATATCTTAGTCAGTAAAAGCAATGAGTATCTCTCAATGCAGGTAAAAACGACAGAGAGGACCAAGGCGGTAAACAAAAAGCACCATGGAAAAAATCTTTTCGAGTGGCTGGTGAGCCCAAAATGTTATGTCATAAAGGACAAAAACATATTTTATTGCTTTGTATTGCTTAATAAAGAAAATGAGGAAATTAGTTTTCGTTTTTTTATCGTCCCTGCTAAAGTTGTAGCCGGCTATGCAAAAAGACAGCACAAGCATTGGTGCAAAAAGACAAAAAAGTCTTACTCAGAAAATGGATTGAGCAAGTTCAGACTTGGGAATAAATTAGAAAAGTATTCAATTAAAACCCCAACGACGTCAGAGTATGAAAATAAGTGGGATCTTTTGACCGATAACCGATAACAGGTAACTGATAACCACCAACGTGGAACCGATAACCATCATGGAACATAATATACCGATAACCGATAACCAACAACCGACAACCGCCTTCGAGCCTAAGATCATGGCCTTTGTTTGCAACTGGTGTACTTATGCTGGGGCGGACTTGGCCGGCACAAGCAGGATGGAGTACAGGCCCAACGTGCGGATAATAAAACTTCCGTGCACTGGCAGGATAGACCCGCTCTTTATCATAAAGGCGTTTGAGAACGGGGCTGACGGGGTTTTAGTCTCTGGGTGTCATCCGGGGGACTGCCACTACACGACCGGCAACTTTCACGCAAGGAGAAGGTGGATAGGATTCAAAAATCTCCTTGAGTTCATTGGCATTGACATGAGGCGCCTGCATTTTTCATGGGTCTCGGCCTCAGAGGCCATAAAATGGGTTGACCTTATAAACAAGGTAACGGATGAGGTAAAGCGGCTTGGTCCGTTTATGGAGTATAAGGGGTTGAAGGGCTGAGTGTTTATGGAAAGGCTGGGCGCGGCGCAGGATAACATGGAAAACGTCTTAAGAAAAAAGGCTAAAGACCTCCTCTCCTCTGGCGAGGTCAAGGTCGTCATCGGCTACGGCTTTAACAGGCGCGGGACGCATATAACCCCCGTCTTTATTACAAAGCCGGAGGACGCGGACAAGCTTGTGTTCAATCCCCGGTGCGTCAATAACCTCTCGGTTTATCTTACGCGCAAGTTCAAGGACATCCGCGCCATCGGGCGTCCGGCGATAGTGGCAAAGGGCTGCGACATAAAGAACGTCGTGGTGCTCATAGCTGAGGCGCAGCTTAAAAGAGAGGACGTATATATCATCGGCATGGCTTGCAGCGGCATTGTCTACAGGCAAGAACTCTGGAAGGGAGAACTAAAGCCCGAGATAATGCCCACGAAGTGCGCCAACTGCGACGTGAGATACCCGCACCTGTACGATTGCGTCTTAGGAGACAAACCGGCCTTTGTCCCGCCGGATAAGCCGGTTGGCATGGTCTTTGACAAGATTGCCGCGCTTGACGAGATGGATAGCGCCGGGAGATGGGCTTTCTGGATAAAAGAATTTTCAAGGTGCATAAAGTGCTACGCATGCAGGCAGGTCTGTTCCCTTTGTTATTGCGAGCGGTGCATCACTGAAAAGAACATGCCGCAGTGGATAGAAACATCGGCGCATCCGAGGGGCAATCTTTCATGGAACTTGACGAGGGCGATGCACCTTGCCGGCAGGTGCACTTTTTGCGGCGAGTGCGAGAGGTCCTGCCCCGTGAACATACCGCTCAACCTCGTTAACAAGAAGCTGATACAGGTTACGGAGGAGTCGTTCGGCTTCCGTTCCGGGTACGATGAAAAGGCGCACCCGCCGATGATCGTGTTCAGCCCGGACGATAAAGAGAACTTCATAAAATAGGCAAAGGCATGGCGGATATATTCCTGAAGACAGAGTATCTTGACAGGCTCATCGGCTCCGTAAGACAGGCCGGTGGCCGCTTCATCGCGCCATGTACGGATGCGCGGCAGACCGTGTTCAAAGAGGCGCACGCTGCAAAGGACGTTGTGGCCGACTATATATTGGCGCACAACTCTTATAAGGAGTTTTTGTTTCCTCAGACCGAGGTCATAAGCACTCACAAGGTGAAGAAGGACTCGGTAGAGTTAAAGGGCATTGAGTGCGCCGCTCAAGGCACTGTCATCTTCGGGGCGCGCCCGTGCGAGGCGGCTTCTCTGTCGGCGCTTCGCGCCGTGTTCACATGGGATTCTATTGACGAGTTCTACACGAAGCGGGAGGACAACACGGTTGTAATAGCCGTTGCCTGCACAAGGGGTGACGACGCCTGCTTTTGCACTACCGTGGGCCTTTCGCCTGATTCAACGGCAGGGGTTGACGTGATGTTCAAGGAGGCTGAGCACGGCTGGGCTGTTATGCCGCTTACCGGCAAGGGCAGGGCGTTTGTTGAAAAGCATAAAGACGTTTTTGAAAAGGCGGCGCCAGCGGTCAAGCCGCTGTTTTACCCTGAAAAGATAAAGGGCGTTGACATAGAGAAGATAAAAGAGAGGCTGTCAAAGAAGGAGCATTACGAAGACCCGGTCTGGCCTGAGCTTGCAAGGAAGTGCATCGGGTGCGGGGCTTGCACCTTTACATGCCCGACCTGCCACTGCTTTGACATAATAGACGAGGGCACGGCTTACGAGGGCGAGAGGAGGAAGAACTGGGACGCATGCCAGTTCGACCACTTCACCCTGCACGCGAGCGGCCATAACCCAAGGGATACCCAGTACAAGAGGTGGAGAAACCGCTTCATGTGCAAGTTCAAGTTCTATCCCGATAAGTTCTCGTCAAAGGGGTGCGTAGGGTGCGGCAGGTGCATCCGCGTGTGCCCGGTGAGGCTGGATATAACAGAGGTAATGGAGGAGATGTCTTTAAGACCGTGAACCGTAGAAGTCCCCATGACAAGGGGGATTTAGGGGGTTGGGGGTTGAATCCTTTCACGGTCACGGTAGTTACACGGTCTTCATTTACTATGAACAACATCTATCTGCCGCATCTTGTGACAATTGAGGGTATATATGAGGAGGCGCCGGACGTAAGGACTCTGTCTCTTGCGTTCAAGGACAAGGCGCTTGCCGATTCATTCGTGTTTAAGACCGGCCAGTTCGGTCTTTACTCGGCATTCGGCCTTGGGGAGTCAACCTTTTGCATCGCCTCGCCTCCGACGCGCTCAGGCTCCATTCAATGCACCTTCAGAAAGAGCGGGCGCGTTACGGGCGGCCTTGCCGGTCTGTCCATCGGCGACACGATGGGCTTCAGGGGGCCTTACGGCAACTGGTTCCCGCTGGACGAATGGAAGGGAAAGGACATCGTGTTCATAGCCGGAGGCATCGGGCTTCCGCCGGTGCGCTCCGTTATATGGAACGTGCTTGACAGGCGTGAGGAGTTCGGCAAGCTAACCGTCGTATACGGCGCAAAGACCGTTAACGACCTCGTATATAAGACCGAGCTTGCCCAATGGGACGAGAGGGGCGATGTAACGCTCGTGCAGACGGTTGACCCCGGCGGCGAGACTCCGGATTGGAAGGGCAAGATCGGCTTCGTGCCAACGGTGCTGGAGGAGGCCGGGCCATCTCCGGCAAACGCGGTTGCCGTAACCTGCGGCCCTCCCATCATGATCAAGTTCGTCATCAAGGCGCTCGGCAAGCTCGGCTTTGCCGACGAGTCGATATACACGACTCTGGAGAACAAGATGAAGTGCGGGGTCGGCAAGTGCGGCAGGTGCAACGTGGGCGACATATATATCTGCAAGGAAGGCCCCGTGTATAGCGCGGCTGAAGTTAAAAAGATGTACGACGATTTTTAAGGAGACGTCCCTATGACCGACAAAAAAAAGATAAAGACCCTTGCAACCGGAGACAGAACCATCACGCCCGTGGGCGCGAAGATGATACCCATATACATCATGGGGCGCGAGTACGAGGTGCCTGAGTCGCTTACCATAATGAAGGCCATCGAGTACGCAGGTTATTCTTACGTCCGGGGCTGCGGATGCAGGGGCGGTATATGCGGCGCATGCGGCGCCTTCTACCGCTTCATAGGGGATTACAGGCTCCGTTCAGGTCTTGCCTGCCAGACCGTGGTGGAGCCGAACATGGTCATCATGCAGATGCCGTTCTTTCCTGCCAACAGGCCGGGATATGACCTTGAAAAGGTTGCAAAAGACCCGCATGAGGAGCTTAGAAGTCTATACCCAGAGGTATTCAGGTGCGTCGGCTGCGGCACATGCACGCGCACCTGCCCCATGGACATTGACGTGATGGATTACATCGCCCTGATGAAGCGCGGGGACATGAAGGCCGCGGCTGAAAAGAGCTTTGACTGCGTGATGTGCGGGCTTTGCGCCTCGCGCTGCCCAGCGCAGATATCGCAGTTTACGGCGGCCATGTTTGTCCGGCGGGTGTGCGGCAGGTACATACTGCCAAAGGCCGGGCATCTGGAAAAGAGGGTAGCGGACGTAAAGGCAGGAAGATACGAGGCCATGCTCAAGGAACTCCTTGCCATGAAACAGGAGGACGTTAAAAAGCTCTACGTCGAGCGCGAAAGAGAGCCTGACATGGCCGAGGCGGGCAAGTGGATGCCAAAGGACACGACGAAGCTTTAATACCGTGGGAGTCTTAAGGAGGTATGTTTTATGCGAAATTACGAACGGCATTTAGGTGTTTCCGAAAGAAAAGGCGTTAGCTTGTTCCATGAAAAGGTTCGCGCACTTCTTGGCAACGTTCTTGTGGAAGCGAGTATCTTTGGTTCCAAAGTGCGGGGTGATTTCGACGAGGAATCTGATGTTGACATCCTATTGGTTATAGATTCCGATGACTGGCGTGTCCGAGATGCGATAACCAATATCGCCGCAGATATTAATATCGAATACGGCTGCAATATATCACCGGTCATCTACAGTAGACGCGAACATGAGAAAAACAGGTATTTTGGGACGCTCTTTATACAAGAGGTAGAAAAGGAAGGCATACCGCTTGAGTGAAGACCCTCGGAAAAGTCTTGCGCTATATAGGTTGTCTAAAGCAAAGGAAAGGCTTCATTCGTCCGAATCCCTGCTTGCGGCAGGCGACTATGCCGATTCGATAGGCCGTTCGTATTATGCGGTTTTTACGGCCGCGAGGGCCGTTTTGGCAATAAAAGGGGTTGACAGTAAGAGGCATTCGGGAGTTATCGCTTTGTTCAGCGAGCATTTTATAAAGACCGGTCTGCTGCCGAAGGAAGTCTATCGGATTGTAACCGGTGCCAAGGCAAAAAGAGAAAGGGCGGAGTATGAGGACTATGTCGAGTTCAGCCGCCTTGAAGCGGAGGATCAGTTTGTCAAGGCAAGGGAGTTTGTGCGGCATATCGAGGAAGCGTTCAGCGGATTGAGCGGTTAACGAGATCGGAGAGTTTGTATGGATGAAGCAGCTAAGGATATCCTGAAGGATTTTCACCGGCAATTTGCCGAGAATCAGAACGCAAATAAAGGATATTTCATATCAAGCGTGGGTATGCTCGGTTTTGTGGTTTTTGCTTATGCGTACGTTTATGCGAAGTATGCAGACGAACTAGCCTATGCATATTTTGTCAGCGAGTTCATGTTGTTTATCGGCGCTTGGTTCTTGGTTGCGGCTGCATATAATTTTAGGCGAGATCAAATGGTTAATAATAATATCAGAAAACATTATGGCCTTATCGGAGACGATTGTGTGTTTCCAGTGGGGTTTGATTTTGGAAAAAAACTAAGAGAAAGAAAAAAAAATTGTATTAGCTGGATGCCAGATTTTTTTATAGTCTTCTATACCATATTCCCAGTTATACAATGGACAATCGCAATTTCGTATTACCTTAAAATTTTACCGTATAAATATTCCTGTTTAGTGTTAATTGTTGTTTTAGTTTTTTCAGTGGTATCTATATACATACTAAAAAGATACTTTGCAAAACTGAACGATTTTTGCAACTTGACTACGCCGTCACCCGATGACGAAACTTGTCGAAGACCCTTTTAGTTTCGTTGCCGTACATACAAGGAGAACGCCATGAGCGGATATACGCCGGCTCTGATGGAACTGATTAAGAAGGTGGAGGCCACGCGGGCCGCGCGTGTGGAGAAGGCCAGGAAGGGCGAACACTTCCCGGCGCTTACCATGAACGAGCGGAGCGAATGGCTGAAGAAATATCACCCAGACTACAAGAGCGAAGGAAGGCGGGCAATAAGGGTAGGCCCTAATAAGGGGCTTGAACTGCCTGAGGAGGTTGCTACTCTCCTTGAGTCGAAGAGCAGGTTAAATACTGCGGGTTTGGCGCTTGGAAAGAGCGATTACGCCGTTGACCTCCTTGTCATAGGCGCGGGCGGAGCAGGTTCCGCTGCGGCGCTTGCGGCCGAGGAGGCCGGGCTTTCCGTGCTCGTGTCAACCAAACTCCGGCACGGCGACTCCAACACCGTCATGGCCGAGGGCGGCATACAGGGCGCTGATCAGGAGGGCGACTCTCCTTACTATCATTACCTTGACGTTATAGGCGGCGGGCATTTCAGCAACCAGCCTGACTTAGTTGCGGCCATGACCAACGACGCGCCGCTCATCATCCGCTGGCTCGAAGACCTTGGCATGATGTTCGACAAGCGGCCCGACGGGCGGATGATGGTCAGGCACGGCGGCGGCACGTCGAGAAAAAGGATGCACTCGGCCGGAGACATGACCGGCGCTGAGATAATGAGGGTTTTGAGGGACGAGGTAAGGAACAGGACGGATCGGATAAAAGTCCTTGAGTTTTCCCCTGCCGTTGAAATCATCATGGACGCGGACGGACGCGCCGCCGGAGCGGTCTTGTATAATCTTGAGACCCATGAGTATTACGTCGTCGCCGCAAAGGCCGTAGTCATTGCGACTGGCGGTTTCGGCAGGCTGCACATACAGGGCTTCCCAACGACAAACCATTACGGCGCGACCGCTGACGGCGTTGTCATGGCATACAGGGCTGGGGTCAAGCTCAATGACATGGATTCAACCCAGTACCATCCGACCGGTGCGATATTCCCTGAGCAGAACGTGGGCCTTCTCATCACGGAAAAGGTCAGGGGCCTTGGCGCGCAGATTCTGAACGTAGACGGAGAGCAGTTTTGCTTCCCGCTTGAGCCGAGGGACGTGGAGAGCGCTTGCATATTGAGGGAGTGTCTTGATATAGGCAAAGGCGTGGTTACACCAACTGGCCGCCACGGCGTGTGGCTTGATTCGCCCATGATAGACGCCCTGCACGGTGAGGGAACCGTAAGGAAGGAACTCCCGGCCAAGTACATACAGTTCAAACGCTACGACATTGACATAAGCAAGCTCCCGATGCTAATATACCCGACGCTTCACTATCAGAACGGCGGCATCGCCATTGACGATCGTTCCCAAACGACCATCCCCGGGCTTTACAGCGCCGGAGAGGTGACTGGCGGGGTGCACGGAAGAAACAGGCTCATGGGCAACTCCCTCCTTGACGTGCTCGTCTTCGGGAGGAGGGCAGGGATAAACGCCGTTGAGTATGCCAAGGGACGCG
>JBBTCG010000178.1:0-3026 GCA_038043305.1 Deltaproteobacteria bacterium | reverse complement strand
ACTCGTGCTCTTTGGTGTATTTAAGGTCCTTAGGGAAGTCCATATATATCGTCTCCTTTCGATTATACTGCTTAATAAGGTCTTTTGTAGAACGGCGGCCTTACGACCTCGGCCTTTACAGCCCTGCCTCGTATCATCACATCTACGTTGACCGCGTCCTTGAAGGCCGACGCTATAAGCCCCAAGCCTATGCCGCACTTTAGCGACGGGCTCATGGTTCCGCTCGTAACGACGCCGATAGGCTCGTTGTTTATCGCTATCGCATAGTCCTGACGCGGTATGCCGGGTTCAATCATCTTGAAGCCTATAAGGGATCTTGAGGGGTCTGCCCCGGAGAGCTTCAAAAGCGCCTCTTGCCCGATGAAGCCGCCCGTCTTGTCAAGCCTTACGTACTTATTCAGCCCGGCCTCCAGCGGCGTTATCTTCTCGCTCAGTTCATGGCCGTAAAGGGAATAACCCATCTCAAGGCGCAAGGTGTCCCTCGCCCCAAGGCCGATAGGCTTGATATTCGCGTCCTTCCCGGCATCCATCAAAAGCCGCCATAGCCGCGTCGCCTCATCGGGTTCAACGTAGATTTCAAATCCGTCCTCGCCGGTGTAGCCGGTCCTTGAAACCAGTGCCTCTATTCCGTCCAACTCGACCATCATGAAATGGAATGTCTTTATCTCCGAGGCGCTTACATCCATGAGCCTCTCCATGACCTTGGCAGAGGCGCTCCCTTGCACGGCAAGCTGCGCGTAATTCTCGCTGATGTCTTCGATAAGAACGCCCGCGCCCGGCGCCTGAGAGATAAACCACTCGTGCACCTTCGAGACATTAGAGGCGTTCACGCAAAAAAGAAATCTGTCCTTATTGTAACGGTATACGATAACGTCGTCCACGACGCCGCCGTCGGGATAACATAGAAGGGCGTAGAGGCACTGACCATCGCCTGCCCTGTCAACGTCGTTGGTAATAAGGCGCTGTACGAACCTGTGCGCCCCTTTGCCGGATACCTCAATCTCACCCATGTGGCTTACGTCAAAAAGCCCTGCGGACGAGCGCACGGCAAGGTGCTCCTCGATCACGCCGGAGTATAGCACCGGCATCTGCCATCCGGCAAAGGTTACGAGCCTTGCGCCAAGCGCCTTGTGTATCTCGTATAGCGGGGTTTTTTTGTCTTCCAGAATCGTGTGCATTAACTTGCAGAGCCGATACCGCGCGGCTTAAAGCCTCCTGAAAAATTCAGACACCTGAATTATTACCAAACCGAAAAAAAATGTCAAAGAAAAAGTGAAGGTAGACAAGACCTCCTGTAACGCTTATAATCGCCGTAAGAGCGGCACGGCAACGACGACGAGGCCAAAGCCGATATAATCAAAACACGAAAAGGCGGTTTAGTAAATGCTCAAAAGAAAAACAAAGATTGTCGCAACCCTGGGGCCTGCCACGAACACGCCTGAGGCGATAGAGGCCGTACTCTTGGCAGGGGCGGACGTAATAAGGCTCAATCTCTCCCACGGCACATTGGATGAACACGCAAAGGCGCTTGTCATGCTGAGGGCGGCGGCCAAAAAGCTAAATCGCCCGGTTGCCGCGCTCGTTGACCTGCCGGGGCCTAAGATACGCACCGGCAGACTAAAAGACGGGAAGGCTGAACTCATCCCCGGCGCGCTTATAAACATTACCGACGACGAAGTAACAGGGGACGCCTCCCGCGTGTCCACCACCTGCAAGGGACTGTACAGGGACGTTGTCAAAGGCCAGCGGCTCCTGCTTGACGACGGCCTTATGGAACTCAAGGTGCTTGGCGTTGACGATAAGACGATCAGATGCGAGGTCGTTACCGGCGGCATACTCAGGAACAACAAGGGTATAAACCTGCCGGACACGGCCCTCTCTGCGCCAGCGCTTACTGAAAGGGACTTGGAAGGCGTTGACTTCGCCATTAAACACGGCGCGGATTACGTTGCGCTCTCATTTGTAAGAAGACCCGACGAGGTAGTTGAACTCAAACGTCTCATCATGGAAAAGGGCGCGGATATTCCGGTAATAGCAAAGATAGAAAAAAAAGAGGCCATTGACTCGCTTGACTCCATCATTAAAGAGGCATGGGGCATAATGATAGCGCGCGGCGACCTGGGAGTGGAGCTTTCGCCTGAGGCGGTTCCCGTGCTTCAAAAACGCATCATACAGGCGGCAAACGAGGCCGGCAAGGCCGTAATCACCGCGACGCAGATGCTCGAATCCATGATAACCAACCCAAGGCCGACCCGCGCCGAGGCCTCTGACGTGGCCAATGCCGTGTTTGACGGCACTGACTGTCTCATGCTCTCAGGCGAGACCGCCGTCGGGCGCTGGGCCCCGGAGGCGATAAGGATAATGTCCCGTATAGCGGGCGAGGCCGAGGAGGCCATACTGAGCCAGCCGAGACGCACCCGCCGGAGCGACGCCCCGGGAGGTTCATTTGCACAGGCCGTGGTCTGCGCCGCGGCAACGGCTGAGAGCGAGGTAAACCCCAAGGCCATTGCGGTCTTCACGCAATCCGGCGACTCCGCGAGGATGCTCTCAAAGCTTCGCCCGTCAACGCCGATAGTCGCCTTCACGCCGCTGGAGGCGACGCGCAATCGCCTATCGCTCCTGTGGGGGGTCGAGCCGCTTCTTATAAAATTCGGCGAGCACACCGACGAGATGATATGCAGGGCAGAGGCCGCGCTCCTTGACAGCGGCATCGCGGCATGGGGAGACACCCTTATAATCGTATCAGGCACAAAGGTGGGACTTCGCGGCGCGACCAACATGATGAAGATAGATTGGATTGGAAGCGAGGAGTGCAAGCTGTATCTCAAGAAAAACAACTGAAAAACGGAAGCATAAATACCGTACCCAAAAAGTCTGATGCACGAGATTAGGAGTGCGGACAAAATCCTCAAACTTCAGCGCAACCCAAAGAAAAAAGGGTTACGGCAAACGCCGTAACCCTTTGTATTTACTGGTAGCGGGGACAGGATTTGAACCTGCGACCTTCGGGTTATGAGCCCGACGAG
>JBBTCG010000177.1:0-10809 GCA_038043305.1 Deltaproteobacteria bacterium | reverse complement strand
TGCCGGCTGCACAATATCATCATTTAACACCCTTAACACTCCAAAGCTCATATTCTCCGGGTTATAGTATTCTGCAAATGAAAAGTGAAAACGACTGACAAGCCAGTCGTGATCAGCGATATATAAACCTTTAGAGTGTATCTTCTTCAACATCTTATCTTCCTTTTCATAGGGAGAAGGGGCGTTTCCATGCCCCTTCATATCCCTTGGGGGAATAAATAGGAGCAGTATATGCCCACCCTGTAACCCTGTACGCTTAAGATGGATTCTTCCTTCCCGCTCTCCCAAGCGTTGCGCCTCGCCATTGAACCAACCCTACTTCTCAACGCTTACCTCAGCCCCGGACGCGCCCGAACTCAGTGAGCCGTAGCTTGCAACCTCTGTTATCGTGTTGTCTGAGCGTCTTACCATCCGGCAGTTGCCCTCGAATACGGTGCCGTCTCCTATCATCAGATTCGACGTCGTAATATCGCCCAACACCCTGCCCGGCGCCCTCAACTCAACCCTTCCGGTTGCCTCAAGCGTTCCCTTGACAACGCCCATGACGATGATTGAGCCTACCTTTATTTCTCCCTCGACAACGCCGCTGTCGCCCACGACCAGAGTGCCCGTCGCGGCAATCTCGCCCTTAAAGCCGCCGTCTATGCGGACGGTGTTGGCAAAACTCAACTTGCCTTCAATCGTCATCCCCTTGCCGATGAAGCCAAGAAGCTCTCCTGTGCTCGCTTCATTCGGCTTTTCCACGGTTCCAAGCATCTTAAGCCCTCCGGTCGCTATTTTGATGCGATAATACCCGCCTCTTAAAACACCTTTAATAAACCTTTATTGGTTTCTAAAGTCTTCTCTAAAGACTCTTAATCGTATGGCCCAAGAAAGCGCTCTCCATTGAAGTGTATTATGTGAGTTGGGGCGTCTGCAACCCAAACCTCGGTTTCCCATGAAATTTCATCCAAGTATTTCATCATAGTTCGCCGGTTCAAAAAAGCCGTTACATACACAAGTCCGGCTATAGACAGGTTAAACAATTCCTTCAATTCTTGTCTGCGCTTTGGATTGATAGGCCCGTGGCTTGTTACCGCCTCTATCAAAACGAGCCAATTCTTTTCAATGTAATGTACTACGACATCTGGCATTTTGCCGTGTTTTTCGACTTCAACCCTTAACTCTCGTAAGGCGTCTGAATCCAAAAACGCTATTTTTTCTCCGTGTCGCCAACGTAAACGACCTTCCCGGCAGGTGTGAAAAGTGAACAAAAATCATCCAGTATCTTTTTGACAAGCACGTTTTGTCCGCCAGGAGAAAGCCGTATTTCTTCTCCGTTATGGAGCGTCGCGGGAATTCGCCGCATTTCCCGCTCACGCGCATATAGACTCTTGAGCATCACAACGGACCCGAAATATTTTTTCAGCTTCCTGTCCCATTCTTTTTTCCCGAACTCCTGAAGAAGTTTCAAAGCGGAAGGTTCGATCTGATAGACGGCTTTCGGACTATTCGTTGGCCTGGAAGGCATGTCAGGATTGGTAATTACAAAAGCTGCCTGCACAAACTGGTGAACGGTCTGTCGGCGTACCGTTTCACGGGAGTTAGGGGCGTACCGCTTGCCATAGTGCTCCGCGAAAAACTCCATCATTGGCGTGATACCCATCAAAGGATTGCGTGCGTCAATCCAAGAACTATCCGGTTTCAAATGCAGCAACGATAGCAAGGTCAAAGCTGATCTTTCGTTGATCTGTTGTCTGGGAAACCCAAGGTCTTTAAGTGCCAGCAAGGCCTCTTGTATTTTCAGCGCTGCCTTGGCTGTGTCTGTCCTTTTATCCATTATTACCGCATTCCTGCTCTAAAAGTCTGTCCGTCATCTTTTGATCCAGCTTGAACCCTACGACATTTTTACCAATCCTAAGCAACTCCTTCATTGATGGATACGCTGCTTTGCGAAGGTCTGTTGCATTTACCTGTGTATGCCCACTAAATAAACGGAAATACCGGTCAAATAGGGTTGAGTTTAAGAAAACACTCAGTCCTTTGGCCAAATCTGGCGACATTCCCTTACCGGAGCAATGAAAATAGTTTAGATGATTTTCGAACCCTACGAAGTCAGAATTTACACGTTCAGGATCATAAACAACGGATACAACACGTTTACGTTCTTCTTTTGCTGAAAAACGCTTTGTAAGCACATAATAGCCTTTATTAACAAGCAGGCTGATAGTCTTACCGGTATACACTATAGCGTTCGATTTCTTTCCATCCGGCTGAGGCCATTGAATGAATCCATCCTTGAAATGACATGGATAAATAAGTGGCACGGTTTCTTGCTCAGGATTCCTCCGCAGATACTCACGAAATCGAAAATCAACGACCCGTCCAGTTGAGATATCAATGCCCAGCTTATTTAACGTTGTCGTAAAGCGCGACATGCGCTCCATAACCTGTTTTCCCTCATCGTCATCAATTAAATGTATAAAAGCGTCTCTGTCGCCGGGCATGACAACTCTCTCAAAGGCTATATCCCTTTGGAGTGATTTCGTAAAATCCGAACCTTGCGATACGGATATCGTTACCGGGTTGGTTGTTCCATGCCCGCGTATACCATGAAAGATGATGTTCTCTTGTAATACCGCGTCATCAGCGAAAGCCTTTTTTCTTGATTCAAACAAATGTATACGTTGCAGGGTTATTAAATCTAATAATGATTTGCGGAACCGCTTAAAATACGGTCCATTACAAAAACTGCGCGGAGTTATTGCAACAATTTCGCCTCCCGGAATCAACAAGTGAGTAGTCAGCCAGACGAATGCGGCATATAGATTGGACGTTTCAAAACCCGCTGAGTTAAGGCGTTTTCTGGTTGCCGATTCGCCTTTAATCTTCTTGTATGGAGGATTCAAGATACCATGCGTGAATCTATCTCCATTACCATCAAAAAGTCCACAATTAATCCTTGATAACGCGCTGGAGATAAAGTCTTCACACAATATATCCCCGCTAAAATGAATATGCGATTTTGCACATGCCTCCCGGCAAAGAGCCATTGTTTTCTCAAGATACGGCACAAACCTCGAATCATTCTCATAAGCCGTCACCCTGATTGACTTGGGCTTGTCTATCCTTGAAATCAGTTCGGTAACGAGAGACGCAAATAACGCTCCTGCACCCGCACCGGCATCTACTATGCTTATTTTTTCACATGAGTTGCGTACTAAAGAAGCCATGAAGGAAGCAATAGGAGCAGGCGTAAGGAATTGCCCCGTCTCCGAACGCTTCTTCCTTGAGATTGCTCCGTTGAGAATACGCCTCGCTGTCTCAACACGCAATAGGATATTGGTTTCAAGCATCAAGGAAGACCCCTCACAATACCTTCAGTCGTGATACTCACACAAGAGCGTGCTCCTCCACCCCTCAACTCCCCGCCCCCCTCAGCATCTCGAGTATCCGTTCGCGTTCGTCTGCGGAAAAGTAGTTTATCTGTATGTGGCCTTTTCCGTTCTTGTCCTGCACGACTATCTTTGTACCGAACAGGGCACGAAGCTCGTCTTCAAGCGACGACGGCTCATGGGTCTTTGTCGGTTTTTTTGCGGCCTTTGTGCTTATAGCGGCCTCAGCCTCTCTTACTGAAAGCCCCTTTGTTATTATCCTTCTGCAAAGCTCCACCTGAGCGGCATGACTCTCAATGGCAAGGAGCGCCCTTGCATGTCCCATTGAGATCGTGCCTTTTACAAGCTCATCCCTTACCTCTATGGGGAGCTTTAAGAGCCTTAAGTAATTTGCAACCGTTGCCCGCTCCTTGCCGACCTTTTTGGCGACCGCCTCCTGCGTAAGGCCGAATGACATCAGATTCCTGTAAGCCTCGGCCTCTTCCATTGCATTCAGGTCCTGCCTTTGAATGTTCTCTATAATGGCTATCTCAAGGCACTCCTCGTCGCTTGCCTGAGTTATCCTGACCGGCACCCGATTAAGCCCGGCAAGATGAGCCGCTCTCAAACGCCTCTCACCGGCGATAAGCTCAAATCCGGTTGAATCACGCCTGACAAGAAGCGGCTCAAGCACGCCCTTTTCCCTGATGGAGTCGGCAAGCTCTTTTAGCGCGGCCTCGTCAAACCTCTTTCGCGGCTGGCCTTTGAAAGGCGTAATATCGCTAATCGGGCAGGAGATGAACTCTTTAGCGTCCGAGGATGCGTTTACGCTCGATATAAGCGCGCCGAGACCCCTGCCAAGAACCTTTTTTTTCTCTGCTGTCATCTGAAACCGCCTTTTAGCTAATTAGTTGATTTTATTGACATTTTATAATTCGATGGTGTTGGGGCAATACATAGTGTTTCTCAGCCTTGCTGTTTATTCCTTATTAAAGTTCTTTGGGCTTACCTTTCTTTCAAGAAAGGTAAGCTCTTTTGCAAGGTCTAAATAACTTACTGCGCCGCTTGATTGTATGTCGTATAACAACGCCGGCTTTCCAAAGGACGGGCTTTCGGAAAGGCGCACGTTCCTTGGTATCATGGTCTTAAAGGTCTTGTCCTTGAAATGCGCCCTGACTTCATCGGCCACCTGATGCGCCAGCCTGTTTCTTGAATCAAACATGGTAAGCACAATGCCTTCTATCTCAAGGCCGGGGTTTAGCCTTTCTTTTATAAGACCGATTGTCCTCATAAGCTCTGTTAAGCCCTCAAGGGCGTAATACTCGCACTGCAATGGTATCAGCACGGAATCGGATGCAACGAGGGCATTTACGGTAAGGAGGCTCAAGGACGGCGGACAATCAATAAAGATGTAGTCAAAATCATCGGTTAGCCGCTTAAGGCACTCCTTTAGCCTGTACTCGCGTCCGTCAACGTCAACAAGCTCGATCTCAGCGCCGGTAAGCTCGCGCGAAGACGGGGCAATGGTCAGGAACTTGAGTTCCGTTTGCTTCAACAGCGACTCGATCGTCTCATGCTTAACAATGGCCTGATAGATGCTCTTGCAGTTTTTTTCAATGCCAAGCCCGCTTGTTGAGTTGCCCTGCGGGTCAAAGTCAACAAGGAGCACCTTTTTTTCAGCCACGGCCAAAGACGCGGCAAGGTTAACGGCGGTCGTGGTCTTGCCGACCCCGCCCTTCTGATTGACTATTGAGATTGTCCTTGTCATGACGTTGTTTGCCCCGATACATAGTGGATACAAAAGATTAAAACATATCCGGCTTCAATTCAAGCGGTTTTTATTTGTAGAGGCCGTGACCGCGAAAAAGCAAGGCAAAGGGCAAGGCTCTCCGGTAGGGCGGGCATTGCCCGCCAAAACATTGCGAAGCTGACGCCATCAGGAGGAAGCTCCTGACGGCACACAACAAACCATTCCCTGTGTTTCAAGCGAGAAGGCATTTGATTGGCGGGCAATGCCCACCCTACAAAACTGCCCCCTCATCCCCCGCTTCCGCGAGGGCAGGCCCAGCCTTCTCCCCTTTGGGGAGAAGGGGTCTATCCAAAACAAAAAAGGGACAGGCCAAGGAATTGTCCATCACACCATCCTACGTACTTTCACGGTCACGGTTCACGGTCTTTATACGTTCCACGTGGAACATCACCTTGTTACCCAACCAACTTTTCAAATACTATTATGGTTGTCCGCCTGTCTGAAAACGGCAAGGAAACCTCGTGTACAGTCGCAGCGCTCACTCCATTGACTGTGCCCATACCCTTTAACTCTTGCCCTAACTTTGGCCCTAATTTCGGGCCTTTCATGGCGATTATCTTTCCGCCCGGGGTGCAAAGGGGAAGGGCAAGCCTTACAAATACCTCAAGCTCTGAAAAGGCGCGGGAGATTATGCGGTCAAAATATCCTTTATGCCTCTCAATAAAGGCGGCGTCCTCTATGCGCGAATGCAGGGCATGAATCCCGTTGCCTCCCGTTGCCAGCCCAAGCGTCCTTATTATATGCCGCATAAAGGACACCTTCTTCGCAACGGAGTCCACAAGAATGACTTCAAGCGCAGGGTCAATTATCTTGAGGGGTATTCCGGGAAAACCGGCGCCTGAGCCTATATCAAGGATGCGCTTTGAATGGCTCACGAACGGATACACGGTCATTGAATCAAGAAAGTGCCTTATCAGTATATCCCTATCGGATTCAATTGAGGTAAGGTTTATCTTCTGATTCCACTTTTTGAGTTCTGAAAGGTAGATAAAGAACCGCTCTATCGCCTCCTGGGGGAGCGTAATGCCAAGTTGCGTTGCGCCATCCATAAGGATGTCTTCAATCCCGTTTCTCATCTGTACACACCCGTCTTTTTAAGATGCACCATTAACATGGATATTGCCGCAGGCGTTACGCCAGATGCCCTTGCCGCCTGTCCGATGGATATCGGCCTTAGTCTTCCAAGTTTTTCGCGTATCTCCCTTGAAAGACCGGACACCTCCTCATAAGCCAACTCAAACGGTATCCTTATCGCCTCCAAGCGGCCAAACCTTTCCACCTCCTCGGCCTCACGCTTTATGTAGCCTTCGTACTTTGTCTCGACCTCAACAGCCTCTTTTATATCGGCGGGAAGCTCCAGCTTAACGTTGGCAAGCCGATATACGGCCTCCATGTCCATACCTTGCCTTCTAAGGAGTTCTTTGAGCGTCGTGGTTTTTTTGATTGTCTCAGCGCCGATTGCCTTGAGCCTGTCATTAACCGCGCTCGTTGGGTTAATGCGGGTTTCTTCCATAAACTTCATTGTCCGCTCAATAAGCCTTTTTTTCTCAAGAAAAATGGCGTAGTCGTCTTCACTTACGACCCCAGCCTTAAACCCGATCTCTCTTAGCCTCATCTCAGCGTTATCCTCCCTCAAGAGCAGCCTGTACTCAGCCCTTGAGGTAAACATCCTGTACGGTTCGCTTACGCCCTTTGTTACCAGATCGTCTATCATCACGCCGATGTATGCCTCGGAGCGGCTGAGGATACACGGTTCCATGCCCCTAACCTTAAGTCCCGCGTTTATGCCAGCCATAAGACCTTGCGCCGCGGCCTCTTCATAACCTGACGTGCCGTTTATCTGGCCTGCAAAAAAAAGTCCTTCAACAAACTTGGCCTCAAGGCTCGGCTTAAGCTGGGTCGGGTCAATACAGTCATACTCGATTGCATAGCCGGGGCGCAAGACCTCGACGTCTTCAAGCCCTTTGATGGTTCGCAAAAACTCAAGCTGAACATCCATGGGAAGGGAGGTAGAAAGGCCGTTCGGATATATCTCGTTTGTATGAAACCCCTCTGGCTCCAAAAACACCTGATGCCGCGTCCTTTCCGGGAACTTTACGACCTTGTCCTCGATTGACGGACAGTAACGCGGCCCAATGCCTGAGATACGACCGCTGTATAATGGGGAGCGGTCAAGGTTTTTCCTTATAACCTCATGCGTTTTTTCGTTTGTATAGGTTATATGGCAGGGCAGTTGTTGCCTGTCAAACCCCTTTGTGCGCGAGGAAAACGGCCTGATGAGCGATGAGTCCTGCAACTCCTGAACCTCTGTTTTTGCAAAGGCGATTGTCCTTGCATCAAGCCGGGCGCATGTGCCTGTTTTCATTCGTCCGATGGTAAAACCAAGCTCCTTTAACGAGGCTGAAAGACCGATGCTTGCCTGATCCCCTGCCCTGCCACCGGGAAAACTCATTGACCCTATATGAATAAGACCATTCAAAAAAGTCCCTGTGGTTACAATAACCGCTCTCGACTTGAAAACCTCCCCGGTATCAAGCCTAACGCCTTCAACAACCCTCGCGCCTTGCTCTCGTGTGATTATCGCCTCAACAATGCCCTGCCTCAGATGCACGTGTTCAGCCTTTTCAAGCGCTGCCTTCATGCGCTGCCTGTACAAAACCCGGTCGGCCTGCGCCCGCGTTGCCCGCACCGCAGGCCCCTTGCTATGGTTCAATATCCTGAACTGAATGGCCGTATCATCGGCGGCCTTTGGCATCTCGCCGCCAAGCGCGTCAATCTCCCTGACGATATGCCCCTTGGCAATGCCGCCTATGGCCGGGTTACATGACATCTGGCCAATGGTGTCAAGGTTCATGGTCAGGACAAGGCAGTTAAGCGCATTGCGCCCCATGCGATTGACTGCAAGGACGGCCTCGCACCCGGCATGTCCCGCGCCTATCACAATAACGTCGTATCTTTTTTTAGTCTCCATGCAAACCTGCACCAATGTTCCACGTGGAACGTGTAAATACCGTGAACCGTAGAAGTCCCCCTGATAAGGGGGATTTAGGGGGTTAGGGGGTTGCATCCTTTCACGGTCTTATCACGGTCTTATATCATACTACGCCAAAAATCTTAATATCTTTTGTGAGCCAAAAGCACCCGACAAAGATGCTACGGTGTAACTACTTGATTTTGTTACTAAAAATTACCATTGACAACAACTTAAAAATCAGTATACTACTTGGCTATGCCAAATACAAAAACAAAAGCCAAAAAAGCATTGACGACAAAACCAAAAAAGGCGGTCAAGAAGCCTGTTGCCTTGCGACAAGCAACGAAGAAAGCCGCTCCTGTTGCGGCTAAACCAACGAAGGCAAAGGCAAAGCCGAGCGCCCCGAGCGCAAAGATACCCTTCAAAAAAGAGGTAACGCAAAAGCTCAAAGAGGCCAAGGCGCGTATACTTCAAGAGGTATCCGAGAAGGTCAGAAGCGAGAGCAACACGCAAAAGTTCGAGATAGGCGACATCTACGACATAGCAAGCAACGAGCGCGAGCGCGAGCTGAATCTCATGTTCGGCGACAGGGACAGGGGAAAACTCGCTGAGATTGAAGACGCGCTTGAGCGCATCAAGGACAATACATACGGCGGCTGCGAAGAGTGCGGAGAGCCGATAGCGGAAAACAGACTCCGCGCACTGCCTTTCACCCGCGTGTGCGTCGAGTGTCAGTCAAAGCAGGAACGCGAACAAAAGATAAAGGGCAGGGTCGAAGAAGAGTCCGGCCTCGGCATCATGGAGCGGGCGGACACGGAAGACGAGGAGTTTTAGGCCGCCTCTAACAATTACTTTTTTCCATGTCCCCTTTCCCCATCGGGGAGAGCAAACGATATCGCGTGGCAAGCTGCGGGGAATTAAACTCTAAGAGAGATAAAAAAAGGATAAGCGGCCCGTGCCTCTTATCCTTTTTTTATTGGAAAAATCAGATGACACAAAACACCGCTCAAAATCGTAAGGCGCACCTTTTCATCTATTCAGCCATCGTGATTGGCGTGTTCTTCATCATGGCAATCCCCTTCTACTACAAACACGCCGCAAAAGGGAAGGACAGCGTTACCTACTCGCGTATGCTCATGTGAACTATCGTCGAGATAACGATAATGGACGAGACAGCCGACAGCGACAAGGCTGTAAAGGCCGCCTTTGCCGAGATAAAAAGGCTTGAGGCGCTTTTGAGCAGTTACATACCGACAAGCGACGTATCAATGGTGTCGAAAAACGCGGGCGCAGGCGCTGTCAAGGTGTCGCCGGAGGTAATGGAAGTCATGGAGGCCGCACTGGCCGTGGCTAAACTTTCAGACGGCGCATTTGATCCGACTATCGGCTCTCTTGCGCCGCTGTGGGGTTTTTCAGCGGAGTCCGGCAAGGTGCCCGAGCGCGATGAGGTAAATAAACTCCTCCCTCTCGTAAACTACAGGAAGGCGGCCATTGACAGAGCCGCGCAAACCATCGGCCTTAAAGAGCGCGGCATGACGCTCAATCTTGGCGGCATCGCAAAGGGCTACATCATAGGAAAAGCTGCTATGACGCTGAAACAAAACAACGTAAGACGCGGGATTATAAAGGCCGGCGGGGACATGGCGATATTTCAGAACAAGGTTTCAGAAAAACCAATGACCATAGGCATACAACACCCAAGGGAGGGTAGTAAATTCCTTGGCGAGGCTTTCGTTGTAAACGGCGCAATTGCCACATCCGGCGACTACGAACGGTACTTCATGGTTAACGACACGCGCTATCACCATATCATTGACCCCAAAACCGGCTTTCCGGCAGCTCTGGCGCAAAGCGTTACAATCATAGCAAAAGACCCGGTAACTGCCGACGGACTTTCAACCGCCGTGTTCGTCATGGGGCCCGAGGCCGGCATGGCGCTCATAGAAAGACTTCCCGACACAGAGGCAATAATCGTGGATGCAAACGGACACGTCACTGTGTCAACCGGGTTCAAGGGCAACCTACCTTTTTTGAAAAAAAGGTAGGCCAAAAAACTTTAATAGGGAACAAACACCAAGGCTGACGAATACTAATATTGCCCGCGCGGCAACCTATATCAAATAGTGTAAAATAACAAGCCTGTGTGCTATATTCTGAAAGACGGTGATGCGTAAAAGTTGCAGGTTGGGTGTAGGGCAGACCCAACATAAACAGTACCAATGACAACCGAAACCGAAAAATTTGAAAAGTACGGCGCTGAGTGGTGGAACCCGACAGGCAGGCTATTTTCCCTGCACAGGATAAACCCGCTGAGGTTTGACTACTTCTCAGACAAGGCGGGCGGGTTGTCCGGCAAAAAGACGCTTGACGTCGGCTGCGGCGGCGGCCTGCTTGCCGAAAGGTTTGCCGCGTCAGGGGCGCTTGTAGCCGGCATTGATCTATCACCAATCGCAATAGAGGCCGCAAAAAAACACGCGAATGAATCAGGGCTTGACATAGAATACATGGTTTGCTCGGTGTCGAAACTGCGCGCCGCACAAGGGGATTCGCTCTTTGACATAGTCATCTGCGCCGAGGTGCTTGAACACGTGGACGACTTAAACGGCTTTCTCACAAAAGCGATGGACATGCAGCAGGTCCATGGAGGCTGGTCGTACTCGGACCTGGTGGCG
>JBBTCG010000176.1:0-3002 GCA_038043305.1 Deltaproteobacteria bacterium | reverse complement strand
CCTTTCTTGAAAGAAAGGTAGGCCCCCCGATTAAAACATTCGGGGGCAGGCTCCGAACTTTAAATAGGGAATAAACAGCCGGGCTGACGAAAATTTATATTGCCCGTGCGGCAAGCACACTTTTTTGAAGGCCGTGATGCGTATACGTGATGCGTGAAGGGGATAGGTTGAAGGCTTTTAGAGGGAGAACCATGTATCCTTCAGCCTAACTAAATTGGTGTCAAATGTGATGTAAACTGCAATTGACTGCTGCACATAATACTGTGCAGGCGTACACACATAAATGTACTTACAACGGATAGTTCATGGAATCATAATCCGATAGAAACAAAAACCTTTTGATTTGTATGCATTTATTTTTGTTAACGTTTTGGCATCAACATTGCATTAACAAATTGTAAGTCAGGTTGATCATCCCAATTTTTCGTTGATCCTGGCCATGGCGTTCCTATTGACTGTTCGGGATAAACACTAAGGAGGAGACAATGAGGATTACAGAGGTAAAGGTATTGCCGGTGGATGGGGATGAGAAGCTAAAGGCGTATGTTACGGTCAAGCTCGACGACTGCTTTGTGATCAGGGACATGAAGGTCATTAAGGGGACTACCGGTTATTTCATCGCGATGCCGGCCAAGAAGATGAAGGACGGGACGTACCGTGATCTCGTGCATCCGCTTGACAAGTCAACGAGACAGATGCTCGAAGACCTCGTTATGACCGAGTACAAACGCTCTCAATCGCTCGAAAGCAAGGATATAGTATTCGCAAGGGCTGGATGATAAAGCCGTAAAGACCGTGAACCGTGGCCGTGAACCGTGACCGTGAAAGACAAGTTGTCTGATCTGCCCTCGCCCGCGCATTGAAGCGCGGGCTTTTTTTTGGCCATAGCGCCGCTTCAGCCGCTTAAACAGTGGATGACGAGCACACATCCCGTGCATGGCAACCCCCCTATCCCCCTTGTCAGGGGGGTGGAGGCTGCCTTGCCCTGCGTCTTTTACGGTCACGGTTCACGGTAGTTACACGGTCTTCTCTGAAACTCATTGACATGATATGTCGGAACATTAGATAATATTCAATTATTTTGCGTGATTTGAAAGGAGCATTTTTTTGCGGGTCGCCATTGACGCCAGGATGATAACGTATACCGGAATAGGCAGATACATCCAGAATCTTCTGATAAACCTTCCGGATGTTGATGCGTCAACCTCATACGAGGCTCTGCTTGGCGAGAGACGAATCCATCTTGATGATCGCGGAAACTTCAAAAGCCGCAAGGCGCGTTACAACATCCCCATCTATTCATTAAGGGAGCAGGTTCTTTTGCCGTCGGAGATGATGACGTCAAACCCGGACGTTCTCCATTATCCGAGCTTCAACATGCCGATCTTCAACTCAAAACCGGTTGTCGTAACCATCCATGACCTTATTTATTTCCTTTACCCGGGGGCATGTCCTAACAGGCTTGCGTACATGTATGCAAGGTTCATGTTCAGGAAGGTAGTAAGCGCGGCGGCCGGGATAATAACCGTATCTCAGTATTCAAAGGACGACATCGTAGCCCACCTTGGCGTAGCGCCTGAGAAGATTACGGTCGTTTATAACGGCGTTTCGGACGTTTACAAGCCGATTACGGACTCGTCCGTTCTTGCCGTGGTTGCACGCAAGTACGGCATAACCGGAGAGTACATATTCTACGTCGGAAGCCACCATCCAAGGAAGAATCTGAAGCGCCTCATACATGCCTATGCAAGGCTTAGGAACAGGGGCAAATGCCAGCTTATCTTGACAGGGGAGGTTGAGGAGAGGCGGCGCGACCTGTACAAAACCGTTGACGAGCTTGGATTGAACGGCCATGTGCTGTTCATCGGCAGGGTAGGGGAAGATGACCTGCCGACTCTGTACTCAATGGCAAAGGTCTTTGTGCTGCCGTCGTTTTATGAAGGGTTCGGCCTTCCATTGGTAGAGGCATTCGCCTGCGGCACACCCGTCGTAACCTCAAACGTTACATCTTTGCCTGAAGTGGCCGGGGATGCGGCCTTGATTATAGACCCTGCCGATACCGATGCGCTTACAAAGGCTCTTGACTCGGTCCTTGAGAGTACAGACCTGTGCTTTGAGATGCGGGAAAAGGGCTTTAAGAGAGCGGCCATGTTCAACTGGCGCGAGGCGGCGCGAAAGACGCATGGTATCTATAAGGCCGTGAGCGAGGTTTTTTGAACAGAAGATTCAAGATACTGGTACATTGGCTCTCAGGCAGGCGAAATGGCGTTGGTTTGCCGGAACTGGCCGTTTTTCTTTTAGGCCGCACCTGCGCTCCCAAGGCAAAGGCAAAGATAACGGGCATGAAGGAAGGCAACGGTTGTATGGCAGTGTCGTTGTCGGGGCTGGACAGGCCGTTGTATTATCCGTCGGCCTTCAACATACTCTCTCTTTATCAGGTCATTGCCGAGGCCTTTTACGCGGATTGGCATAACTATGAACTCCCAGAGGTGAGCGGCACTCATGTGCGTCCGGGCGACGTCGTGGCCGACTGCGGGGCCGCAGAGGGGCTTTTCAGCCTGATGGTGGCCGGAAGATGCAAAAAGGTTTATGCAATCGAGCCGCTTCCGGCGTTTGTTGATTCCATGAGGCGCACCTTCAACGGAATCGGTAATATCGAACTTATAGAGGCCGCGTTGGCTGGCGCGCCGGGCAAGGGTTTTCTCGGCGGCGCTGACATCTCAAGCGCAATAAGCGCCTCGTCCGGCGCTGTTTCAGTAAGGCTTGAGACGCTGGACAATATCTTTTACAGGCGCGGCGAGAGGCTTGATTACCTGAAGGCGGACCTTGAGGGGTTTGAGATGAAGATGCTCGAAGGTTCACGCCTGACCATAGCGGCCAATCGTCCGAGGATCGCCATTACGACCTATCACGACAGGACGCATGCCGAGGCGATACGCGCCTTCTTAAAAGAAATCGTCCCAGCCTATAATATACTTGTCAAGGGCATCGAGGAAAGGGCG
>JBBTCG010000175.1:0-7327 GCA_038043305.1 Deltaproteobacteria bacterium | reverse complement strand
CCTTTGACGTAAACTTGTCTATGTAATAAACGCTCGGCGGCAACACCTTGAAATGAAAGACGCGCTCCACAAGGGCAACTATATTTTCAAGGTTCAAGGCCGCCCCGACGCCGATTATCGTGCCGAGAGTCGTCCCGGCGAGGCCGATGATTATCCCCTCTATCATGAATATCCTCATGATGCCGCCTGACGTGGCCCCAAGGCTTTTGAGTATCGCTATGTCCTTGCCCTTTTCCATCACCGCCATGATGAGCGTTGATATTATGTTGAGCGCGGCAACGAGTATGATGAGCGTCAGTATGATGAACATGGCGGCCTTCTCAAGCCTCAGCGCTGCAAAGAGGTTCCTGTTCATCTCCATCCACGTCCTTGTCCAGTACGATCCCTTCAGCGCGGAGGTTATCTCAGCGGCAACCTCTCCGGCCTTGTATATGTCAATAACCTTGACCTCGACGCCGCTTGCCGCGCCGGAGAGCCTGAAAAACTTGAGCGCGTTGGCAAGAGAGACAAAGGCCAGGGACGAGTCGTACTCGTACATGCCGACCTCGAATATGCCGACTACCCTGAAGGCCGCCATCCTCGGAATCGCCCCGGCAACGGTCATTGTCCCGGTTGGAGAGATGACGTTAACCATGTCCCCGACGCTCGCCCCGATGTTTCTGGCAAGCTCCTTGCCGAGGACTATGCCCGGGGCCCCGGCTTCGAAGGGCGCGTCTATCCCCTCAAGAGAGCCTTGCTTGACGCGCTCCGGCAGGACAGTAACCTCGCCCGCGGTTTTAGTGTCTATGCCGCGCACGACCGCGCCGATGACGCCGGACGGGCCGCTCAACATGGCCTGATTATACGTGAATGGAGAGGCGCCGACTACGCCTTTGACCTTTTTCACCTCCGTCGTAACGCGGTCATAATCCTGTATGCCGCGGCCAAAACTCGTAACGACCACGTTGGCGTTTATGCCGAGTATCTTTTCCTTGAGGTTGTCCTCAAACCCGGTCATCACGGACAGGACGATTATCAGCGCGGTTACGCCCACGGTGATGCCAAGCACGGATATGAAAGAGATGACGGAAATAAACGTCTGCTTTCTCTTGGCCTTGAGGTATCTAAGACCTATAAACAGTTCATAAGACATGGCCGCTGCCTTTGAGCACGGGAAAAAGGATGACGTCGCGTATCGAGGCCGAGTTCGTCAGGAGCATCACGAGCCTGTCTATGCCTATGCCCTCTCCGGCGGTCGGCGGCATCCCGTACTCAAGCGCCCTTACGAACTCCTCGTCCATCTGGTGCGCCTCCGCGTCCCCGGCCGCGCGCTCCCTGATCTGCGCCTCAAAACGCTCGCGCTGGTCAATGGGGTCGTTAAGCTCTGAAAATGCGTTGGCAATCTCCTTGCCCATCACCAAAAGCTCGAAACGATCCACTACGGACGGGTCAGAGGCGTTCTTTCTTGAAAGCGGGGACACGTCCAGCGGAAAATGCGTGATGAACGTCGGCTGGATAAAACGCGGCTCCGCTACCTTTTCGAATATCTCGATAAGCGCCTTGCCGTGGCTCAAACCCTCTGGTATGGAAAGGCCTATCCCCTTTGCAAACGCGAATGCCTTTTCCCTGTCCGCGAATATATCCTCAGAGGCGTTGGAGTATTTAAGTATGGCCTCTTTTACCGAAGACCTTTTCCACGGCGGGGCAAACTCCAACTCAGTGCCTTGATAGTTTATCCTTGTCGTGCCGTGCACGTGCATAACAAGGCTTCCTATCATCTCCTCGGTAAGCGTCATCAGGTCTTCATACGTCGCGTAAGCCTCGTAAAACTCCAGCATGGTGAACTCAGGGTTATGCTGGGTTGAGATGCCCTCGTTCCTGAAGTTCCTGTTTATCTCGAATACGCGGTTAAAACCTGAGACTATGAGCCTTTTAAGGTAAAGCTCGGGCGCGATCCTCATGTAAAGCTCGCACCCGAGGGCATTATGAAAGGTCTTGAACGGCTTTGCCGCGGCCCCGCCCGGAATGGGCTGAAGCATCGGCGTTTCAACCTCGATGTACCCGCGTGAAGATAAAAAGTCGCGTATGTACTTGACGATGGCGCATCTTTTGAGGAATACGTCCCTTACCTCAGGGTTGACCATCAAATCAAGATACCGCTGCCTGTACCTTGCCTCAACGTCCGTAAGGCCGTGCCACTTCTCAGGCAGCGGGTGAAGCCCCTTGGCAAGGAGGCGAAACCTCTGAACCTGCACGGTAAGCTCGTTGGTCTTTGTCCTGAAAAGGCGTCCGGTAACGCCCACGATGTCGCCCATGTCGCATCTTTTGAAGACGGCGTAAGCGTCAACGGCGCTCTCTTTTTTGACATACGCCTGAAGCCTTGCGCCGTTGTCCTGAAGCTGAATGAAGCTGGCCTTCCCAAAGTCGCGGATGGCCATTATCCTGCCCGCTATTGAGACGCTTACGCTTGATGCCTCAAGCTCCTGAACGGTTAAAGCGCCGTATTCAACGTTTATAGCGGCTGCGGTATGGAGCGGCTTAAAATCATTCGGGTACGCCGAGAAGCCATCAGCGGCCAAAGACGCGAGTTTTTCAAGACGGCTCTGGGACTCCGCGCTCCTGCCCTCGCGTTGCGAGCGAAGCGCGGCAATCTCGTATTCAAGCAAGGGGCGATTTTCCTTTTCCATGACGCTTTATGTCCTTACGATGTTTCCGGCTTACCGGATTTATGAATATATGAAGTTAACTTATTTGACAGGGAGAGTCAAGCCCACGGATTTCAATGTGCACGGATTTTCAAGGGGTTTGACGGCTTGGGTTTGTGCGGGAAGGGCAAAGGGCGCATGGGCAATATTGGTTTGGGCTAACCGTAAAGGCTCGGTTAGCCCCGGCAAGGAAGTGTTCATTTTGAAGCCCGTCTTATCACGCCTGCGGCGCTCGCGAGGCGCAACCGGTCGTCAGCCCGGTTGATTATTCCCAATTAAAAGTTTTTTGGCTTACCTTTTTTACAAAAAAGGTAAGGGCGTAAAATCCCTGCCAATCGCCTGAGCAACCGATCTATGAGTAACGCATCCGTTGTAAAGGTTTATACCCTTTGCAAGGCCCGGCATCGCAACGCAAGCCGCTTTGAGCGCCTTGCCGGCAAGCGCAAGGACATAAGGGAGGGTTGCGTTCGTAAGGGCAAAGGTCGCTGTCCTCGGGACCGCGCCCGGCATGTTGGCAACGCCGTAGTGCACTATGCCGTCAACCTCGTAAGTCGGGTTGGAGTGGGTCGTTCCCCGTATGGTCTCAACGCACCCGCCCTGATCAACCGAGACGTCCACGATGACCGCGCCCTTTTTCATAAAACCAAGCATCTGTCTTGTAACCAATCTTGGTGTTCTTGCGCCGGGTATATGCACCGCGCCGATGAGCAGGTCGCATCTTTTAAGCACGTTTTCAATATTGTATGCGTTTGACGCGATGGTTTTTAGGCGTCCTTGAAATGTATCGTCAATGGTGCGGAGGCGCTCTTGTTTGGTATCCATAACCGTAACGTCGGCGCCAACGCCCACGGCGATCCTTGCCGCGTTGACCCCGGCAACCCCGGCGCCGAGTATGACCACGTTTCCAGGGGCAACGCCGGGTACACCGCTAAGGAGCGTTCCTCTGCCTCCGTAGTGCTTCATCAGGGCATGAGCGCCTGCAAGCACGGCAAGCCTTCCGGCAACCTCGCTCATGGGATGCAGCAAAGGCAGGGTTCCGTTCTCAAGCTCAACGGTTTCATAGGCAATGGCAGTTACGCCCTTGTTTATGAGCGCGTCTGCAAGGGACGGGCCAACGGCAAGGTGCAAAAAGGTGAATATCATCTGGCCTGGCCGGATGAGATTATACTCCTCCGGCCTCGGCTCCTTTACCTTTACGATAAGCGCGGCGCGTCCGTAGACCTCCGTTGCCGACTGGACAATCTCAGCGCCTGATGCCGCGTAGTCGTCATCGGTTATGGAACTGCCAAGCCCGGCCCCGGACTCGACAAGAACTAAGTGCCCCGCGTCGGCCAAAGCTTTTACTCCGGAAGGCACGCATCCTACCCGGTATTCGTTCTCTTTTATCTCTTTTGGGATGCCGATTATCATAATGGGATATTTTTCACTTTACGGCACTGAGCCGCTTTTTACAAGCGGCAAGACCTCTTTCCTGAGAAAGGCCATGTCCGCATAAGCGGCGCTAATGTCTGACGCCCGTGGAGGAGCCGCGTCCAACGGCTCATCCCTCAAGAGGTCTGACCTGAATATGTTGCCGTTCTTTTCAATGAAATCAGCGGGGATACGCTCCGGCGCGCTCACGTCGTTCATTATGGCCCATGCAAGGGTCCATGCCCTTGCAACGTTACTGAGGTCATAGCCCCCGCCTCCGAGGAGAACCCACGGGAGGTTGAATGAGCGAAAGGTCTTGACCATGCGTTCAAATCCATTGGTAGTCAGGTTCAGATGCGTAATAGGGTCGGTTGCAAAGGTGTCCACCCCAAGCTGCGTAACGAGCACGTCCGGGCGATAAGCCTCGATAAAGGGCGGAACCACTTCATCAAAGGCGTCGTAAAAGAGCGCGTCCCCTGAACCGGGCGGCAGCGGCAGGTTGACCGCATATCCCCTGCCGTCCTTTATGCCGATGTCGGTCGGCGCGCCTGTGCCCGGAAACAGGTACATCCCGCTTTCGTGAATCGAGATCGTAAGAACGTCCTTTGAGTCGTAAAAGGCATATTCAACCCCGTCCCCGTGGTGAGCGTCAATGTCAACGTAGGCCACGCGCTTGCCAAGCTTTACGAGATGCGCTATGGCAACTGCCGCGTCGTTCAAATAACAAAAGCCGGAAGCCCTTGACGGCATGGCGTGGTGCAACCCTCCGGCGACGTTGAAGGCGGCGTTGCATTTGCCTTGCGCCACAAGGAGGGCGGCTTGTATAGAGGCCCCTGCGCTGTAAAGGGACCATTCGTATACGCCCCTGAAGGCCGGATTGTCTCCGTACCCAAGGCCGTGTATCTGGCCGTCAACCGGGATGATGCCGGTATTCGCCTCCCTTAATACCTTGAGATAGGCCGGGGAATGAAAAACCAACAGCTCGCTCTCCGTTGCCTTTCTTGCCTCTATGATTTCAGAGCCGGGCAGCGAGGAAAGGCCGAGGCTCTCGATAAGCTCAAAGGTGAGCTTCAAGCGCGCAGGACGCATCGGATGGTCAAGGCCGTAGTGGAATGAGCCGAACTTATCGGAATAGACAAAGGCCGTTTTACTCATATCGCAGCGCTTCTATCGGGTCGAGAAGGGATGCCTTTCGGGCCGGATATATCCCGAATATGACGCCTATCGCAACTGCAAAAAAAAAGCCGAGCACTACCGAATACGGCGTTATTATGGTCTGCCATTCGCCGAACCATGAGATGAGTTTGCTTATCGCCATGCCGAGACCTACGCCGATAGCGCCGCCCGTAATCGTTATTGATATCGCCTCTATCAGGAACTGCCTCAGTATGTCGGCGCGGCGCGCGCCAACGGCCATGCGGATGCCTATCTCCCTCGTGCGCTCGGTAACGGACACGAGCATTATGTTCATCACGCCTATGCCGCCCACAAGGAGCGACACCGCGGCAATGCCGGACAGTAAAATCGAAAACGTCCTCACCGTTGCCTTGAGCGTCCGCACGAACTCGCTGAAGTCCCTTATGCTGAAATCCGACTCCGCGTCAGAGGCGATCCTGTGCCTTGCGCGAAGGAGTTTTTCAACGTCGGTCTTTACCTTTGGTATCGCGTCAACCGTCTTAACCTGTATGTAGACGTCGTTTATGTGGTCCTGACTTAAAAGCCGCTTTTGCGACGTGGTTATCGGTATGAAGACCTGATCGTCGGGGTCATACCACGAGGTCTGCCCCTTTGCCTGCATGACGCCGATGACGAGAAAGCTCTGGCCAGAGACCTTGATCTCCGAGCCGATCGCCGGGCCGTCGCCGAACAGCTCTTTTTTGACGGTCGTGCCGAGGACCGCCACGCGCTTTATGAGCTTCAAATCCGTTGCGTCGAAAAAACGCCCGGTGTCAACCGGAAAGTTGTTGATGGTCATGTACTCAGGCGTGGTGCCGGTAATGAGAGTGGTGGAGTTCTTGTTGGCGTACTTTACCTGCGAGGTGTTGGATATGGCCGGGCTTGCATAAGCCACGCCCTCCACCCCCGCCCTTATGGCGTCCGCGTCCTCGACGGTAAGGGTTTCAACCGAGCCTGTCTGTATGTGCCCGAGGCGCGCCGCGCCCGGACGCACCCTGAGCGAATTGGTTCCGAACCTCGTTATGGACTCCACGACCTGAGCCTTTGCGCCCTCGCCTATGGAGATCATGGCGATTATCGCGGCCACGCCAATGACGATGCCGAGCATGGTCAGCCCGGTTCGCATCTTGTTGGCCAGTATGGCCCTGAAGGCGACCTTCATGGTTTTTAAGAGCAGCATAACGATGTCCTTATTTTACCGATAACCGCTCTCCCCCTGATAAGGAGGAGCCGGAGGGGGTTAGGGAGCGGAGGGGGTTGGGGAGCCGGCGTGCGGCGTCCTTAAATCCTTCGACTCTCAAACCGCAATCGCCCCATCACGAATCGTTATCGTCCTTTGAGTCCTTCCGGCCACATCAGAATCGTGCGTAACAAGGACTATGGTGCTCCCCTTCGCGTGCAGATCGTCGAATATCTTCAGTATCTCGGCGCCGCTGACGCTGTCGAGGTTTCCAGTAGGCTCATCGGCAAGTATTATTGACGGGTTTGAAACGAGTGCGCGGGCGATTGCGACCCTCTGGCGCTCTCCGCCGGAAAGCTCATTCGGTTTGTGTCCGGCCCTTGCCCCAAGCAGCACGGCCTCAAGCGCGGCCATTGCGCGGCCCTGGGTATCGGTTACTCCTGCGTACAGAAGCGGCAGTTCCACGTTCTCAAGCGCCGTGTGCCTTGAAAGCAGGTTAAAGGTCTGGAAAACAAAGCCGATATGCGTGTTTCTTATGCGGGCAAGCTCATCCTCTGTCATCGCGTCCACCCTGACGCCGGAGAGCGTGTAAGAACCGCTTGTGGGCCTGTCAAGGCATCCGATTATGTTCATTAGAGTAGACTTGCCGCTGCCCGAAGGCCCCATTATGGCAGCGTACTCGCCCTTCTTGACAATAAGGCTTATGCCCTTGAGGGCGTCAACCATTGAGGACCCCATGCGGTATGATTTTTTGATGTCAATAAGCTCGATCATGGCGTTTCTCCGGCAGCCCGCTAAAAGATCACGTACCGCCTTCTCTGTGCCTTTGGCAGCGCGTCGTTGATCGTGCCGGAGGTTACGACGCTCTCGCCTTCCT
>JBBTCG010000174.1:0-7755 GCA_038043305.1 Deltaproteobacteria bacterium | reverse complement strand
GCTAATTCCCTATTAAAGTTCGGAGCCTGCCCCCGAATGTTTTAATCGGGGGGGCTTACCTTTCTTTCAAGAAAGGATGCTTGCCGCATGGGCAATATCAATATTCATCAGCCTTGGCGTTTATTCCCTATTAAAGTTCTTTGGGCCTACCTTTCTTTCAAGAAAGGTAGGGAACGCAGCCTTTCGATATTTTTAGAGGCGTACCTGTTTGCCGGGTCAATCCTGAGCGCCGCTTCAAAATGCGAAAACGCCTCATCGGTTCTGCCAAGCGCGGCAAGCACAAGACCCGCGTTGTTGTGAGCGTCGGCAAGAAACGGATTAATCCGAAGAGCCTCCGCGTAATGCTGGAAAGCCGCTTCAAACGACCCGCTCCCATGGTAGGCCACGGCAAGATTAAAATGCGCGACGGCTGATTCAGGCTCAAGCGTCAGCGCCTTTTCAAGATTGAGGAGCGCGAGCGCATGGCTTCCAAGCGCGCCATAAGCGGTGCCGATGTTCATATAGGCGTTCACAAGCTCAAGATGCTCCGGTTTTATACGAAGGCTGAACTCAAGAGATTCCTTATGTCTGCCGAGGTCAATAAGTATCCCGGCTATGTTGTTAAGGGCGGTCGGGTTTTGAGGCTCTATCTGAATGGCCTTCCCGTAGTTCTCCAATGCCTTGTCGAATTTTCCGGCGTATTTGTAAGCGTAACCGAGATTGACGTAAGCAGCGGCCGTATTCGGCGCCTTGCTGACAACGTCTTGCCACAGGACGATCCTGTCGGTCCACAACGCATTCCGTTTGTACGCCTCTACCGCGAGTATGACCGATATAACGCACATAACGGCTATTGCGGCGCGCGCATTGAACCATAGAAGATTATACCTGCTTGACAGCGTCGTTGAAAGCTGAAAGATAAGCGCGGCAAAAGCTATGAACGCGCCTATGCCGGGCAGATACACCCTGTGTTCGAATATCACGTCTTTGATCGGTATGACCGAGGACTCCACGGATATGGTAATGAAAAACCATAAGATGCCGAAGCCGGCAATGAGCATTGCGGCGCTTCCCCGCCTCCTTGCATTTATGAGGAGCCACGCGCCGGTTATGAGTATAACCGCAAGGAATAGGAATGACGAGAGAACAAGCGGCTCCAGAAAGCCCGAAGGCCGCGCTACCTCATGCAAGAGGCTTTGCCCAGTGGGCCAGACAAGAAGCCTCATGTATATTACGATGACCTTGAACTGGGTAATGAGATACGCATATGGCGACAACCCGCTCAAGTCGGCTATCTGTGATTTGGCGAGCTTACCGGTTATCGTGATGGTGTCGTAATCCGGGAGCATAAGGAGGATCGGCGTTATGATTAATACGCTCAGGAAAGGCGCCAGCTTCAATACCCTGCCTTTCACCCCATTTCCACCTCTCCCCTTTGGGGAGAGGGTAGGGTGAGGGGAAAAGAATGCGAACTCGTACAACGCGAGGGATACCGGCAAGGTGAAGGCTATCTCCTTTGCAAACTGGGCAAGGATGGCCGAGGCGATGCTCAAACCATAGTAAAGACGAGGCGCCCCAACGCTCCGGGAAAGCCTGTGCTTTGCATACAATACGATTGTCAATAAGTAAAGAAGCGTCGCAAACGACGTAAATCTCTGGGTCGTGTAAGTTACGGCCTGAGTGTTGAGCGGATGGACGATAAACAGAACCGAGGCCGAGGCCGCAATCCAAAACGACTCTTTTTTGAACCCGTGCTTCATGGCCGGACTATCAAACGTCAGCCTCACCAGCATAAAAACCAAGACGGCGTTTACCGCATGTATACCGACGTTCACGAGGTGAAAGCCGAACACGTCAAACCCGGAAAAGGCATAATTTACGGCAAAACTCAGGAATACCAGTGCCCTTGGGCGCGGCCACGTCAAGAGGTCGGCAACGCCCCTTATGGCCGGGTTGTTGACGATGTACAGCTCGTCGTCAAAGACGAACGGGGCATTGAAGATATTCGAGTAAACGAGCGCGCCGAGTACCGCGTGAAACAGGATTATCGCGTATGTAAACTTCTTCATGCTTAAACCTGCTATGTTTTTACCGGCGCGCCTTTAACTGTTCAAGCCTCTCACGCGCCGGATGGTCGTCCGGGTTTACCTTCAAGACCGCGCCATAGTGATATACGGCCTCGTTGGTCTTTCCCATCTCATCGTATAGGAGCGCCAGATTATAATGCGCCTCCGGCAGATACGGGTCTATTCTAAGCGCTTCATTCAACTGCTCAACGGCCTTGTCCTTTTCACCGATGATTGAATATACGACAGACAGACCGTGGCGCGCATACAGAGAGTCAGGGTCCAGGCTTATGGCGGTCTTATAATTTTTTATTGCCTCGTCGTAGCGTTTAAGTCCGGCGTATGCCGCGGCGATAGCGACGTAGGGGTTCACGAAGATGACCGTCTCGACACGCAGGCGCAGGCTATAATAAAGCGCCTCCTCGTAACGCCCCGTATCCGTCAAAAGGGTTGCAAGGTTGACGGCGGCAACGCCATTGGCAGGGTCCAACTCCAGCGCTTTTCTATAGTTTTTTTCTGCAAGGGCGACGGCGCCTATATCGCGGTACGCAAGGCCAAGGTTGATGTATGCGTTCGGGGTATTCGGCGCCTTGGCCGCCGTATCCTTCCACAAACTCAACTTGGTTGCCCAGACCGCATTACGCTGATATGCCGCAATTGACAACAGAGCGGCAAGCACGGCAATTACTGCAAAATAAGCCGCACCGCCTCGCCGCAACCGGCCAAAACCGTGATAAAATCCGGCAAAGGCGGCCATAAAAACGCCTGCGCTCGGAAGATATACCCGGTGCTCAAATATCACGTCCTTAATGGGCACTACGGACGACTCAACCGATATGGTTATGAAGAACCATAATATTCCAAAACCAACGACAAGGCCGGCAACGCTTCCCCTCCTCCTTGAGCTTATCAGAAGGTATACGCCGGATGCAAAAACAACGGCAAGGAAGATAAACGGAAAAATAACCTCATAGTTAAAAAAGCTCGTGTAACGCGGATACTCGTACAAAAGCCTGAGCCCAAACGGCCAGACAAGGAGCCTTAGGTATGTAACGACAACGCTGAACTCGGTTATAAGGTAGTCGTATGATGAAAGGTTTTGTAACTCGGTCATCTGAAGACCGCGTATATAATCAACGTCGCCCTTGCCAAACGCAGGCATTATGACGGTCAGCGGCACTATTGCAAACAGCAAAAGAAACGGCGCGAGACGAAGACAACGGCGCTTGATGCCGCTCTCAGTGGTTGAGTTGAAAAAAGCAAATTCATAAACGACAAGCATTGCCGGAAGCGTAAAGGCGTTTTCCTTGCTGAGTTGGGCTAACGCGCCGGTCACGATGGCGGCAACGTATAAAAAACGTCCGGACTTCGCAGGCCATGACTTCACAAGACAGGTAAGCCGCCACCTTGCGTACAGCGCCATCGTCAAGAGATAAAAAAAGGCGGTGAGCGAGGCAAACCTCTGTGTCGTATACGTTACGGTCTGGGTCTGCATAGGGTGAACGAGAAATATCAACGACGTTGAAAGGGCTATCAGGAATGCGCCGCGCGCGTCCGCGTCTTTCATCGCCGGGGTTTTGAAGGTCAGCGAAACGAGAAGATATACAAAAACCGCATTGGCAACATGTACCAGCACGTTCACAAGATGGTACCCGAATACGTTGTAACCGGAAACCGCGTAATTGAGGGCAAAGGTCAGATACGTCAGATACCTGTTCCACGGCACGTCAACGAAGTTGCCGAGGCCGCGTATCAGCATATTGTTAACGATGTACATATCGTCGTCAAAGACGAACGGGGCATGGAGTATGTTGGAGTATATCAGGGATCCAATGACGAGATAGACCGGGATAATGAAGTAAAGCCTGCGTTCCATGTAAGAGCCGGGCGGTTGCGGAAATGGTTTCATGTTTTGATGGCCGTACACGCGCTAAAACCCGGAGAGCATGTTTTCCTTCACGAGACGCGCGGTATCCAACGCTATCTTGGCAAGCGCTTTGTCCTCGGCCTCCTTGGTGGCCGTAACATCCGCTTGATTCACCGCAAAGTCCTTATAGTTTGTAATATTTTCGGCAGACCAAAGCGTCTCCGCGCCCCTTGAGAGCGTAATCGCCATTACTATTGTGAGCCTGTACTCCTGATTTACATCGCTCCTCGTGTAGGAAACCGGGGTAAGGACATAAGATTTGATTACCCCTTTCATAACTACGGCTGCGGAGCCGGTTATGGAAACGGTGTTGACAAAGGTATCTACGAATGCGCCTGTAACGACCGACTCGATGTTCGGCTTTGAGGTTTCGTTGACAAACACGGGGATCGAGACCGCAGTTGCGCCTCCCGGCATCTGCCCTCCCTTGCCTGCGACATGGTACCCGCATCCGGCAAGTAGAGCCATGCATAAGACAATGCCGCATACCCTCTTT
This sequence comes from Deltaproteobacteria bacterium, assembly GCA_038043305.1. Classification (GTDB taxonomy): domain Bacteria; phylum Desulfobacterota; class GWC2-55-46; order GWC2-55-46; family GWC2-55-46; genus JACRCE01. The sequence goes on along the minus strand of JBBTCG010000174.1, from coordinate 3,287 downwards.
ATAATCGTCATATAAACCCCCTCTCCCCAGCCCTCTCCCCGAAGGGGAGAGGGAGTTATCCCACCACCAGGTTAATTATCTTATTCGGAACATAGACGAACTTTCTGATCTCCTTGCCTGCAATCCATTCGACGGACTTGGCGTCATTCATCACCAACTCCTTTATCGCCTCGGCGGATGCGTTGACCGGAGCAACTACCTTGCTCCTTACCTTGCCGTTTATCTGCACCACAAGAGAGACCTCGGCGGTTACAAGCGCCTCTGTTGAGGCTTCAGGCCAACCGCTCTTGTACAGCGGAACATCCTTCCCGATCATACTCCAAAGCTCCTCGGATATGTGCGGGGCAAAGGGGCTTAAAAGAATAACGACTGACTCGACGGCCTCCTTATAAACCTCTATCGTCTCTTTATAATGCTCATGCGCAGGCGCCTCCTGCAAATGCTTGAGCTGATACAGTTCATTCACAAGTTCCATAATGGAGCTTATGGCGGTATTGAAATGGAACCGCTCGCCGATGTCCTGAGTTACCTTCCTTATTGTCCTGTGAGTTATCTGATGAAGCTTTAGAGCATCTTCGCTCCCCGGCAGTCCGCTTGCCGGGTCAAAAGGCTTGCATGAGTTGAGGACGCCGATATTCTCGACGATTAGCCTCCAGACCCTGCCGAGAAACCTGTATGCGCCCTCTACGCCGTCCTCGCTCCAATCAAGGTCTTTTTCAGGCGGAGCCGCAAAGAGCGAAAAAAGCCTTGTCGTATCCGCGCCGTAGCGTTCGATTATACGGTCAGGGTCAATGACGTTCTTTCTGGACTTGCTCATCTTCTCGATTGCGCCGGTTTCAAGCGTCTTGCCGCAATGAACGCATGCGCCGTTTACAGCCTCCTCCGGGTAGATGAAGCCGTGCTCAGGGCACTTGAGGGTTTGCTTCCTGACCATGCCCTGCGTAAGGAGGTTGGCAAACGGCTCGTCAACATCATGCAGACCCAAATCCCGCAGCGCCTTCGTGAAAAACCGCGCATACAGGAGATGGAGCACCGCGTGCTCGATGCCGCCTATGTACTGATCAACCGGCATCCAGCGCATGGCCTCCTTCTTATCGAACGGCGCCGAGGACGAATGCGGCGAGGCGTAACGCAGAAAATACCATGACGAGTCAACGAACGTATCCATCGTGTCCGTCTCGCGCCTTGCCGGACTGCCGCACTCCGGGCATTTGACGTCAATAAACTCCGATGATTCGGCAAGCGGCGATGAACCAATGCCGGTGAGCTTTACGTTTTCAGGCAGGACGACCGGCAGTTGTTGATATGGAACGGGTTGAACGCCGCACGAGGCGCAGTGGATTATCGGTATGGGGCAACCCCAGTACCTCTGGCGCGATATGCCCCAGTCGCGCAGCTTGTAGTTTGTCGTGGGTCTCCCCGCGCCCTTTGCTTCAAGGAGTTTCACGATAAGCGGCAGGGCTTCCAAGTTTTCCATGCCGGTAAACCTGTCCGAATCAGCCATCACGCCTTCAGCAACATAAGCCTCTTTCATCGTTGCCGGGTCAAGCGTCTTGCCGGGCGGGTTTATGACGACCTTGATCGGGATGCCGTACTCCTTTGCGAACTCGAAGTCCCTCTGGTCATGAGCCGGAACGGCCATGACCGCGCCTGTGCCGTATCCCATCAACACGAAGTTCGCGGCGTAGACCGGAACCCTTGCTTCGTTGAGCGGATTGATGCACCATGCGCCGGTGAAGACGCCCTCTTTTTTAACATCGGCTTCCCTTGAACCCCGGTTGTTGACCTCGGCGCTGACCCTTGCGGCGAAAGAGGCGACCGCTGAGCGAGAATCCTTAGCCGTAATCTTATCAAGCAGAGGATGAGCCGCGGCCAAACTCATGAAGGTAACCCCGTAAAGCGTGTCTGGACGGGTCGTGAAGATATTAATAACCTCGTCGGAGCCGTCCAGCCTGAAGGCCACGTCCGCCCCGACGCTCCTGCCTATCCAGTTCCTCTGCATCAAGAGCACCTTCTCAGGCCAGCCGGGAAGTTTATAGGTATAGTCGAGGAGTTCATTGGCGTAGGCCGTAATCTTTAGGAACCACTGTTCCAGTTCCTTCATCTCAACCCTTGAAGAGCACCTCCAGCAAAGGCCGTCTTCAACCTGCTCGTTTGCAAGAACCGTGGCGCATTGGGGGCAGAAATTAACCGTTGAACGCTTCCTGTACGCAAGCCCCTTTTCAAGGAGTTTCAGAAACATCCACTGGTTCCACCTGTAATAGTCCGGCGAACAGGTGGCGACCTCCCTTGACCAGTCATAAGAGAGTCCCATGCGCTTCAACTGCTTTTTCATGCTCTTGATATTCTCGTAAGTCCATTTGGCCGGGTGAGAGCCGTGGGCAATGGCCGCGTTCTCGGCGGGGAGGCCGAACGAATCCCAGCCCATCGGATGAAGCACGTTGAATCCGCGCATCTTCAGAAAACGCGCAAGCACGTCGCCGATGGAGTAGTTCCTGACGTGCCCCATGTGTATCCTGCCGGACGGATACGGAAACATCTCAAGCACGTAATAGTTCTTTTTCGACGGATCGCTCCCGACGGAAAACGCGCCGTGCTTTTCCCAGACCGTTTGCCAGCGTTGTTCAATCGCCGCATGGTCGTATCTGATCGGCTCAGCTTGTAAAGCCATTCGACTCCGCTCCTGAATGATAAAATGAAAGATTAAACGCCGCTGAAGAACGGCTTGAGTTTTGCGTAAGCCGCGTCAATATGCTCAGATATGACCTTTACGTCGGAGAGCACCGGCATGAAGTTGACGTCCCCGTTCCATCTCGGCACTACGTGCGTGTGGAGATGAGCTTCGATGCCCGCGCCTGCGGCGCGTCCGAGGTTCATGCCGATATTGAAGCCGTGCGGTTTGTATACGTTTGAAAGCGCTCTGAGGCAGACAACGGTCAACTTGTGCGAATCAGCGGCTTCCTCAACGGTGAGGCCGCTCAGGTCTCCTACGTGCCTTGCAGGCGCGATAAGGATATGGCCGCTGTTGTATGGGAATTTATTCATCATCACGACGCTCAATGGCCCGGCGTAGAGCACATGATTGCCGGGGGAAGCGTTGTCCGCCGCAGTGCAAAATATGCACGCGGCCTTTTCACCTGACTGCACGTATTCAGCCCTCCAAGGCGCCCAGAGACGATTCATTAAAGACCGTGAACCGTGACCGTGAACCGTGACCGTAAAAGTCCCCCTGATAAAGTCCCCCTGATAAAGTCCCCCTGACAAGGGGGATTTAGGGGGTTGGGGGT
>JBBTCG010000173.1:0-1535 GCA_038043305.1 Deltaproteobacteria bacterium | reverse complement strand
AGAACTCAAGGAAAAAAAGATAGGCGAGCTTACGTCGCTCGCAAAGAAATACAATATCGAGAGCGCGTCAAGCATGCGAAAGCAGGACCTGATATTCGCGCTCCTTCAGTCCCAGAGCGATCAGAACGGGCTGATTTACGGAGAAGGGGTGCTTGAGACGCTCCCTGACGGATTCGGCTTCCTCCGCGCGCCGGACTACAACTATCTACCCGGGCCGGACGACATATACGTCTCGCCGTCTCAGATAAGAAGGTTCAATCTAAGGACCGGCGACATCGTCTCAGGCCAGATACGCCCGCCCAAGGAAGGCGAGCGGTACTTCGCTCTCCTCAAGGTCGAGAAGGTCAACTACGAAGACCCTGAGGTGGCAAGGGACAAGATACTCTTCGACAACCTTACCGCTCTTTATCCGCAAGAAAAGCTCAACTTAGAGACCGTCCCCGGCGGCGACACCTCCATGAGGGTCATGGATCTGTTCACGCCGATCGGCAAAGGCCAGAGGGGTCTTATCGTCTCGCCTCCGCGCGCGGGCAAGACCATGCTGCTTCAAAAAGTGGCCAACGCCATTACCACAAACCACCCGGAGGTCGTGCTCCTCGTGCTGCTCATTGACGAGCGGCCCGAGGAGGTTACGGACATGCAGCGCTCGGTAAAGGGCGAGGTTATAAGCTCCACCTTTGACGAGCCGGCCCAGAGGCACGTGCAGGTCTCGGAGATGGTCATCGAAAAGGCAAAACGGCTTGTAGAGCACCAAAAGGACGTGGTGATACTACTTGACTCCATCACAAGGCTTGCGAGGGCGTATAACGCGGTCGTGCCGCCGAGCGGCAAGGTATTATCCGGCGGCGTGGACTCCAACGCCCTTCATAAACCAAAGAGGTTTTTCGGCGCGGCCAGAAATATCGAGGAGGGCGGCAGCCTTACCATCATAGCAACCGCGCTCATCGAGACCGGAAGCCGCATGGACGAGGTGATTTTCGAGGAGTTCAAGGGAACAGGCAACATGGAAATCGTCCTTGACAGGAAACTTTCCGAGCGGCGCATCTTCCCGGCCATAGACCTGAATAAGTCCGGCACGAGAAAAGAAGAGTTGCTCCTGACGAAAGAGGCGCTCAATAGAATCTGGATACTCAGGAAGGTCTTGCAGCCCCTTAACCCGGTAGAGTCAATGGAGTTTTTGCTGGATAAGATACAGAACTCGCCGTCGAACAAGGTATTTCTGGATTCGATGAGCAGATAAGGGTAAACAGCCGTGCCTGCGTAATCGTTACGGCAGGCACATCCGCTTAGAAAGACAAATAGGACAGTTGTTCCTATTTTAGTCTTATTTAGTTTTATGAAGATAAAAATCCCTTCCATTAAATCCATTCTTCTTGCCTTTTCCGCAATTTATTCCCTTGAAAATATCTTTGTATTATCAGGTTCTGCAATAGCCGCAGAGATAGAAAAAGGCAAGTAGATAGTTTAATGCGCGTTGCGCCGGATGCCACGGGCTTGATGGAAAAGGCGACGCCCGGATGACAAAATTTCTCGAC
>JBBTCG010000172.1:0-3617 GCA_038043305.1 Deltaproteobacteria bacterium | reverse complement strand
GATTGTGACAATCGTAAAACGCGCCATTAAGAGCTGCATTCCATTCGCCCTTCTTGCCCTTATTTTCATTACGCAACCCGCTGGTCAGGCTCAGGGAGCAAATGCCCCGGCTGATTCAAACTACAGCCCGGCGTCGTATTACTACTTCACCGCCGCGCAGGTGCTCAAAAAAAGCGGGGATCTTGAAGCCGCCGCAGAGTTGTATAAGAGGGCCATCAAGCTTGACCCGGACTCACCCCTCCTTTCCGTTGACCTTGGGCGGCTGTACATGCTCTCAGGCAACTACGCGGAAGCGCTCAAATATCTGCAAAAGGCCGTTGAGATTGACCCTAAATACGCGGACGCCCGTATTGCGCTGGCGGAATATTACCTCCTAAGCAAGGACGATGCCGCGGCCGTTGAGCAGTACAAGGCCGCCATTGAAATAGATCCCAAGAATACGAAAAACTACATGTTCCTCGGCACGCTCTACGCGAGGCTCAAAGAGTTCGACAAGGGCGCGGAGACGCTCAAAAAGATACTCACAATAACCCCTGATTCCGTAATGGCCAACTACTACCTCGCCAAACTTGAGTTTGAGAAGGGCGACTACAAGGAAGCCGCAGACTATTACCTGAAAACCCTTGCTTTAAGCCCGTACTTTGCCGCCGTGTATTATGAGCTTGGCATGGTCTACGAGCTTAACAAGGAACCGGACAAGGCCATTGAGATATATTCAAAAGGGGCAAGCGTCCTCCATGACGAAACCGGCCTTAAATCGCGCCTCGGGGCTGTGTACATCCAACTCAACCGGTTCAATGACGCGCTCGACGTTTACATGGAGCTTTCCAAGATCGAGGACGCGAGATTCGACGCCATGCTCAAGATGGGCCTTATATACTTTGAGATGAAAAGATACGCCGAGGCCATAACGCAATTCAACGAAATACTCATCCTTAGCCCTGCGGCGCACCGCGTGCGGTATTACCTTGGCGCGGCTTACGAGGAAAAGGGAGAGCTTGAGGCGGCTAAGGCCGAGTTCGCCAAACTGCCCGAGGACGACCTGAGTTTCGTTGATTCAAGGATACATCTGGCCTACATATACGAGCGTCAGGGCAGATTGGACGACACCATAAGGGAGTTAAACGAGACCATCCGCATCAAGGGCGAGAAGGTGGAGCTTCTGAAGATACTCGCCTCGGTATACAGGAGCGCCAAAAAATACCCGGAGGCGCTGTCAACGATAGACCGCGGCCTCAAGATAGACCCCATGGACGCGGAGTTGTACTTCGTCATCGGCGTTATATACGACGAATCAGGCGCTGACGACAAGGTTATAGCGGCCATGCAAAAGGTGCTGGAGATTGACCCGAACCACGCCAATGCCCTCAATTACATCGGATACACCTACGCGGAAAAGGGCGTAAACCTCGACGAGGCTGAGACAATGATCAAGAAGGCGCTGACTGGCAAACCCGACAGCGGTCATATATTGGACAGCCTCGGTTGGGTCTACTATAAGAAAGGCCAATTCAAATCGGCGGTGGCCCAGCTTGAAAAGGCGAGAGAGCGACTTCCGAACGACCCGACCGTAATGGAGCACCTTGCGGACGCCTACCTCAAGGCGAACATGAAGAAAAAGGCGCTTGCCACTTATGAGGCGGCTTATGCGGCAGACCAGAAGAACGCTAAACTAAAGGAAAAGATCGAAAAGTTCAAAAAAGAGATGAAAGGGAAGAAGTGAGGGGTGCCGCTATACTGTTGACCGTCCTGCTCCTGTATGGATGCGCGGGCACAGAAATTACAGCGCCTCCTCTTGTCGGCCTGACTGGCGCGTTTGAGGCAAGCGCCATGAAGGCGACCGCCGTCGTGTCCCTTGACAACGGCGGGGGCGTAACGCTCAAGGGCAGGGCCGTGCTGATAGCAAAAAAGCCTGGTCTTTTCAGGATTGAGGTAACAGGCCCGTTTAATCAGACGATGGCGCTCCTTATAAGCGACGGGAAAAACCTGTATGTCAACGCGCTTTCACGCTCATCGCTTTATGAGTTGGCTGACCCGCTTCCAAATGATAAATGGCCCCTTCCGTTCAAACCAGACGATTTCGTTGCGCTGCTCCTTGGGTCTGTCGGCGCTAACCATGCGTCCGGCCATGCGCTCGGCGGCGTATCTGGAAAATATACAACAGACATCACCAATGACGAATCAGGACGTCCGGCGAGGGTTATACAGTCAATCCCCGGCCTTAATGCGTCGGCCACGCTCGAGGAGTTCAAGGAGGCGGCAGGGGTGCGTATCCCGTTCAAGATAAGCCTTGTTGACGCTGACAAGAGGCTGGATATAAGGCTTGTTGCCGTTGAGATTAACCCGGCTAACGTATTGACTGACAATACTTTTTTCGTTATAGGGCCGGTTAATTAATAAGGGATGTAATAGTGATAGGTGTAAATATCGGGTATGGCGTCATTGAAGGCATGTACGGCTGATATTCATATTGCCCCCGCGGCAAGCGGTAAATTGATATTGACGCTCCAATGGTTTTGTGGTATAGTCTTATAATCATTTCTCCACCCCCGTCTTAGGATTTGAAGTTCAACCGTTTAACAATAGGATAATCATGCCAAAGCAATCCAAACAGACGATTCCGATGCAGGAAGCCTTCAAGACGGGTGAACTCGCAGTCTATCCCGCGCACGGGGTCGCCATGATAACCGGCGTGGAGAGCAGGCAGATGGCCGGTGAAAGTAAGCATTTTTATATGCTGAGGATACTCGATACGGACGCCGTTATCATGGTTCCCATAGACTCAGCGGCAAACGTCGGACTCCGTAAGATCGTCAAAAAGAGCATGTTGCCCAAGATATACGAGGTGTTGCAGGACAAAAACGACGCTACCCTCGACAGCCAGACATGGAACAGACGCTACCGGGACTATACGGAAAAGATAAAAAGCGGCTCGGTCATAGAGATAGCGAGGGTGCTCAGGGACCTGTACATCCTAAAATTCGACAAGGAACTCTCCTTCGGCGAGCGCAGGATGCTTGACACGGCAAAGAATCTGCTCGTAAAGGAGATATCCATCGCCAAAAATTCCAAGGTTGAGAAGGTGGAAGAGGAACTCTACCGCATGATGCAGGGTTGAAGGTGCCTTGAAGGAGGAGTAAGTCTTACCGTGTATATCCTAATGCGCGCGCTTCTTGTAATATTCGCCTCGGCAAGCGGATATTTCATCATACTCCCGATAATAGGCTCCAAACTCGCCTACATAGGCCTTATAAGCGGACTGCTCATCGCAATCGCGGCGCTGATATTCGAGGAAAGGGTCAAAAAGACGCCGCTCAGGATTGTCGTCGGCGGCGCTATCGGCCTGATAACCGGGCTTATCGCGGCAAACCTCCTTGCCTATCCGCTTGCCCTCAACTTAACTAACAACCGCTACCTTGAGCTTGGCGCATACCTTTTCGCCAACTGCGTAGTAGGGTACATCGGCCTCAGTATAGGCATGAAAAAGGGCGACGAGTTTGACACGGCGTGGATAATTGACCGCTTTACCGGAACGCACGTCAAGTCGGCTGAGAGCGTTTCGGACGAAAAGGCAAAACAACAGATACTTATTGACACGAGCGTCATTATAGACGGCC
>JBBTCG010000171.1:0-4319 GCA_038043305.1 Deltaproteobacteria bacterium | reverse complement strand
TGGCGCATCGCCTTTGCAAAGAGTTTTTTGTCAAGCGAGCTTGGGGAGCCGTTTTTTTTGAGCCATTTTTCAAAGGCCGCTAAAGCGGCCTTTTCCTCAGAGGCGCCTTCAACGGCGGCAAGGCAGCTTGCAATAATATCCGATTCAACGCCTTTCCCAGCAAGTTCTGCGGCTATGCGCCTTTTCCCCCAGAGTTTGTTCTTGGCCCTTGAGGCCGTCAACCGGGAGGCAAACCTTGCGTCATCAAGATACCCGGCGCTGGTTAGCCGTTCAACGGCCTCGGTGGCTTCATCGGCGCTGAAGCCCGCTTTAATGAGTTTTGAGCGCACTTCTGCCGCGCTTCGCTCTCTCAGCGCAATGAATTTCAGCGCCGTTGGAATGGCTTTTTTCGAGGCTTTAAGTCCGTTCATCTCTATTGAAGGCGCGTCAGAACCTCTCCACGCCTCCGCCGCCTTGGCCGCCGCTCTTTTCTCCGTCCTTTTCAAAGTCCTTCCAGCCCATGTCGCTTGTGCCGGTTATGCCCTTTACCTTCAGCTCGAAGTCCGCCGGGTTGGAGGCCTGGCGAAGCGCCACGTCGTAGGTTATGAGGTCCCTGTGGAGAAGCTCAAGTATGGACTGATCAAAGGTCTGCATCCCGTAGGTGGTGTAGCCTTTTGTGATGGCGTCGGAGATCTCCTTGGTTTTTTCCTTGTCCTCTATGCACTCGCGTATCCTTGAGGTCGTAACCATTATCTCGACGGCCGGCACTCTGGCCTTTCCGTCTTTCGTAGGCAGGAGTCTTTGCGATACAATGCCCTTGATGACGCCTGCAAGCTGTATTCTGATCTGCTTTTGCTGATACGGCGGGAACACCGAGACTATCCTGTTTATCGTCTCCATAGCGTCAATGGTATGCAGAGTTGAAAGGACAAGATGCCCCGTCTCAGCTGCGGTCAGGGCTATCTCAACGGTTTCCATGTCGCGCATCTCGCCCACGAGGATTATGTCCGGGTCCTGACGCAGGGCGCCCCTCAAGGCCGATGAGAATGTTTCCGCGTCGGTGCCTATCTCTCTCTGATTTATGATGCACCTTTTGTCCCTATGGAGATACTCGATGGGGTCCTCAACCGTTATGATATGGTCCGAGCGGTTGTTGTTTATGAAGTCGATTATCGCGGCAAGGGTGGTTGACTTTCCGCTTCCCGTAACGCCCGTTACGAGTATGAGGCCGCGCACCTCGTTTGATATGCTGTGGAGCACCTTGGGCAGGTTCAACTGCTCGAAGTTCATTATGTTCATGGGGATTACGCGCAGGACTATGCCCACGGCGCCCCTCTGCTGGAATACGTTTACCCTGAACCTTCCAAGCCCCGGGATGCTGTACGCCATGTCCACCTGATGATGGGTCTTGAAGGTCTCTTTTTGAGTGTCGTTCATTATCCTCATGGCGGCCTTGGATACCTCGTCAGGCGAGAGCCTTTCGTGGTTCTTCATGGGCACGAGGCTGCCGTAGACCCTGAGTATCGGAGGGAGTCCGGCCTTGAGATGCACGTCGGAGGCCTTGCCCTTGACGGCAACGTTGAGTATCGCGCTTAAGTCTATTTCAGCCATACGTTACTCCTTTTTATTTTTTATGCTGAAATGCTCCAGTATCTTGCCTTCGATTTCAAGCGACTTTTCAGGGTGCTCCTTGAGGAACGTCCTGGCCGCTTCCTTGCCCATGCCGAGCCTTTCCCCGTCACACGAGTACCACGCGCCGTTTTTGTCGATGATCTTGGCCTCGGCGCCCATGTCAAGGATGTCGCCTTCACGCGAGAGACCTTCGTTGTAGAGAAAGTCGGTCTCAGCGTCCTTGAAGGGCGGGGCCAGTTTGTTCTTTACCACCTTCATGCGTATCCGGTTGCCTATGACCGTCTCGCCCTGCTTTATCTGTCCGATCTTTCTTATGTCGAGCCTTACCGAGGCGTAGAACTTGAGGGCATTGCCGCCCGTGGTGGTCTCAGGGCTTCCGTAGAACACGCCTATCTTGTGGCGAATCTGGTTTATGAATATCACGCAGGTGTTGCTTTTGCTTATGTTGGAGGTGAGCTTTCGGAGCGCCTGACTCATAAGACGCGCCTGAAGCCCCATGTGGGAATCTCCCATCTCTCCTTCGAGTTCGGCCTTTGGCACGAGGGCGGCCACCGAGTCTATGATGATAAGATCTATTGCCCCGCTCCTTATGAGCATGTCAACTATCTCAAGCGCCTGCTCTCCGGTGTCGGGCTGGGAAAGGAGAAGGTCGTCGGTATTGACCTTGATCTTCCTTGCATACACGATGTCAAGGGCGTGTTCCGCGTCAATGAAGGCCACCTGACCGCCGGCCTCCTGAGCGCGGGACGCTATGTGCAAGGCAAGGGTGGTTTTGCCTGACGCCTCAGGCCCGAATATCTCCACGACGCGGCCCCTCGGCACGCCGCCAATCCCAAGGGCTATGTCAAGGGCAAGCGAGCCTGTGGAGATAGCCTGCACGTCCTGCACCACGCCGTCCTTGCCGAGCCTCATTATGGAGCCTTTGCCGAACTGCTTTTCTATCTGGCTTATCGCCTGGTCGAGCGCCTTGACCTTGTCCTTGTCGGTCTCCTTTGCGCTCTGGGCCGGTGTGGTTGCCATGTTTTGTCCGCCTCCTTTTATCGGGTGTTTTACCCTAATTGCGTCTCTCTTACAAGCGTATACAGCGTCCCATTGGGGGTTAAAACGCTTTTGTACAAACTTAGTGTGTTGACCGGAAAATCGTCAGGCGCGTCCTTCTGGAATCCTTCAACGGTCTTTGTTAAATCGTCTAAGTCGGCGATTGACCTTACCCTGCAAAGCGTCAGGTGAGCGTGAAAGGCGCGACTCTCCTTTTCAAAGCCGATCTTTGACAACTCATCCTCAAGGCCGCTGTAAAGATGATTTAGACTATCATTTTTATTTATGCCAATCCATATAATACGCGGGGCATTGAGGGACGGAAAAGCGTTGATGCCGTGCACCGAGAGCGTAAACGGCCGGATGAGCGCCCTTGATACAGACAGCTTCATGGCGGCTTCAATCTTTTCCACCTGCGTCTCGTTTATGGAGCCGAGGAATTTAAGCGTAAGATGCGCGTTTTCCGGTTTGACCCATGCGCCTTTTATCTTGCCGGTATTCAGTCTCGTTTCTATTGCGCCCAGCCTTGCAATAATCTCTTCGGAAGGCTTTATTGCTATGAATGCGCGCAAGTCGCTCATCCCTCCGGCGCGATATTGGCCACGGATTTCAATAGGCACTCGCGGAGCATATCAAGCGTACTTCTCGCCGCCAGCCGCTTTATCTCAAGCCTCGTGCCATTGAACCTGAATCGTTTTACAATGGTCTCGCCTTTAAAGTCAACGGCAACGCATACCGTGCCAACGGGCGTATCCCGTGTTCCGCCGCTTGGCCCGGCAATGCCGGTTATGCCGACGCTTACGTCGCTTTTGAGAAGTCCCTTTACCCCAACGGCCATCTCAACGGCTGTCTCCATCGAAACCGCGCCCCATCGTTTAAGCGTACTCTCGCTGACGCCCAGCAGCCCTACCTTTACCTTGTTGTCATAAGCCACGACCCCGCCAATGAAGTATCTTGAAGAGCCGGGCGCGTTGGTTATGAGGTTTGAAAGAAGACCGCCGGTGCATGACTCGGCAATTGCGAGCGTAAGGCCGTTTTTATCGAGCGTGTTCCCGACATGGCGAAGCCCGCTTGTTTTTGTATTGCGTTTTGTCTCCATTAGATTCGCGTTATACCAAAGAGGACTGCTTGTCCCACGAGGTTGGCGTACACCCCGGCAAGCACGTCGTCAAATACTATGCCGAACCCGCCCGGGAGTTTATTCTCAATCAGACGTATGGGCCAGGGCTTTACAATATCAAAAAACCTGAACAGAAGGAAGGCCAATATCATGTTGAAGACATTAAACGGCATCAGGAAAAAAGCGACAAGATAGCCGCAAGCCTCGTCAAGTACGATCCGTTGAGGGTCTTTTTGCCCAAGGGCATTGGCCGCCTCGTTCGTGATATAGACCGAAACGGCTATGAGGCTTGTGATGATAAGCGCCTGTACCAGCGTTGAGGCAAAGCCGACAAGCGCGGCGAAGCCTACGCCCCAGAGTGTGCCAAGTGTGCCGGGCATCACGGGGATAAGTCCGACATAAGCGCCGGTTGCAAGGAATATGAGGAACTTTTTTTTCATGGCGTTTGTTGGCGTTTGCCGAAAAGCTCTAATTTTGAACGGGCTGCTCAAAAATGTCCAGATGCAAGGCGTCGAGGAGCGACGAATGAGACGCACTTTGTTGTGCGTCG
>JBBTCG010000170.1:4976-14497 GCA_038043305.1 Deltaproteobacteria bacterium | reverse complement strand
GCTGGGTTCCCATTGCGTCTTTTCATTATTGCAATGGGAAGATTTGAGCAGCCTGAACAAATTTTGGGTTTTTTAGCAAACTGGTAAGTCAATGAAATACATAGACGAGTTCAGACAAAAAAAACAGGCACAGGCCATAATCGAGCGGATACGCGCCATGTCAGTCCGGCAAGCAAGCGTCATGGAGATATGCGGCACACATACGCACGCAATGGCAAGGTTCGGGATTCGAGCCGCGTTGAAGGACAAGTTAAGGCTCATATCAGGCCCCGGATGCCCAGTCTGCGTAACCTCGGCCTCAGACGTTGACAGGATAATCGCGTTCTCAAGGAATGAAAGAAACTCCATCATAGCCACGTTCGGCGACATGATGAGGGTGCCGGGCAGCCAATCGTCCCTTGAGCGCGAGCGGGCCGTGGGAGCGGACATTCGTCCGCTCTATTCGCCGCTTGGCGCGCTTGAAGCGGCAAGGGAGAACCCGTCCAAGGAGGTCGTCCTCTTTGCCGTGGGGTTTGAAACCACGGCTCCGACGGTTGCGGCAACCATACTGCGCGCAAAGGCCGAGGCTATAAAAAACCTCTCTGTCTTGGCGCTTCATAAGCTCACGCCGCCCGCCATGAAGGCGCTTCTCGACTCAGGCGAGACCCCAATTGACGGCTTCATAGCCCCTGGGCACGTTACCGCCATAATAGGCGCGCACTCTTACGAGTTCCTTGCAAAGGAGTACGCATCTCCGTGCGTCGTGGCCGGTTTTGAGCCTCTCGACGCCATCTACGGCCTTTACATGCTCATGCGGCAGATTCAAGAGGGACGCGCCGATATAGAGAACCAATACATGCGCGTGGTGAGGTGGGAGGGCAACGTCAGGGCGCAGCAGACGATAAACGAGGTGTTTGAGCCTGCCGATGCCTCATGGCGCGGCATTGGCGTAATACCTCAGAGCGGACTGAAGATACGGCGGGCGTACTCTTACTTCGACGCTGAGGCGCGTTTTGACATGCCGAGCAGCGCTGAGAAGGAGCCGCCCGGCTGTAAATGCGGCGGGGTATTGAAAGGCGTCCTCTCTCCGCCCGAATGTCCGCTGTTCGCGGTATCCTGCACCCCTGATGCCCCGGCCGGGCCGTGCATGGTCTCCTCAGAGGGCACCTGCGCCGCATACTACAAATACCGCGACGCGGAGGTGGCCTGATTGACGACTGGTGCGTATGACAACATCATCCTTTCACACGGAAGCGGCGGCGCGCTCACGCGCCGCTTGATAGAAGAAGTGTTTCTCAAGGCGTTCGACAACCCGTTCCTTGCGCCGTTGAACGATCAGGCGGTGCTGCATATCGAGCCGGATGGCAAGACAGGCCGAGGCCGCAAGCTTGCGTTCACCACGGACTCCTACGTCATAAGCCCCATATTCTTCCCCGGGGCCGACATAGGAAAGCTCGCGGTGTGCGGCACGGTAAACGACCTTGCGGTCGGCGGGGCAGAGCCGCTATACCTCAGCGCCTCGTTCATCATGGAGGAAGGTCTGCCGATGGCCGACCTTAAAAGGATCGTTCAATCAATGGCTCAAACGGCTATGGCCGCCGGGGTGCGGATCGTTACCGGAGACACGAAGGTAGTTGAGCGCGGCAAGGCGGACAGACTATTCATAAACACGGCGGGCATAGGCGTGCTGTACGGGGAGGCGCTTATCCCTGAGAACATAGCTCCGGGAGACGCGATAATCGTATCAGGCACTATCGGAGACCACGGCGTCGCCGTGATGACGCACAGGCACGGCATAGCCATTGACACGCCGGTAATAAGCGACTGCGCCGCCCTTAACGGACTTGTGGAGCGTATGCTCGCAACGGGCGCAAACGTAAAGGCCATGCGCGACGCCACACGCGGCGGCGTCGCAACCGTGCTGAACGAATTCGCTTTGGCGGCCAACTGCGCCATGCTCATACGCGAGGACGATATACCGGTAAAGGACGAGGTAAGAGGGGCATGCGAGCTTCTCGGCTTTGAGCCTCTTTATCTGGCCAACGAAGGCAAGCTCATCGCGGTTGTGGCGAAGGGCGACGCAAAGGCGCTTCTTGAGGCCATGAGGGCGCACCCGCTTGGAAAGGACGCGGCGATAATCGGCTTTGTGGCCGTTGCGCCGAAAGGCAAGGTGTTGCTTGAGACGACAATCGGGAATAAACGTATACTTGACATGCCGGCAGGAGAGTTGCTGCCGAGGATATGCTGACTTGCTTTCTTTCGTAGGTAAAAAGAAGGTAGGGCAGCCCCGTAGGGCGGGCATTGCCCGCCCTACAAAACTAATACGGCTCCATTTATTTGACAACTACGGATAGTCAAGCGCAAGCGTATACCTCTTACCGTCAACGGTCAGGGCGTCGTTGTCCTTAAACAGCTCAGTCTCCTTCTCGCACCTTCCGTTGGCGTTAAGGTCAACGCACAGCCCGCTTTCCTTGTACAGGCCGTCATGGTTACCGTCTTCAAAGGCAATTGCCTTATAGGCGCGTCCGTTAAGTTCAAGCTCCCCGGCCCAGTGGCAGATCGAGTAGAAAAACAGCCCGTCCTTGTTCGCGTAAAACCATAGGTTTAATGGCTGTCTTGTCTTTGCGCCGTCGTTGGCGATTACGTCTATCTGAAGATAGGCCGTGGCCGCAAACGCGCCTGCGCCGAGATTCCTGAGCGGCGCTCCGTCGTTGGTAAGGTCTTCGTCGTTATTTTTATCAAGGTACAAAAGACCGGGGTCGTTTTCCACAAAGGCAAAGCTCACCCGTTGATCATCACCGTTGCCGAGTTTAAGGCAGCCGTAGCGCGGCCTTGAGGCATACTTGGGTTCGGCTGTAAGCGTCTCGCACGGCTTTGACGCGCTCGTTGCGCCGTGCGCCATGCCCATGGGGGAGCTGTTGACGTATTTGAAGTCGCGGTAGATGTTGACGTGAATGGACGGTGCGCCCTTTTTATCGTGGCTGGCCTTTGCCGGCGGCGCCGGTTTAACGGCTTCCCTCTGGTTTGCGGGCAATAGGGGCTGAGGCTTTAACGGCGCTGTCTCCGGCTTTATGACCGGCCTTGCCGGGTCTTGATTCCCGACGGTCTTTGCAACCCATGTCCCCTTGATATTGAACTTTTTTGAAATCTCCCCGGCCTGTTTTAGAGCCTCCTGTCTGGTTGCATACTGGCCTGCGCGAACCCGAAAGTAGTGTTTGCCTTTTACGTCAATCTCAACGACATGCGCCTTTATCCCGGCGGCCCCAAGCCTCTCGACCGTCTTCCTTACCTCGTCTTTATTGAGATACGATGAGACGTTGATAGTCCATGAATCATCCGTTGTCTTATCAGGTTTATCCTGAGCCGAAAGGGCCGGGTTTGCAAAAAGCGTGAGGATGGTGAGTATTATCGCAACGGCGTGATTCATGTTCAACCTCCATGAACGTGATTTACTACGTGCTCCAAGTAGTGCCCTTGGCCGTGTCTTCAAGCACGACCCCTTGTTCAAGGAGGCCCTTTCGTATCTCGTCGGCCTTCTTGAACTCCTTCATCTTGCGCGCTTCATTCCTTTCGCTGATAAGGCGTTCTATCTCGTCTGGCGAAATCTTCAACCCGATTACGGCGCGGCGAAGCTTGTAGTAGTCCTCAGGGGTCTTGTCGAATACACCGAGAAATCCCGACGCCTCTTTTACAAGAGACAGTATGACCGAGAGCGCCTGAGCATTGTCCTGACGGCCCTCGTCAAGCAGCCGGTTTGCGCGGTTTGCCTCCTTGAAAAGGAGGCCAATGACCATTGCTGTGTTGAAGTCGTCGTCCATTGCCTCAATTACCGGGGCAAACCATTGCTCCTTGCGCCCGGACGGATAGAGCGTTGCCTCCGGGCATTCTTTATGTATCCTCTCAATGGTCTTGTAGAGCCTCTCTGCCGCATTCTCCGCGTCCTTGAGCGATTCTTGCGTATAGTCTATGGGCGACCGGTAATGGCTTGAAAGCAGGAACAGCCGAACAGCCTCCGGCGTGTGTTTGATGAGCGCGTCCCTTATGTTGAGTATGTTGCCGAGGGACTTGCTCATCTTTTCCTTTTCGATGTTCACAAAGCCGTTATGGAGCCAGTACCGGGCAAACAACGTCTTTCCGGTGTATGCCTCTGACTGGGCGATCTCGTTTTCGTGGTGAGGAAAGATCAAGTCCCTTCCTCCGCCGTGTATGTCAATGGTCTCGCCGAGCCGGTCCATGCACATGGCCGAGCACTCGATGTGCCAGCCGGGTCTGCCTTTGCCCCACGGGCTGTCCCAAGCGGGCTCGAAGGGCTTACTCCCCTTCCACAGGGCAAAGTCAAGCGGATCGGCCTTGGCCTCGTTCACATCCACCCTTGCCCCGGCCTCAAGCTCGTCAATCTTCTTGCCTGAGAGCTTGCCGTAGTCGTTTTTTTTCCTCACCGAGTAGAACACGTCCGCGCCCGACGCATAAGCAAAGCCTTTTTCAATGAGCGCGGAGGTGAGCGCGATTATCTTGCCGATGGTTTGGGTTGCGCGCGGCCGCGCATCAGGGAGGAGGACGCCCAAGGCGGCCATGTCCTCGTCAAACGCCGTTATGAAGCGTTCGGCCAGCTCGTCGCAGGATACTTGCTCTTCTCGCGCGCGGTTTATTATCTTGTCGTCAACGTCGGTGTAGTTTCTCGCGTAGGTTAGCGTAAAGCCGGAGTATCGCAGGTAACGGCTGATTACGTCGAAGACGGTCGCGCTCCGCGCATGTCCGATGTGCGACAAGGCGTACACCGTAGGCCCGCACACGTACATGGTAACGTTGGCCGGGTCTTTAGGGATAAACTCCTCTTTTTTTCCGGTAAGAGAGTTATAGAGTCGAATGGGCATGTTTCCTGTTTTCAATCCTGTTTAACGGAACTCCCCGAGCCGCTTCACGAACTTAAGCTTATTGGCGGAGTTTAAAAGTCTCTTATCGGCGGTAACAAGGAGCGTCTTTTCGGCATCCGCGAGGGCCGCATACGAGGCGTCATAAGCCGAGAGGTTAAACTTGCCGCAATACTCAATGACCTTGGGAAAAAGCGGGGCAAGCGGTCTTAACTCGATGCCGAGGCCCGAAAAACCCTCCAGCGCCTTTAGCACGTCCTGGTCATGAACCCTTCCCCTGCGGCTGGCTATGGCGAGGCCGCTGGCCACCTCAAACTCAAGGAGCGCCGGGGCAAGGAGCGCCACGCGGTCGCAGACGTAATCGTCCAGTATCTTTAAGGCGCTTTGCCCGTCTTCCTCGTCTAAGAGATACCACTTGAGGACCACGCTCGCGTCTATGACGACCCGCTTCAACCTCTCTCCTCCAGCTTCTTCCTGGACTTAACGTAGACCTCGTCCGCCGAAACCCCGGCCCGGAGAAAGGACGACCTCGACTCAAGTATCTTCTGATGGGCCTCCACTTTTTTGGAGCGCTGGTACTCCAAGTAAGGGACGATTACCGCCATTGGCTTGCCCCTCTTGGTCACCACGATGTCCTCTTTCCCCTCGGCAGCGTCCTTTATCAAGCGGCTAAAATCCCTTTTCCCCTCGGCTATGGTAACGGTAGTAGTCTCCATTGATTCCTCCCAATATGGTCATATCTGATGACTATATTATATATACATAGCATGGCGCTGTCAAGTTCGCTCAAGCCTCTCCAGCGCGCCTCTCCTGCCGAGCAGGGCGAATACCACGGCAAGCTCAAGCCCTTCGCATGAGCCGGTAAGCGCGGCGCGGATGGGCATGTAAAGCGGCTTGCCTTTTACGCCGGTCTTTTCCGTTACGTCAGACAATATCAGCTTGTAATATCGTTGGTCAATGGCTTCCGGCGCATCGGAACGGGTTAATGCCTCGATGCACGCCTTTACGACCTGAGGTGCGCTTTGCGAGGATAAGACAAGGCGCGCCTCAGGGGTCAGGTCAGGAGTTGTGATAAACGGCCATACAAGTGATGACAGTTCCTTGAGAGTAGAGGCGTTCGGCCTTGCGGCAACGACGACTTTTTTCAGGTAAGCCGCCTCGCAGTCTGCGCTGATTGTCTCCATCAGAGATTCAATCGGAGCGGCTTGGATAGTTGCCTTGTTGTACATCCTGAGCGTTTGCGAGTCGAATATGGCCGCTGAACGCGAGAGCCGCTTGAGGGAAAAGGCCTGAGTAAGCTCTTCAAGCGTTTTAAGGGCGGCGCCAAACAACGGCGACCATCCAAGCCTTGAGAGCGTATTTATGACGGCGAGAGGCAAAAACCCTTCATCCCTGAGTGAGCGCACCGAGGCCCCGGCGTCGCGCTTGCTGAGCGGCGTCCTGTCAGGGCCAAGCACGAGCGGTATGTGGCAAAAGACCGGCGCGTCGAACTCAAGCGCCTTGAACAAAAGCATCTGGCGCGGCGTATTGGAGAGGTGATCGTCGCCGCGTATTACGTGCGTTATGCCCATCAAGCCGTCGTCAACCGACGACGCGAAGTTGTAAGAGGCTACTCCATCGGAGCCTATTATAACGAAGTCGCCCATGTCGGCCGCCGGGAAGGTCATACGCCCGTGAACGCCGTCAACAAAGGAGACTTCCTTCATTGGGACGCGAAATCTTACGGTATGCGGCGTGTCAAGCGGCCTCGTGAGCAATTCCCTGCAAGCGCCGTCGTAGCGCGGCGGCTTGCCGGAGGCAAGCTGGGTTTTTTTCAACTCCTCAAGCCGCTCCTTCGAGCAGTAACACCTGTAGGCGTCCTTGTGCTTGAGGAGTTTTTCAGCGTAGTTCTTGTATAGGCCGACCCTCTCCGACTGCCGGTACGGAGCCTCGTCCCAGTTCAATCCGAGCCACGTCAAATCCTCCATGAGCGCCTTTTCAAACTCAATGCTTGAGCGCGCAAGGTCGGTATCGTCAATCCTCAATAAGAAGCTCCCGTTTGAGGCCCTTGAGAACAGGAAGTTAAAGAGCGCTGTCCTTGCGTTGCCAAGATGCAGATACCCGGTAGGACTCGGCGCAAAGCGGGTGAGAATCTTACCGGTCATTTGGAACACTCTGTATAAGCGCCACCGCGTGGCTGCTTATCCCTTCACCAGCGCCGGTAAATCCGAGTTCCTCTTCGGTCTTTGCCTTTACGCTCACGCAATCCACGGCGCAGTCCACGGCAGAGGCGATGTTCCTTACCATTGCAGGGATATGTTCAAGGAGGCGCGGCGACTGACATACTATCGTGGAGTCTATGTTCGAGGCCGCATAGCCTTTATCTTTAAGAAGCCTTACTGTCAGGTCAAGGAGCTTTAAGCTTGATATGTCCTTGTATGCAACGTCAGACGGAGGGAAGTGAGTCCCGATGTCCCCGAGCGCCGCCGCGCCGAGAAGCGCGTCAATCACCGCATGGACAAGCACGTCGGCGTCCGAGTGGCCGTCAAGCCCCTTTGTGTATGGCACGACAACGCCGCCCAGTATCAGCGGCCTTCCGTGGACAAGCCTGTGCACGTCGTAGCCGTATCCTATTCGCATGGCGATGGTCATTGGGTAAGGATATAAAAGACGAGCGGTTATTGCAAGGGGTTAATAAGGCCGTGATAAGACCGTGACCGTGAACCGTGACCGTAATGCGTGATGCGGGAAATACCGTGAATCGTAGAAGTCCCCCTGACAAGGGGGATTTAGGGGGTTGGGGATTTAGGGGGTTGGGGGTTGAGTCTTTCACTATCACGGTCTCATTAACCCCTTGACATTCTACGCGCAGTAGAATATATTGGTATTAATAAATCCTTCGGAGGTGTCATCCTACGTATGAACGCGAACACTGTAGTACGAAGCGGTTTCATGTCTACCGTTCTTGTCCTGACGCTCATGTTTACGGCCGTACAGGCAAAACAGTCCGTTGTACCGGTCAATAACAACATGGTCTGCATGATCAACAACGCGGTCATGGGCAAGCCGCAGATACCGGTAGTCGTCAACGGAAAGACCTACTACGGCTGTTGCGAGAACTGCGCGGCAAAGCTCAAGGACAATAGGAGCGCGCGCTACGCCAAGGACCCGGTTACAGGCCGCGAGGTGGACAAGGCCCAAGCCTTCATAACCTCTACCCCAGAGGGCGATGCGGTTTATTTCGAGTCCCGCGAGAGCGCGGAAAAGTATTACGCGGCGCAGGAAAAGTAGCAGGCGCTTGCCGCGCAGGGTGCTTGCCGCACGGGCAATATTAGTAATCGTCAGCCTTGACGTATATTCCCTGTCAAAGTTTTTTGGCCTGCCTTTACGCAAGATTGACGGGCAGTTTCGCGCCGGATGCAAGTATGCGCCTTGCGTATCCGGCCTCAACCTCAAGCCCCAGCGCCTCTGCTGATTTAAGTGCGGCCTTTATCGTCTTAATCCCCTTTGCAGGGTTAGCGCCAATATCGGCCTGGCCAATCGCCAGGGCGCAGTACACGAGGCCGCGCCTGTCCTTGCTCTTCTTGAAAAGCGTTATGGCCTCACGAAAGTCTTTAAGCGCCTGAGCGTTCATGCCAAGCATCTGAAAAGCCATGCCTTCGCCCCAGAGCGTATAGGCAAAACTCACGATGTCGCCTATCTTTTTGTAGTTGGTCTTTGCCTTGCTGAAATATCCCAGGGATTCCTTATACCGCCCGCGCATCCTCAACGAATTGGCCATGCCGCAGTATGAATAGGCAATGCCGAATGTGTCCTTCAAACCTCTGAAGACCTTATTTGCCAGAGAGTAATACCTTCCAGATTCCGCATACAAGCCAGCCACACGCGACGCGCCGCCAAGGCCGGTAAGGCAGTAACCAACGCCGCTTGAGTCTCCAAGGGATGAAAATATGGTTTTCGTTTGCGTGAAGCCCTTGAGCGCGCCCTTCAAATCACCCTTAATCCTCAGAGCGCCTGAGCGCGCCCACAGGGCAAAGGCATAGCCGTGCTTGTCAGCGTGGTTTTTATAGAAGGAAAGCGCGCCGTCGAACAGTTCAATGGCCGCTTTTATATCGCCGGAGGCGCGAAGGCTAAGCCCAAGGCCGACAAGACAGTCAATGGAGCGCGGCTCGTCTCCAAGCCTCCTTGCAAGTGAGGAGGCCGCCTTATAACACCCGGCCGCCTTTGAAAACTCCCCGATCATCCTGTAAACGTCGGCTGAAGACTGTATGCATGAGAGTCTCAACTCGTCATTATCAGCGGCTTTTTGAGCCTCAAGATACAGCGGCAAGGCCTCAAGAAATTTGGAAGAAGCCCTTTTTTTCTCGGCAAGATTGAAGATATCTTCCGGTTTTTTTCGCGTTTTTGGTGGCATAGGTTATGTAGGATGGCCGTAGGGCATGGCTCGTAGCCATGCGGTTTTTCGGCTCATCAAGGGCACTAATAGCGTAGCAGACCGAGCCTTGTAAAACTTAAAACAATCATTGCCTGCTATTTGCCGTCATCTTTCATGGAACGCGCCATTGCCACCTGTTCTTTAAGCGCTGGTTCCGGCGAATCCTTAAAGCGGCTTATCACCTCATCGTATGTTTTTATTGCCTCCTCGTTTCTCCCGAGTTGGCCGAGGCAAACACCTTTGTTATTAAGCGCCTT
>JBBTCG010000170.1:0-4876 GCA_038043305.1 Deltaproteobacteria bacterium | reverse complement strand
TGTTTTTATTTCCTCCTCGTTTCTCCCGAGTTGGCCGAGGCAAACACCTTTGTTAAAAAGCGCCATTGCCATCAGTTCTTTAAGATCATTATTGGCCGCTTTTCCGTTCAACAATGATTCAATTAGTCCAATAACGATGTTGTAACCAATCAAACTAATCTCAGGTGTACTGCCCTTGTTTAGCGCTGACAGGTAGATGAGGAAGGATAGTTCGCGGCGCTCATCGTCATTAAGCTCTGTTTTATTAATTTTGTCCGCAGCTTCTATTGCCTCGTCATAGCGCGCTGAACGTGCTGCGTTACGGACTTCTTTAAGACTTGATTCCATCTCCGTCTCGGCAACCGGCCGCGCTGTTTCAACCGTTTTAATTACGCTTGCAATCGAATATATATCGTCTTTTTTATCATCTTTTGGCAAAGAGTCTTTAAGTTGCTCAGCGAAAAAAACGAGCGGGTTTGTAAATAGTTTAGGCACAGGTAATTCAAAGTGGCGTATCAAACCGCTAAAAACATCCTCGGCACGCAGCAAGTTTTCTTTTTCTTCTGACAGCATTGCGCTTGCCTGGGGCTTGGCCTCCACGCCGGAGGAAGTTGCGGCAGGCTCAGGCTGAGCAACAAATACGACATCGTTATTTTTTTTAATCCATGCGGGGAGCGCGTCAATGGATGAACGCTTGTAACAGAACCAATAGAGGTTGTAGCCAAGGGCTGTTTGCATACGTCTTTTTAAGGCGGTCATTATGACATCATCTTCCCAGCCTGAATAGCCTATGACGAGAGGGGAATGGTCCCGTAATATCCCGTCCAGCAGATAGCCCATTGTCAATGTGCTTGCATGGGTAGTCGTTGCATTGTCAGTGATTTCTCCGGCTAAATTGCAGCAGTCGTAAAACTGGTATGTGCCATGGACATGGATGATCTGCGGCCGTTCGTTGTTATCAATCCTTATGCGCTCTGTGGTTAAAGGGTGGTCGCATAGGCTGTGCTTGATCCCGAAAAGCGTCAGTGCCTTGTATAGAAAGTCGTCAAAGTTCGGTGTTACGACGATACGGGGCATCTTCTCCGCTGAAAGAATATGCGCGAGCCTCAGGTTTGCGTGCGTGATAGGCTTACCTTGTATGAGTGCTTGCAGATATTTTCGACGTTGTTCCGGGTGAGGGTATGCAAGTTTGAAATAGCTTGAATACACGTTAATCGCAGGACTGGCTGGGACAGAGGGAACAGACCCTTTAAGTCGAGCGGCTTTTTCCTTACAGTGTTCTATTATCTTATCTGCCTCTGGTACCGAGGGCGTGGATATGCCTGCCCCTACAATAAAGAAAAACGGAGAGGGGCGACTGTTTTCCTGAACAACCTGTCCAATATCACTTATCGCCTCATCGAGGGTGATTATTTCGCTCATCCGCTATGCTCCTCAATTTCCGATAGGGCATTAAATGCCCTGCTGAAATATATCACCTTGCCTCTTTTTCTGCAATACGATTGCAGCCGTGCTCCCCAACCGTGAAAAGTTTTTTCCTTTACACGGTCACGGTTCACGGCCTTTCAACCTTTACTCTGTCCCGATGTTTTGATACTCTTTTTCTCATGCGAACGCTCAGGCTTGCGATGGCGCAGATAAACCACACGGTTGGCGCGCTTTCACGGAACGCGGCAAAGATAGTCGCCTACGCGGACAGAGCGCGCTCCCTTGGCGCTGAGGTGGTTTTGTTCCCGGAGCTTGCCGTAACCGGCTACCCGCCTGAAGACCTGCTGTTAAAGCCCGGCTTCGTAAGGGACAACATAAAGGTCGTAAACGAGCTTGCGCGGAAGATTCGCGGCATTACCGCGGTCGTGGGTTTCGTTGACAATAACAACGGCATATTCAACGCCGCGGCAATCATCCATGACGGACGCATGGCCGGCGTATACCGCAAGATGTACCTTCCGAACTACGGCGTGTTTGACGAGAAACGCTACTTCACGGCAGGGACGCGCCCCTTGAACGTAAAGCTGGGCAACATAACGCTCGGTATCGAGATATGCGAGGACATCTGGCGCTCATCCCCCATAAAGGCGCTCTCGGAAGCCGGCGCTGAACTTATCCTCAACATAAACGCGTCCCCCTTTCACGCGGGCAAGACCTATATAAGGGAAGAACTCCTTGCTCGTCGCGCAAGGGAAAATGACGTTGTAATCGCCTACAACAACATGGTCGGCGGACAAGACGAGCTTGTCTTTGACGGACAGGGCATGGTGGTTGACCGTGCAGGCAAGGTTATTGCCCGCGCAAGGGGATTTGAGGAAGACCTTCTCGTTGTTGACCTTGAGTTCAATTCCAAGAGCCAAAAGCGCGCTGCAAAGAGAAGCGGCGGTGTGCAAACGATAGCGCTTGAACCTTTGAAGCGCGCGAAACCGGGGGTTATTACAAAAAGACGCTTAAAGCCTCTGCCGGAACATTCTCAGGAGGTCTTGCAGGCGCTACTCCTCGGCACGCGGGATTACGTTAAGAAGAACGGCTTCAAGCAGGTGTGCATCGGCATCAGCGGCGGCGTAGACTCCGCGCTCGTTGCCGCGATCGCGGTAAAGGCGCTTGGCGCAAAAAACGTAATTGGCGTATTCATGCCTTCGATCTACACGTCGCCTGAGAGCCGCGCTGACGCCGCATCGCTTGCGAAAAATCTCGGCATAAACCTCATAGAGCTGCCGATTAACGGCCTGTTCGACTCATATATCGCAAGCCTCAAGGAAGCCTTTGCCGACAGAGCGCCGGATATCACGGAGGAGAACATTCAGGCGAGGATACGCGGGAATCTGCTCATGGCCCTGAGCAACAAGTTCGGCTATCTCGTGCTGACCACCGGCAACAAGAGCGAGATGAGCGTGGGCTACGCAACGCTCTATGGAGATATGGCCGGAGGGTTCGCCGTGATAAAAGACCTGCCAAAGACGCTCGTCTACGACGTGGCAACGAGGATCAACGAATCCTTCCCGTGGCCCGTCATACCGGAGCGGGTTTTTACAAAGGCCCCGACCGCTGAACTCAAACCCGGACAGACCGATCAGGATTCGCTGCCGCCTTACGACGTGCTCGATAATATCCTCAAGGCCTACGTGGAGGATGACCTTGACGTTGAAGAGATTTCGGCGCTGGGCTTTGACAAGAAGGTTGTAATGAAGGTAATAAGATTGGTTGACGCAAGCGAGTACAAGAGAAGGCAGGCCCCTCCCGGCATAAAGATAACCCCGCGCGCCCTGGGCAAGGACAGACGGATGCCGATAACGAACCGGTACGGCAGGAGATAAACAACAACGCAGTTTGGCTGTCGGGGTAGTTCATCGCTATGATCTGTGATGATGAACCGCTCCGGTCGTCTCCAATAGCGATAGGAAAATTCGTTGTGGCAGCAAGTCCCTTGTACCGACGGCTCATTGAGAACCTTCAGCGATCCCGCACCCTCGCCGCCATCCGCGATGCGTTGTTGCCGAAGTTGTTGTCGTGGGAGGTAAGGGTAATGGATGCGGAAAGGTTTATGGAGCAGTCATTATGATCAGTAATGAAAATGTCGATGTGATCGAGTTTAACAAACTTCTTTCCTTATGGAAGGAAGTTTATAAATGGAAGATGACCTCGTTTGTTGCGATAAAGACAACCGATGGCCCAAAACTATTAATCGGTAGAATAATATTTGATTCTGTGAAGCCTCTGGACAGTTTGCATTTCAATTTTGCATCTTCTCACATTATAGCTGGCAGAGAGATATCAGAAACCACAATAGAGAATATTGACCTGTGCATAAAAAATGCTACAGAAAGCAAGTTGGTTTCTTCAAAACAAACACTTTCTCTCTATCTAAAAAATAGCGATACCTTAGGAGCGACATTTTTCCCTGTTTATCACCCCACCATTATTTTTGGCCCAAGGTTGCCGAGTTTAATAATCCGTGGTTCACGGAGATATGAACTATTATCTCCACCTAATTTTAGGCCTATGGAATTGCCTGATTGGGACTTGAAAGCCGCTGATCAGCCATTTGATAGCTTGGATGAGTTGTTCACGCATCTGGGCTTCCCTACGTCGCAGCAAGCCGGGGATTCAGCGGCATTAGAAATTATCGGAAGCTCCCCTGTCTTAATAGCGGATAATTCAAAAATTACCGCTGGCTCTGCCCAAGTGAAGTGTAGGGTGGCGGAAGCAGCGGATATCGGGAAGATAAAATTTGGTTATAAAATAGTTCATACAAATTCTGTTGAACGGGCCAGCATAACAGGAGATGCTTTTGAATGGATTATAGATGGTCCTTCAAAATTAGGCACTGCAATCGTTCCCACGAAGGACGCACCATGGTTACAAGGCTTTTTGAGTTATGACGGCGTCTCACTGCATCAATGGTGGATTGATGATCCGGAGAAGCGGCCAAACCAACGCCATGCCCTGCATGAAATTTTGGATAAGGATTTAGGTTTTGTAAAAAAATTCCTGCTCACTTCGGTGGGGAGACAGAATCGCTCTTTTGAGCACGGGATGGCGTTGTTATTAAGTATTTTAGGATTTTCTATCTCGCATTACGGGAAATTAAGCAACATGGAGGATGGCCCGGATATAATAGCAATTACGCCCACTGGGAATGTGGGGGTGATTGAGTGCACAACAGGCTTATTAAGCGCAAAGGATAAACTCGTAAAGCTGGCTCATAGAACTACTCTTATAAAAGATACTTTGACAAAAGCTGGCCACGGACAAATTATGGTTCAGCCGATCATTGTTACCGCCTACAGTAAAAAGCAAGTTGAAGCTGAATTAGAACGCGCAGGAGAAAGCGGAGTTGCCGTTGTATGTAAAGAGAACATCGAGGAATTGCTTAGGAGGGTTACGCTTCCGCCAAACCCTGAGGCAT
>JBBTCG010000169.1:0-2926 GCA_038043305.1 Deltaproteobacteria bacterium | reverse complement strand
GGTCAGGAGACGTGGCGGCTCTTCCGTATAATGAGCGAGTTCATCGAGGGGTTTGACGAGCTTTCGGACATAGGCCCGGCCGTCTCGATATTCGGCTCCGCAAGGCTCAACAAGGGCAACAAGTATTACAAGCAGTGCCTTGACGTGTCGGGCCTTCTTTCAAAAAACGGCTACAGCATCATAACCGGAGGCGGCCCCGGCATCATGGAGGCGGCCAACAAGGGCGCGAGGATGAACAACGGGCTGTCAGTCGGGCTTAATATCACGCTCCCGATGGAGCAAAAGCCGAATAAGTTTCAGAACCGCTCCTTGAACTTCAAGTACTTCTTCGCCAGAAAGGTCATGTTCGTCAAGTACGCCATAGGGTACGTTTGTATGCCGGGCGGCTTCGGCACGCTTGACGAGTTCTTCGAGGCGCTTACCCTCATACAGACTCATAAGATTTATCCATTCCCGCTCATCCTGTTCGGACGCGAATACTGGACGCCGCTCCTTGACTTCATGAAGCATACGATGGTGAAACATAAGACAATATCTCCCGAAGACCTGAAGTTCATTGACATGACCGACGATCCTCAAGTAGTGCTTGATATAATGAACAGACACATGAACGCCAAGCTCAAACTGATAGAAGACGCGGCAAAGATGGAGAATAAGAAGAAGGCCGTGAAGAAGAAAAGGTGATAACCTGCCTTGGGATAGCTTGCCTGCGGCAGGCAGCCCCTCTTTGGTCTGTATAAAAAACCGTTAACTTATGCCATTATCATTAAACGAAATCAAAGACCGGGCGCTTGCCTTCTCTTGCTCATGGGAGGGCGCACGGGCGGAACGCGCGGAAGCGCAGACGTTTTGGAATGAGTTCTTCAACGTCTTCGGCGTCTCCCGTAGACGCCTTGCTAACTTTGAAGAACCTGTTCGCCGGGCACGGACGCGATTCGAAGCAAAGGGCGGTAGCGGCGGCTTTATTGACCTCTTCTGGCGCGGTATGCTCATCGCCGAGCACAAGTCTTTAGGACGCGACCTCGACTCGGCCTACAAACAGGCGATAGAGTATTTCGATGGGCTTGCAGAACGCGACCTTCCCCGTTACGTTATCGTATCCGACTTTGCGCGCATACGTCTTTATGACCTCGACACAGACACCCGCACGGAATTACCGCTTAAAGACCTCTACAAGCACATAAAACTCTTCGGTTTCATCGCAGGTTATACCACGCAACAGATTACAGCGCAGGACCCCGTAAACATCAAGGCCGCTGAACGCATGGGAAAGCTCCATGACCGCCTGCGCTGCGCAGGTTACGAGGGACACGTTCTTGAAGTGCTGCTGGTGCGTCTCTTATTCTGTCTCTTTGCCGAGGACACAACGCTATTTGAGCCGCAGGGTTCGTTCCGTGATTTTCTTGAGAACAACACCAGCGAGGACGGCGCGGACTTAGGGCCGCAACTCTCGCTCCTCTTTCAGGTGCTCAATACCGCCGAAGACAAACGCCAAAAAGGTCTTGACGAAGTATACACCGCTTTCCCTTATGTGAACGGCCGGCTATTCGAGGAGACGCTGCCCATATCCGCTTGTGACAGCGCAATGCGCGCGTTGCTCCTTGACTGCTGCGCGCTCAATTGGGGGCGCATATCTCCCGCCATTTTCGGAGCGTTATTCCAATGCGTCATGGACGAAGAAGGTTCAGCCCGCCGCAGGAACATCGGCGCACACTATACCAGCGAAGAAAACATCTTGAAGCTCATCAAACCCTTGTTCCTCGACGGCCTTTATGCCGAGTTCGACGCTGCAAAGCGCAGCTCTAACAAACTCTTCGAACTGCTCAAAAAGATAGCCCGTCTGAAGTTTTTCGACCCGGCCTGCGGGTGCGGAAACTTCCTTGTTATCGCCTATCGTGAATTACGGCTTCTCGAATTAGAAATCCTGCGCGCCGCCCGCGCAACCGGACAGAGGCACCTTGATATCTTCCAACTCGTGCAGGTAAACGTAAATCAATTCTACGGCATAGAGATAGAGGAATTCCCGGCACAGATCGCGCAAGTCGCGCTCTGGCTCACGGACCACCAGATGAACATGCGGGTCTCTGAGGAGTTCGGCCAATACTTCCGCCGCCTGCCGCTCATCCACTCGGCGGCGATACATTGCGGCAACGCCCTGCGGATGGACTGGAACGATGTAATATCCGCCGAACAGGTTGACTATATTCTTGGCAATCCGCCGTTTGTTGGTTCAAAATTTCTGACTGATTCGCAACGTGAGGATATGGATGTTGTTTTCGCAGGTGTGAAAAGCGCCGGCGTTCTTGATTATGTGACGGCATGGTATATGAAGGCCGTGGGTTATGTGCGAGGCGACGATAAGATTTCCGCGCTCCTTGACAATTTATCCGTGACGCGGAAAACGCCGCGTGAGCGTGTAAAAATCGCCTTTGTCTCGACGAATTCAATCACGCAAGGCGAACAGGTAGGGATTCTCTGGTCAGAACTGCTCAGACTTGGAGTTAAAATACATTTTGCCCACCGAACCTTTAGCTGGAGCAATGAAGCACGCGGCAAGGCCGCAGTTCATTGCGTAATCATCGGGTTTGCCTTGCATGATACCGACGGAAAGACTATTTACGACTATGAAGACATCAAGGGCGAGGCCCATGCGCTGGAGGCGAGGAACATCAATCCCTATCTTGTGGATGCGCTTGACCTCGTATTGTTCAGCCGCAATCTCCCGCTGTGCAACGTGCCGGAAATTGGAATCGGGAATAAGCCGATTGACGACGGCAACTACCTGTTCACACCGGAAGAAAAGGCCGCGTTTCTGAAGCAGGAACCTAAGGCAAAGCAATGGTTCCGCAGGTGGATTGGCTCCGACGAATTCATCAACAATTATGAACGATGGTGTCTTTGGTTGGGAGATTGTCCGCCTGAAGAA
>JBBTCG010000168.1:0-5851 GCA_038043305.1 Deltaproteobacteria bacterium | reverse complement strand
GGCTGGGTTCCCATTGCGTCTTTTCATTATTGCAATGGGAAGATTTGAGCAGCCTTTGTGGTTTTCAACAGTCTGGTTATCGGTTATCGGTGAAGGAATTCTTTACCGCCAACCTTCCTTCAAGAAAGGTCTTCAACATGCGTTTTTCAAGGATGCTTCTGCCGACGCTCAAGGAGAGTCCGGCGGACGCCGACGTAGTGAGCCAAAAGCTCATGATGCGCGCCGGCATGATTAGAAAAGTAGCCGCCGGAATCTATAACCTCCTGCCTATGGGCGTAAGGGTCATCGCGCGCGTTGAGGCCATCGTGCGCGAGGAGATGAACAGGGCAGGGGCGCAGGAGGTTCGTATGCCGATGGTCGTCCCGTCGGAGTTGTGGAAGGAGAGCCGCAGGTGGGACGAGTACGGCAAGGAGCTTTTAAGGCTCAGGGACAGGGGGGGCAGGGAGTTTTGCCTCGGCCCGACGCACGAGGAGGTCGTAACCGACATGGTAAGGCGGGAGGTGCGCTCGTACAGGGAGCTTCCCATGAACCTTTACCAGATACAGACCAAGTTTAGGGACGAGATACGCCCGCGGTTCGGCCTGATGCGCGGCAGGGAGTTCACCATGAAGGACGCATACTCCTTTCACGCGGACGACGAGAGCGCTGATAAGGAGTACCGCAACATGTACGACGCCTACTGCCGCATATTCGAGCGCTGCGGCCTTGAGTTCAGGCCCGTTGAGGCGGACACGGGCAACATAGGCGGCAGTTTCTCCCACGAGTTCATGGTGCTTGCGGACACCGGCGAGGACGCTATTGCGGCCTGCGATTCATGTTCTTATGCCGCGAACATAGAGAGGGCTGAGGTAAGAAGGGGACAGACGCAGTTGTCCATGGAGCAGGGGAAGAAGCCTGAAAAGGTCTCCACCCCCGGCAAGAAAAGCGTTGAGGAGGTTAGCGCGTTTTTGAAGGTCTCTCCTTCAAGGCTTATAAAGACGCTCATATATGAAACTGACAAGGGCGTGCTTGCAGTGCTCGTGGCCGGGGATGACGAACTAAACGAGATAAAGCTCAAGAGGGCGCTTGGAGCAGGTTTTGTTGTGCTTGCCTCTGAACAGACCGTGGTTGAGGCAACCAATGCCCCAAGCGGCTTTGCCGGGCCTGTCGGCCTTAAAACGCGCATCATCGCGGACTTCAACGTGCGCGGCATGTCGGACGCCGTTACAGGGGCCAACGCCCCGGACGCGCATCTTGTGAACGTAAACGCGGGAAGGGACTTTGAGGCCGAATATTTTGACTTGAAGACCGCGCGCGAGGGAGACGGATGTCCGCGCTGTGCCGGAGGTGTTTTGTCAATCAGGCGCGGCATAGAGGTGGGGCATATATTCAAGCTCGGCACAAAGTACTCAGAGGCCATGAAGGCGGCCTTCCTCGACGAGGCGGGAAAGGAGCGGCTCATGATAATGGGCTGCTACGGCATAGGCATAGGAAGGACGGCCGCCGCGGCCATCGAGCAAAACCATGACCAGTACGGTATAATATGGCCAACGTCGCTCTCTCCATTTGACTGCGAGGTGGTGCCGGTGAATGTCAAGGATGAAAAGACGGCTCAGGCCGCGAACGGAATTTACGATGCGTTGAAAGAAGCCGGTCTTGACGCGCTTATTGACGACAGGGACGAGCGCGCGGGAGTAAAGTTTAAGGACGCCGATTTAATTGGCATACCTATAAGAATCACTATTGGAGAGAAGAACCTTAAAGAGGGTCTTGTGGAGTTGAAGCTGAGAAAGACCGGAGAGGTAAGGCTTATAAAGGTCGAAGAGGCCGTTCAAGAGGTAAAGGCGTTGTTGAGCGTCAAATACCACTAAAGGGGGCTGACTATGAAGAGGTTCACCATTATTTTGGCGTCGCTGGCGCTTGTCCTGTCAATATCAATCTCCTACGCGAATGATCGTGCCGGGAAAAAAGGCGAGAGGCAAGAGCGCAAGGGCGAAAGAGTTGAAAAACGCGGAGAGAGAGTTGAGCGCAGGGGCGAGCGCGTGGAAGAGCACGGCGAAAAGATGCAAAGACAGGGCGAGAAGATGCAGGAGCACGGCAAGGACGTTCAAAAACGCGCCGATGTAGTGGAGAAAAGGGCGGACGAATTGGACGCCGAGGGTAAACATAAACGGGCTGATGAACTGCATAGAAAGTCCGATAGGATGGAGAGGCGCGGCAAGGCTATGGAAAAGCGCGGCGAGCGCAGGGAGAAGCGCGGCGAGGTGGTTGAAAAAAGAGGCGAGCAGATGCAGGAGACCGGAGAGAAGATTCAGCAGAAGGCCGACGACAAATCAGACAAGAAGTAGCATTTTGTGAAAATGTCTTTTGCTGGAGCAGGTTCAAGCCTGCTCCAGCCGAGGCATAAGGAAAAAAGAGGTCTTCGAGCGCCTCATAGGGAAGGTCTGATTAATTCCCTTTTTGTCATTCCCGAGGCATGTCATTCCCGAAGTTTTAATCGGGAATCTATGAAATCGGGAAGGCCAGTGTCTTAAGGTCGAAAACATAAAGACTCTGGCCTTCCCGCTAAAAGCTTGCCCTCGAATGTCTCTATCGGGGGCTTGCGGGAATGACACCAAGCAATCTCAGAGTTTCCCTATCCGTCTTTACAGATAACCGTTGAGGAGACATCTTGGTAAACATCCGATTATTATTCATTGCAACGTTGTTAACGATGGTCTTAAACGCCTCAGCGGCCTTGGCAGAGTCCGGCGTTGACCTTACCCTTGGCGCAGGGTATAGGCATGATACCCTTGACTGGAACATTGCGGGCGATACGAGCGGCGCCAACCCTAACATCCTTTCAGAGCTTACATGGAAGGACATTGAGAGTTATCAGGTCAAACTTACAGGCAAGGCAAATATAAAAGACATCGTATATCTGCGCGGTTATGCAAATTACGGCTGGATATATTCGGGAGAGAATCAGGACTCGGACTATCTTGCGGATAACCGCGCCGGAGAGTATTCGCGCTCAAACAATAAATCCGATTCAGGCAACGTATCCGACTATTCCATAGGCGGAGGTCTCCTTACGCGCTACGCCAACCCTGAAGGGGTCATCGAATTTGCGCCGATGGTCGGCTGGTCTCAGCACAGGCAAAACCTAAGGATAACGGACGGGTATCAGACCATCCCTGCGACAGGGGCGTTCAAGGGACTTGACAGCTCATACAGGGCGCGCTGGCATGGGCCGTGGTACGGCGTTGATCTGAGTTATAAGCATCCGAGGTTTACGGTCTCAGGAGCCTTTGAATATCATTTTAACGGCAAGTATTACGCAACGGCGAATTGGAATCTGAGGAGCGACTTCCAGCGTCCGAGGAGCTTTGAGCATTTTGCGGACGGCAAGGGGAGGGTCGGCTCAGTTGACGCCTCTTTTGCCCTGACAAAGCGCATCTCCCTTACCGCCGGAGGCCGCTATCAGAAGTGGCGCACCGAGATGGGCATTGACAGGACATACTTTTCCAACGGGGTAATAGCCGACACCAGATTGAACGAGGCCAACTGGACATCTTATGAGTTCTTGGCAGGGGGCATGCTGAGTCTGTAGGGTTTGGCCATAGGGCAGCGGTTCTCCCCCTTTTTTTTTCAAAAAAGGGGGAAAAGCCACGCGGGCAATATCTGTATTCGCCTGCCTTGGTGTTTATTCCCTATTAAAGTTCGGAGCCTGCCCCCGAATGTTTTAATCGGGGGGCTTACCTTTCTTTCAAGAAAGGTAGGTTGACAATATGTCGAATGTCGTATATAAATATCCTGAACTCTTAATTTAAGCGTTACCGGAGGTCTGAAAATGAACAGACTGATCGTGTTTTATCTGGTTGTGAGCTTTGCAGCGCTCGGCGGATGCTCGCAGCACCTTGGAAACTTCACGGCATTGTCCACGGCCACGTACCGGCCAGAGAACATTGACAACAATCATCTTACCTATAAGAACGTGCATGGCAAATCGCGTCAGGTGTTCGTGCTTGGTATCCCTGTAAGCGGCTCTCCCAAGCTTGACCATGCCGTTGCCGAGGCGCTCAAGAACGGCAAGGGGGATTACATGCAGAACGCGCAGCTTTACACGTTCTGGTGGTCGGTCATACTGTTCGGCTCCGCCGGGTTTGAGGTCGAGGGGGACGTGTTCAACACCATGAAGTAATCTGTCAGGTCTTTACCGTTCACCGGTCTTACACATTAGCCTTGACAAGCATCGTGGTTTGTATTATAAGATACACTACAATCGAATAACGGATAATCTTATCCAGAGTGGCAGAGGGACTGGCCCTGTGAAGCCACAGCAACCGATGCGACGCCATAGAATGGCGCGTATGTCAGGTGCTAACTCCAGCAAGGTCTGTCGGCCTTGCGAAGATAAGAAAAGGTAAGCGCCTCTTCTTAGCTTCATAATAAGAAGGGGTTTTTTTTTGGGGTAAAGGCCCATAGCCAAAAGTTGTGGTATCCTTTATGGCGTTCGATGGCAACCGGTAACAAACAGGAGGCTTTTATTATGAGTTATATGAAGGGGCTGAAGTGCCGCGAGTGCGGCAAGGACTATCCGAAAGAGGCGCTCCACGTATGCGAACTGTGTTTCGGCCCTCTTGAGGTCAGCTATGAGTATGAGCAAATCGGCAAGGTGCTGACAAGGGATGTCATCTCAAAGAGGCCGCCCAACATGTGGCGCTACAGGGAGCTTCTCCCCATCGAGGGAGAGCCTTCAGTCGGCGCTCAGGTCGGGTTTACTCCGCTTATAAGGGCTAAAAATCTCGGCGAGGCGCTTGGCGTAAAGGAGTTATATCTAAAAAACGACGCAGTGAACTTTCCGACGCTCTCATTTAAGGACAGGGTCGTCTCCGTCGCCATATCAAGGGCAAGGGAGATGGGCTTTAAGATAATCGCCTGCGCCTCCACCGGAAACCTTGCCAATTCCGTTGCCGCCAACTCCGCGGCCTGCGGCATGGAGAGCTACGTTTTTATTCCATATGATCTTGAACCGTCCAAGGTACTCGGCACGCTCGTCTACGGGGCAAACGTCGTAAGCATACGCGGGACATATGACGAGGTGAACAGGCTTTGCAGCGAGGTGGCCGGCAAGTACGGCTGGGCATTCGTCAACATCAACATAAGGCCGTATTACGCGGAAGGCTCAAAGACGTTCGGCTACGAGATAGCCGAGCAGCTTGGCTGGAAGCTCCCGCGGCACATCATCGTGCCAATGGCCGGAGGCTCGCTTATAACCAAGATATGGAAGGCGTTTAAGGAGTTCCATACGCTCGGCTTCGTAAAGAACCTCGATACGAAGGTCTACGGGGCGCAGGCGGCCGGATGCTCTCCGATAGTAAACGCCGTAAAGGAAGGCACCGAGCTTATAAGGCCGGTAAGGCCCAACACTATCGCCAAGTCCTTGGCAATAGGAAATCCGGCTGACGGGTACTATTCGGCAAAGACGATAACCAACAGCGGAGGGTGGGCGGATACCGTAACGGACGAGGAGATAATAAGCGCGATGAAGCTTCTTGCCGAGACCGAGGGCGTGTTCGCCGAGACGGCCGGAGGCGTAACCCTTGGCGTTACAAAGAAGCTCATTGAGCAGGGCAGGATACCGAGGGACGAATCCATCGTCGTGAGCATCACCGGCAACGGGCTAAAGACGCAGGAGGCGCTTCAAGGCAAGTTGGGCGAGGTGACCGTGATAAACTCGAAGCTTGCCGAGTTCGACGACCTTGTAAAAAGCGCAGGTAAGGTCTATGCGGTAAGGGCGTAGGTTGCCTCTAAAAATTGCTATTTTTCCCGATTTCTTTGTCAGTGCGAAAATAAAAATGCTCACATATTAACGTATATGCTGCGCTTT
>JBBTCG010000167.1:0-3412 GCA_038043305.1 Deltaproteobacteria bacterium | reverse complement strand
GATCTTATTACGTATGTGAACAGGTGAAGGTTTTGGAAAGGAAGAAGTGAAGGGCGCGTGTGGGCTGAACATCCCCCTCATCAATCCTCTCCCCAGAGGGGAGAGGATTGATGAGGGGGATATAAAAAAGGTTCGACACTCATGGTTAATGGCCGGAGGGTTATATGGATATTGAAGGTTATTTGAAAGAGGCCGTAAGAAGGATTGTAAGCATCGGCGACGCTGAGAAGATAATCCTTTTTGGGTCTTATGCTTATGATAAGCCCACAACGGACAGCGATATAGACCTTATGGTCGTTATGGATACGGATGAAAGACCGCATAAAAGGTCTGTAGCCTTGAGGAAGACACTAAAGGGTTTGGGCATCCCCAAAGATATAATTGTAAAGACACCTGAGGAGTTCAAACGATTCAAGGATATCGTCGGCACTATAGTTTATACTGCCGCTCATAGGGGAAGGGTGATATATGAGCGATAAGCTGGCGGTTGTGAGCGCATGGTTTAAGAAGGCTGAGAATGATTTGATAAATGCCGGACATACGCTGAAGATGGAAGACCCGCCATGCGATACGGTCTGTTTTCATGCCTCGCAGTGTGCGGAGAAGTATCTCAGGGGACTTCTTACATTTTATGGAATAGACTTCCCTAAAACACATTCGATAGAAGACCTTGTTTTGTTGTGCAAGCATATAGTCCCTTTGATTGAATCGGAAATGGGAGATGTTGAGGTATTGTCGAGTTATGGGGTGGAGGTTAGGTATCCGGGTGAGATTTATTATGATATTCCCAAAGAAGACGCTGAAGAAGCCGTTGGGTTAGCGAAGGGCGTCAAAGAGGCTGTGCTTAAGCATCTTAAGGGTAAGATATAGATCCTCCGCGCGCACCATTCTTGACATAGTCATCATTCCCTGTGCCGTCAGGAATAAACTCCTGACGGCACAGGGAATAGCGAAGCCAGCGTTGCAGATACCGTTATCCAACGGCACTATATCAGGCCGTCAATCAGGCACTACAATGCGAGTCAGCTGCAACTGGTTAAAGGAATACGTTGACAGATTGCCGGAGCCGAATGTGCTTGGTAATATGCTCACCATGTCCGGGACCGAGGTGGAGTCAATAACCACGCTTGCCCCGGCCATTTCCGGCGTCATTACAGCCGAGGTCTTGAGCGTCGCTAAACATCCGAATGCCGACAGGTTAAGCCTTTGCGAGGTGAACATTGGAAGGGGAAGCGAGACGCTTTCCATTGTTTGCGGGGCAAAGAACATGAAGCCCGGAGACAAGGTTGCCTTGGCGCGTATCGGCGCTGAGTTGCCGGGCGGGTTTAAGATAAAGGCGTCCAAGATACGCGGGGTAGAGTCTCAGGGCATGATCTGTTCAGAGGTTGAGCTTGGCCTGAAGGACGCTTCCGACGGCATAATGATACTGCCTGATGACACGTTGCTCGGTCTTGACCTGAAGGAAGCGCTTTCCTTAAACGATTACATGTTAGAGCTTGGCGTAACGCCCAACAGGGCGGACCTCCTGAGCGTCAGAGGCGTTGCAAGGGAGATAAGCGCGCTCACCAAAGAGCCGCTGAAGGATAAACCCCTAAGCCTTAGTGAGACGGGAGAGCCGGTTGAGTCGCTTGTATCGGTTAGTGTACTTGATACGGTTGGGTGCGGCAGGTATTGCGCCCGCGTCATAACCGGGCTCAAGGTCGGCGCTTCGCCCGAATGGTTAAAGAGCAGGCTTGAGGCGCACGGCTACAGGTCAATCAATAGTATTGTTGACGTTACCAACTACGTGCTCCTTGAATACGGTCAGCCTCTTCACGCATTTGACCTTGACAAACTGAGCGGCAAAAAGATAGTCGTGCGCCGCGCCGTTGAGGGCGAGACCATAACCACCATTGACGGAAAACCGCGCGTACTCGACGCTTCCATGCTTGTAATCGCGGATGACGCATCTGTTGTTGCGCTTGCCGGGGTCATGGGCGGCAAGGCCAGCGAGGTCTCGGACGCGACCAAGAACATACTCATTGAGGCCGCGTGGTTCGACCCGGGCACGCTAAGAGGCGTCTCCAAGAAGACCGGCCTCTCAACCGACTCGTCATACAGGTTTGAGCGCGGCGTTGACTTTAACGGCGTCTCTCATGCGCTCAATAGGGCAACTGAGATGATAGCGAACCTTGCCTGCGGCTCTGTTGCAAAGGGCATGATAGACGTTGCCGTGCAAAGGCCGGATGTCGCGCCGATCGCCTTCAGGGTGAAACGCGCATCAGCGATACTCGGCTCCGATCTTGACGAAAATGAGTGCGTCGCCATCTTTGAAAGGCTTGGCATGAGCGTCTTATCATCCGGGCAGGGCGTTATAACCGTTGTCCCGCCGTCTTGGAGGATGGACATGCAGACCGAGATTGACCTTGTTGAAGAGGCGGCAAGGTGCGGCAAGTCAGGGTACGACGATATACCGTCGTCTCCGGTCAGCGCCAGACTTAAAAGGGGCAAACCCGGAAGACATACGTCTATGGCCGCCAAGGTGCGCGCCCATCTTGCAGGCGCGGGCTTTTTTGAAGCCATTAATTACAGCTTCGTGCCGCGCAGATTCGCGGAGTTTCCAGCGCATCAAGCCGACTCCATGCTCGTCCTGCTCAATCCGCTTACTGAGGAACAGTCCGTGATGAGGACAAGCCTTGTCCCGTCGCTTCTTGAGACGCTTAAAGCTAACGTTGCCCATAAAAACGACGACGTGCGGATATTCGAGTTCGGCGCGGTATTTTCAAGAGACGCCGCAAAACAGCTTCCGATTGAGAATTGGCGGCTGGCCGGTCTGATGCACGGGACGCGTAGCAACAACGCATGGAACTGTCCAAAGGGAGACGTGGATTTCTACGACATAAAGGGCGTTGTCGAGGGGCTGCTTTCCGGTCTGATGCTTGGTGGTCAGGTAACGTTCGTTCCTCAAGCGGCCAACCCCATGCTCCATCCCGGCAGGTCTGCGGCTCTTAGACTTGACGGCGTTGATATTGGATATTTAGGACAGACGCATCCCGATATGGCAACCGCCTTTGATCTTAAAAGACCCTCATTCGTTTTCGAGCTTGACATGGACGCCATTGCCAACGCGGGATGGATGAGGCCAAGCTACGCCGCCTTCGCAAGGTTTCCGGACTCCTCGCGGGACGTTGCCTTCATAGCGGACGAAAAAATCCCGTATCAGGAAATAATCGCGCTAATAAAAGAAATAGACACGAAACTTATTGAAAGGGTTGAACTGTTTGATGTATACTACGGTAAAGGCATCCCTGTTGGTAAGCGCAGCATGGCGATAAGGATCGTTTATCGAGCCTCGGGACGCACGCTTACGAACGACGAGGTAGAGGCGATCCACGCAAAGGTCGTTAGCGCGGCGATTGAACGGTTCGGCGTT
>JBBTCG010000166.1:0-6667 GCA_038043305.1 Deltaproteobacteria bacterium | reverse complement strand
ACGCGCCGGCCGGTGCGTACGCTGACATCGTTACGTTCACGCTTACGCCTTGATTCCCACGGTTCTATATCTAATAGAACAGGGAATCCGTTTAAGAATATTGGGTTACGTTTGAAAAGGGATAGCTTTCATAAGAAGGTTATCCCTTTTCCAGCTTGCACACTATGCAATTCGCATTAGATCAGGATGGCCCATGGTAAGGACAAGCTCACGAACTGCCGCTCATTGCCTGCGGCGTCTCTTTGGGAGTCTGACGATCGTCTGCGCTATTGCCGCGATGTTTGCCTCAAGCGCTCACTGCGCGACCATTACCGGCACGGTGAATGGCGTTGACTATCAGGACGCGGCCACAGGCGCATATACCGACATTGTGGTTTTGACAGTAATACCATGATTTGAGTGCATATACCGCTGAATTATGATAGTATTGATGAGGGAGTCGAGTAAATCTTCCATTTGTCGGTAGAACAGGTAAGCCGCGAATGAAAAAGAGGTTACTGTACATCTGCCTTGCAGTTGTTTTCTCGTTAAACGCAGCCAGCGTCTATGCGGCCAAGTGTACATTCAGCGCCGGCGCCACCGCGTTGAACTTTGGCTCGCTTAATCAGGCCAACCCCGTTGACGTGAATGTCAGCGCGATAATATCGTTTACCTGTAAAGGAGGTCCGCCCTGGCCCGCTGCCTATGCGATAACTCAGGATTACGGGATGTATGAACTCGGCCCAGACCTCAACAGGATGAGGAACGGGGCTGTAGCGCCAGTTGAATATTTGCCGTATACACTTACGATTAACCCGTCCGCAGGCTTTGCGAACAAGAATGTGCCATATAATCTAACCGTAACCGGCACGGTCAAGGGTATTGATTATCAGGACCTGTCGGCTGGTCTGTATTCGGATACGGTAGTCTTAACTATAACCCCCTAATATTGCGTCAATGCCAATTTAGCGGTATAATTGATAGTGAAGATGCGCGATAATGCAAGCTATAGCGTCATATATGAGAAAGCGATTTTGATATGAGACATCAAGGCAACTATGCGCTTGACCACCTCAAGATGCTCACCAAGCGTCCTATCGGCCAAATATTGCTTGACGCCGGTCTTATCACACCCGACGACCTTAACAAGGCGCTTGTCGAGCAGGCGGAGAGCAACGTTCAGCTTGGGCAGATACTTGTAAACAACGGGGCCATAGACCAGACCATACTGAATGCGGTTCTTGCCATACAAAACGACCTTGCCCAGCTTGAAAGCGCGCTCAAGACAACGGCGGGCGAGCCTGAGCGGCTCGGCGAACTCCTTATCCAGACCGGCCGTGTAACCCGCGCCGACGTTGAGAGCGCATTGGCCGAACAGCAAAAGACAAGGGAGAAGATAGGCGAGATACTCGTCAGGCGCGGCCTGTTTACCGAGGATGAGATAAACGCCGCGCTTGCCTTTCAGAGCTATCAGGCCGGGCCGGATAACGTAACTAAACTCAGGCTCGGGGAGATCCTCGTTGCCGCGGGTTATATTACCAGAGTTCAGCTTGATGAGTCTCTTGAGGCTCAATCAGGAACCGACAAGCGCATTGGCGAGGTGCTTGTCGAGGCCGGGTATGTCAAGCCGCATCATATAGAACACGCCCTCAAGATTCAGCGTAAACTGGTCATTGCCGCTCTCGCGGCCTCTCTTGCCCTTTCCTCCGTCGGCACGGCCAGCTATGCCGGAGAGACTTACGCACAGGCGCACGGCGCAAAGGTATTCGTCTCAGCCGTAATAAAGGCAAGGGCAGAGCTCAAACTACTCTATCAGAGTCAGGAACTTTTGATAACGAACGCGGACGCCATGCGCGGTTGGGTCGAGGTGAAGGCCGCGACGCTCCTTGAGGTCAGGAACAACTCTCGTTCCGGTTACGTTGTGTCATTTAACGGCTTGAACGGTCCGTTCAGGGAGGTCATCGTTGGGGGGCTGCAAAACGAGGTGCAGATAAGTATGGACAACGGGTGGGCGGCCCAGCAGTATACCGGCACAAAACCAGAGGTCAGGGAGTTGAACTATAGATTTAAGCTTTCCAACGACGTTCGGCCCGGCACTTATGCGTGGCCTATTTCAATAAGCGTTCATCCTTTATAAGTTGCCGCAAAAACCAACCCCCATGCGGTTTCCGCCGCGCGGGGGTTTTTAGCGGTTAAGCGAGGCTTCAAGCCGCCCTCAGGCGGCCTTCTTGCCCTCTTTGTTGCCTTCTTCTATCTCGATCTTCACCTTCTTTGGCAGTGCCTCCGCCTTTGTCGGCATGGTCAGCTCAAGCACACCGTTTTTGCAGGTGGCGTGCACCTTGCCGGTATCCACGCCCTCAGGCAGCGTCATTGTCCTCTCGAATGAGCCGTAGCTCGACTCGTGGAACAGGTAGTCCGTTTTTTTCTCGTCCACAACGGACTTTCTCTCGCCCCTGATCGTGAGGAGGTTGCCTGTTATGGAGATGTCAACGTCCTTTGCCTCGATTCCGGGCAACTCGGTATGGACAATGAACTGACCGTTCTTCATGTAGCAGTCCATCACCGGCGTGAATTCGCCTGCAAACTCCCGCCTCAGAAACCCGCCCGGGAATGAACCGAAAAACCGCCTTGCAATCTCATCCATCTCCCTTTGGATCGTCGTTAGTTCCTTCATCGGCTCCCATTTCTTCAGTGCGAACATATATATCACCTCCTGATTAAGTTATGACGCATATTAGCTGGTTCCAAACCATTTCCTGATTTAATTATATGCCGGGTTTTTTGGCTGTCAAGTAAGCCGCTATTGAAACGGTGTTTTGCTTTGTCGGTCGTTGTTTTACTATGCAACGTCTGAGTATT
Organism: Deltaproteobacteria bacterium; assembly: GCA_038043305.1. Lineage (GTDB taxonomy): Bacteria > Desulfobacterota > GWC2-55-46 > GWC2-55-46 > GWC2-55-46 > JACRCE01. Next base: position 3,829 of record JBBTCG010000166.1, on the reverse strand, counting down.
CTTTTACTTCTTTTTCAAGGCGGTCGCCGAGTTTATCCGCGGCAATATCCAAGTCATATTGAGATTGCAGGCCAAGCCAGAACTCCGAAGATGTTCCGAAAAAACGCGATAACCTTAGCGCGGTATCGGCGGTAATCCGCCTTTTTTTAAGAACTATCTCGTTTATTCTGCGAGGGGGAACGCTGATATTTTCAGCGAGTTTGTTCTGGCTCAAACCCATCGGGCCGAGAAACTCTTTAAGAAGAACCTCTCCGGGATGTATCGGTTGTAATTTTTTCTTTTTCACGTCAGCCTCCGTCATTCCTTAATGATAATCGGTTATCTCCACGTCGCGCGCGTCGGAGCCATCCCAGATAAAACAGATGCGCCATTGGTCGTTAATCCTTATGCTGTATTGCCCCGCCCTATCGCCGACAAGCTTTTCCAGTCTATTTGCGGGCGGAACCCTTAAGTCTCTGATGCCTTGAGCGTTGTTTATCATCCTTAATTTTCTAAGCGCAATCTGCTGTATGTTGCCGGGTAATTTACCGGACCTCTCCCTAACGTATATCTTCCCGGTCTCTTTGTTCTTAAACGATTTGATCACACGGACAGTATATAACGCATAACGTTAAACGTCAAGAATCGTTTTGCCGAATTTATTAACTTGAAATATTGCGCAAGGCGGCGTATTCTCAATAATCTCATGCGCGACAATAGTCAGCAGATTCAACGCATCGCACTCGGAAAGGTCAAAGTCTCGTGGCTGATTATACAAAGATTTTGTTCATAGGCGACATCGTCGGCAGGCCGGGGCGGTTGGCGGTAAGGGAGCTTTTGCCGTCTCTTGTTGGCATCAATTCGCCTGACGTGATAATCGCAAACGGCGAGAACGCGGCAGGGGGCTTTGGCATCACCTCCGACATCGCCGGTGAGCTGGAAAAGATGCAGATAGACATTATAACCTCTGGCAATCATATATGGGATAAGAAGGAGATATATGATCGGCTCGACAAGGACAGGCGCATGTTGAGGCCGCTGAACTACCCGCCGGGCGTTCCGGGGAGGGGAGAGACCGTTTTCGAGTGCGCCTCAGGCGTAAAGGTCGGCATAGTTAATCTCATGGGCAGGGTATTTATGGACAACGGCGACTGTCCGTTCAGGACCGGCAAGGAGGCCGTTGCCCGGCTCAGACAGATTACGCCGATAGTTCTCGTAGACTTTCACGCTGAGGCCACCTCTGAGAAGGCCGCAGCCGGTTTCTTTTTCGACGGCTCCGTGAGCGCGGTCATCGGTACTCATACGCACGTGCAGACGTCGGACGAGCGCATCCTGCCTCAAGGCGCGGCCTTTATAACCGACGCGGGCATGACCGGCTCAACTGATTCGATAATCGGGATGCACAAGGACGCGGTGATACAGAGGTTTCTTACACAGATGCCGATGAAGTTCGAGGTTGCCACAAAGGCCGTTGAGCTGCAGGGCGTTCTTGTTACGGTGGATAGCACATCAGGCCGCGCCGTTTCGATTGAACGGATAAAGGCGCCGCTCAATAAGGATGCGTGATGGACGCGAAACAACAGCTTGACATAATAAGGCGCGGCGCGAGCGCTATAATCTCAGAGGCCGAGTTTGTAAAGAAACTTGATAAGCACAGGCCGTTGAGGGTCAAGGCCGGCTTTGACCCGACCGCGCCGGACATTCACCTCGGCCATACGGTGCTTATACACAAGCTCAAACAGTTTCAGGATTTAGGCCATGAGGTGCTCCTTCTTATCGGCGACTTTACGGGCATGATTGGGGACCCGACCGGAAAGAGCGAGACGAGAAAGCCGCTTACGCGGGACGACGTGGCCACAAACGCAAAGACGTACACCGAGCAGGTCTTCAAGATACTGGACGAAAAAAAGACCGAGGTGGTGTTCAACAGCACATGGATGGACGCCATGACCAGCGCGGACATGATAAGCCTTGCGTCGCGTTACACGGTGGCGAGGATGCTGGAGAGGGACGACTTCAAGAAACGCTACGACGACGGCCGTCCCATAGCGATACACGAGTTCATGTACCCGCTCATACAGGGCTATGATTCCGTGGTGCTCAAGGCCGACGTGGAGCTTGGCGGCACGGATCAGCTATTCAACCTGCTCATGGGCAGGGAGCTTCAAAAGGAGTTCGGTCAGGAGCCTCAGGTGGTCATCACCATGCCGCTCCTCGAAGGCACGGACGGCGTGAGGAAGATGAGCAAGTCATACGGCAACTACATCGGCATAAGCGAGGGCGCAGCCGAGATATTCGGCAAGGTGATGAGCATATCGGATGAGTTGATGATGCGTTACTACGAGTTGTTAAGCGGCGTTGGTGCGGCGCGTCTTGAGGAGATAAGGACGGGTGCGGTTCATCCCAAGGAGGCCAAGGAGGCGCTGGCCTTCGAGCTTGCCGAACGTTTTGCGGGTAAGGCAAGCGCTCAAAAGGCGCACGATGATTTTACCGCGCTGTTTACGAAGCGCCAAGCCCCTACCGAGATGGAGGAGGCGCACCTTCCCCGCTCATCCGGGCGCATCAGGCTTGCAAACATAATGACAAGCGTCTCTCTTGCGAAGAGCACGTCCGACGCCATGAGGCTCATCGAACAGGGCGGCGTTAAGGTTGACGGGCACAAGGTGGAAGACCAAAAGGCCGAGGTCAACACGGACAAGCCGTTCGTACTGCAGGTGGGCAAACGGTTTTTCAAGCGGATATCGTTTGAGTGAAGGGCGTTGTCGTTTTATCGTTCCCACGCTCCGCCCCACTATGGCGTGGGAACGCAGCCCCGGACGCTCCAGCGTCCAGTAATATCGGCATGAAAAATATACTAAGGAGTCGCGCTCCTTCTCCCCTTGGGGGAGAAGGTTGGGATGAGGGGGGATTTGTCGTCAAAAGCGCGATAGACGGACGAGGGAACGATGGTGCTCTCGCTGCGCTTAGCCTATCCTACCGCGCTAAGCGCGCTTGATAAACTCATATAAGTATGCTAAATATAAATACATGAGAGGGAGTTTGTAAAGACCGTAAGTGCGGATGGCAACGACAGATTAAGGGTGAGGATTATTACGCAAAAGGGCGTTGTTACCGATGTCGTTGTCCAGTATGAGGCTAAGATAAAGGACAGATGGCATCCTTTGCGAACGAGTAAAAGGGACTCCTAAAAGAACATAAGGAGGGATAAGTTATGGATACATCGGCAGCCACAACCATGATTAAGATGCTTGAATCTGTGCCGGATCAACTTCAGGAGGACGTTGTCGAACATATGCGCGACTATATCGAAGATATCCGGGATGAAGCTAAATGGAAAGATTCGTTTTCTAGAACCAAGGATAAGATTATAACAGCCGCACGACAGGCCCGCCAGGAAATCGCAGACGGGAAGGGAAGCCCACTGGATATCGAGAAACTATGAAATCATCAACTCTGCCCTCTTTCTGGGAACATTACGGCAAACTGACACCAGATATCAGAGCCAGAGCAAAGAAGGCATACGGTCTTTGGTCTCAAGACCCGTTCCATCCATCGTTGCGCTTCAAGTGCATCAATAAGCCGGAGAATATCTGGTCGGTCAGGGTGACGCTTGGATACCGGGCAATAGGCATCATGGACGATGATACCGTGACATGGTTCTGGGTCGGCAGCCATGACGATTATGAACGATTTTTCGGTTGAAATAAGTAAGGTGTCCCCCGAATTATCCGCAACAAGAAAGCTGAGCTTTAAGGTTAAATGCGTTCCCACGCTGGAGCGTGGGAACGAGTAAAAGCTCCAGCGTCCAGTAATATCGGCATGAAAAATATACTAAGGAGTCGCGCTCCTT
>JBBTCG010000165.1:0-2239 GCA_038043305.1 Deltaproteobacteria bacterium | reverse complement strand
CCCCAACCCCCTAAATCCCCCTTATCAGGGGGACTTTATCAGGGGGACTTCTACGATTCACGGTATTTCCCGCATCACGCATTACGGTCACGGCCTCATCACGGCCTTATTGAAGCTTTTCAAGACCCGCGTATTTCACCGCAAGTTTTTTTACTCCGGCGTCCCGGAAGCTTACAAGGAGTTTTGCCTCGATGCCGCGTCCGGTCTTCTCCTTTACGACGCCGAGGCCGAACGTCGCGTGCCTGACCTTCATGCCGATTTGCCAGTCCTCATCGTTGTCAACGTAACAGTCGGCCTCGCCCTGTCCCGCTATCTGAGAACCCTCGTCGGTATAATGCGTCTCATGCGCTTCAAAGACCTTACCCTTCTTTTTTCCGGCATCAAAGTCAATGAACTCGATATGCTCGTTCGGTATCTCGTCAAGAAACCTTGACCTCGTGCGCCAGCCCTGAGCGCCCCAAACCGTGCGGCTCCTTGCCGCAAGTAAAAAGAGCCGCTTTCGCGCCCTTGTCATGGCAACGTAGCAAAGCCTTCGCTCCTCCTCAAGGGCGCTCAAGTCGTCAATGCTCCGCGAGTGCGGAAAAAGCCCCTCCTCCATGCCGGTTATGAACACGGCCTTGAACTCAAGCCCCTTTGCCGAGTGCATGGTCATCAGGGTTATCCGCTCGGTTTTTTCCTCTATGCCGTCAAGGTCGCTTATGAGCGCGACGTGATCCAAAAACTCCTGAAGCGCCCCGCTTCCATGCTCGGCGTCCGCAGTTGTCCTTACGGCCTCAAACTCCTTTATGGCCGAGATAAGCTCGAAGATATTTTCAACCCTGCCCATGGCCTCTTCAGAGCCGTCGCCCTGCCACATCGTCATGTAGCCGGACTCCTCAAGGAGCCGGAGCGTCCGGTCGCTCAAACTGTGCAAGGCCGCGTCCCTTGTGAACGCGTCACATGCCGCAATGAACTGGCCTACGCCGGACTTTCGTATAACGCCGTTGTCAGAGGCGATCCTTAACGCCTCGAAAAGGCTCACCCCCCTGTCAGTGCTTATGGAGCGCACCTTTTCCAGCGCAACCGGGCCTACCCCCCTGCTCGGCGTGTTAACCGCGCGCGCGAGGCTTATAATGTCATTAGGGTTTGCCGCGAGGCGCATGTACGCCAGTGAGTCGCGTATCTCAGCCCTGTCATAGAATCTCGTGCCTCCGACGATGACGTAGGGTATCCCCTCCTTCATCATGGCCTCTTCAAATACCCTTGACTGCGCGTTTGTCCTGTAAAATATCGCCACGTCCGAATAGGCCATGCCCTTGTCAAGGGACATAAGTTTTTTTATCCATCTGAGCACGGCCCGGCCTTCGTCGTACTCGGTCTCGCACTCTTCAAAGACCACCTTGTCGCCGTCCGGGTTTTGAGTCCTCAGGGTCTTTTCTAACCTCTTTGTGTTGTTCTCTATGACGGAATTGGCGGATGAAAGTATCTTCTTGGTGGAGCGGTAGTTTTCCTCAAGCCTCAGAACGGCCGCGTCAGGGTAGTCCTTTTCAAAGTCGAGGATGTTGTTTATATCAGCGCCCCTCCAGCCGTAGATGGATTGATCCGGGTCTCCGACCGCAAAGATATTCCTCGTCCCTCCTGAAAGGAGCGAGGTAAGCGCGTACTGCGCCCTGTTGGTGTCCTGATACTCGTCCACGAGCATGTGCCGGATGCGCTCTTGATACATGGCAAGGAGCCGCGCATCCCGTTTAAGCATCCTTACCGGTTCGCAGATCAAGTCCCCGAAGTCAACGCAGTTCATCTCTTTGAGGCGCTTCTGGTAAAGCTCATAGACCTTTGCGGCGCGCTCAACCATGAAGACGTGCGCCCCAACTGCCGTTGACCGGTACTCCTCCGGGCCGATGTTTTCATTCTTGGCCTGATTGATAATCTGGAGCATGGCCTTTGGCACAACCACCTTGTCATTGAAGCCAAGCTCCTGTATGACCTGTCTGAGGATCGTTATCTGATCGTCGTCGTTATATACGGTAAGCTCATTGGTAAGGCCCGCGCGCCTGCGTTCCTCCCTCAATATCCGCAAACCCTGTGAATGGAACGTGCCCAGCCTGAGCCTTCCGGCCTCCGGGCCGATCATTGTCTTCAAGCGCTCGCGTATCTCAGAGGCCGCCTTGTTGGTGAAGGTAACGGCCATTATGCCTTCAGGCCTGACCCCCTTTTCGCGCACAAGGTAGGCGATACGCGCCGTCAGGACGCGGGTCTT
>JBBTCG010000164.1:0-10724 GCA_038043305.1 Deltaproteobacteria bacterium | reverse complement strand
GGCCCTGAACTGCTCTCCAAATGGGTCGGCGAGAGCGAGAGGGGCGTGAGGGAGATATTCCACAAGGCCAGAGCCGCCTCCCCCTGTATCGTCTTCTTTGACGAGATAGACTCCCTTGTCCCCAAAAGAGGGGCGGGCGGGTCCCATGTTACGGAGCGGGTCATAAGCCAGTTTCTTACGGAGATGGACGGCATAGAGGAGTTGAAAGGGGTGGTGGTTCTGGCCGCCACGAACAGGCTTGACCTCCTTGACCCGGCGCTCCTCAGACACGGAAGGTTTGATCTGATATTCGACGTGCCGCTTCCAGATAAAGACGCGAGGGAGCGGATATTCAAGGTGCACACAAAAGGCAAACCCTTGTCCATTGACGTTGACATAAAAGAACTGGCGGGTTTGAGCGATGGTTTTGCGGGCGCGGATATAGAGGCGCTATGCTCTGAGGCGTCCCTTGCGGCAGTAAGGGAGTTTATGTGCTCTGAAGGATATGTCCAAGCGCCGGGTTCCTCGGTTGGCTACGAAGGTCTTGTCATATCCATGAACCTTTTCAGGGATGCGGTGGACTCTGTGAAAAAGAGAAGACGATAGGAAAGAGACCGGTATGGTCTTCCTGATAGACGATATGGTCGTATGGCTTGCGGACAAGCTCAAAGAAGCGGCCGAGGCCGAGATGTATGACGAGTCAGCGGTGCGCGAGGCGCTCCTTGCGCTTGAGACGCGGCTTGAGATAGGCGAGATAACCGAGGAATACTACATGAAGCAGGAGGCCGCGCTACTAAAGAGGCTTGAAGAGATAAGAAGATATAAGGAAAACAACTGATATGCCGGTTAAAAAAAGAGGAGCACTACCCAATGCGAGAGGAAAAGGGAACGTTGCCGCTAAAACCAATAAAAAGAAAGGTGGTAGCAGGATGACGCCTTCCATGGGAGATGTGATTATCAAGGCAAGAAGCGAGATGACGAGGCTTACCGGCCTTGAGGCGGCCTCAACGGTAAAGACGGTGAAGGACGAGAAGGGGTGGCGCTTATTGGTCGAGATGATAGAGAAACGGTCAATCCCGGACAGCATGGACATACTCGCCGCTTACGAGATACTGATGGACGATGGCGGCAACCTGCTGGAGTTCAACCGCAAGGGTATGCGTAAGCGCGTGGACACCACGGTAAGCGATGGTTAGAGGACGAGAGGGGAAAGATGGCAACAGAGTCAAGACCTATAACGATGAACAACACCCTGTCCCTTGCGGACGTCGTTGACAGGGTCCTTGAGAAAGGCCTCGTGATAGACGCGGACATCGCCATATTCATAGCCGGCACAGAGCTTCTCAATATAAGGATCAGGGCGGCCATCGCCTCGTTCGAGACCGCGGCCAGATACGGCCTTGAGTTTCCGGCCGGAGTAGACAGGACTCTTTCGTCATGGCACGACGCGCTGGATGCGAAGGAAGACTGTCCGGGATGCGGAAAAAGACAACCCACGAAACTCCTCCTTGAAAATTCCTGCCCGTGGTGCGGGTGGGTAAGCGCCCTGACAAAGATGAGGGTCCAGCCAGCGGCTGGCTGAGCAAGGAATGGACGGAACTACCAAATACCTTTATGGGGTGATAGGCGCGGCCCATGCCCCGCTCGTATCGGACGACAAGGGCAACAAGGTTTACACCATCGCTCATAAAGACATCGCCTGCGTGGTCTCGGACTCAACGGACTTGAGCCCTGACCCGGCTGACAAGGCGTCGCTCATCCGCCATTTGATCGCACATCAGTCAGTTATGGAAAAGGTGATGGACGACCATACGATTATCCCCATAAGGGTCGGGACAAGGCTCGGCACGGCAAGGGAGGTCGAGGCCGCCCTTGAGAGCGGATACGGAGAGTTCTCAAAGAGGCTCAAGAGATTCGATGGGAAGGTGGAGGCCGACGTTACGGCGTCGTGGAGCGACTTAAACTCCGTCATAAAAAGGATAGCCGAGGAAGACCCGGAGATAAGAGATATTAAAAACAAGGTTTGTTCGTCTTTGGCCAAGGATACCCTTGCCGAAAGGATAAAGATAGGCGCCATGATAAAGGACGGCTTTGACAGGGAAAGAGACCGCATCCGGGAAGAAGCGCTCCTTAGCCTGACAAGATACGCGCTTAACTCCCATGAGGATGACGCCGTGGACGAAAAAGTGGTCATGTCCTGCGCCTTCCTGTTGGAGAAGAACGGTGTTGCCGCATTCCATTTGGCCTTGGATAAATTGAACGAAAGGTTTGGCGGCATGTTGAATCTCAAGTGCGTCTCTCCCCTGCCCCCGTATTCCTTCAGCGCCATGGAGATAAAGAAGGTCGGATATGACAAACTCCTTCTGGCAAAGGAGACGCTCGGACTTGGCGAGGAGGCAATGGCCCATGATATCAGGGCAGCTTACCATCGGATGGCGCTCAAGTATCACCCGGATAATGATCGCGCGGACCCGGCCCTCGGCGTCAGGTTTGAGGAGATAACAAGGGCGCACAGTCTCCTCAAAAAATACTGTCATGGGCCGACGTGTTCTTTTAAGGAAGATGCCTTTGAGGGGTTTTTCATCGTTGAGCCGATTAATAATTGAAGGTTGCCAGATGGCGATAAATATTGACGGAGAAGATCTGAAGCAAGGGGTAATGGGTCTGGTAGTCGCCGTAGTGGAAATACTCAAAGAGGCGCTCAAGCATCAGGCGGTAAGGCGCATGGAGCACGGGACGCTCAGCGATGCAGAGGTGGAACGTCTCGGCGCGGCACTGATGGAGATGGACAGGGTCGTTGACGAGATAAAAGAGGAGTACGGAGTCAAAGAGGCCGTCCGATCCGTAAGGGAGGGGCTGGATCAGGCCATGAGCGGCCTCTTGGGCGCTGCCGCTCGTTGTGAGAAGGAATGGCATGATGAAAAAAATACTAAAGAGATTGAAACGCCGTAGACGGTTCTATGCGTGGACAGGCTTACTCTCGATGTCGGCCATGATGGCCGGTATCGGGGTCGGGGCGCACAACGGGCGCTCTTCTGAGCGCCAAACAATAGCCGCTGAGGTTCTTAAGTTGGAGGCAAGGGCAGAGTCCCTTGAGGCTGCGGTTAATCTGCTCAGTATCGAGAAGATCGTGGCCGACATCATCGTCTGCGAGTCCGGTGGCCGACATGACGGGTTATGGGGGGACGTAGGCAGGAGTTACGGCGTCGCGCAGTTCAACGAGGAGACTTTCTATCGGTTTGTTAAAAAATCAGGCGCAGGCAAGCTCGACTGGAAAGACCGCAATGACCAGATATTTCTCCTGCGCTGGGCAGTGTCGAACGGATATGGCCCGTCATGGTCATGCTACGACAAAGCAACAAGCGGTTAATGGAGGCGGACGGGATGACGCTGCGAATGGAAGGCTCTAAGGAAAACGCGAACCACGCCGGTAAATACCTCTACTGTGTCGTTGAAGGTATAAACGCGGATTTCGCATTCACAGGCATGGACGATAAACGCCTCGCTGCGGTAAGCCGCGATGGACTCATGGTAATGGTTCAGGACGTTCCGCAACTGCTCTGCAATAAAGACGGCGGCGTCTTAAAGGACATGGTTATCGTTCATCATAAGGTGGTGGAAGCGGCCGTAAAGACGCGCGGGGCCGTCTTGCCGTTCTCTTTCGGGAACATAGTTACCGGCAACGAATCTACTACCCCGGAGAAGCGCATCTCAGTCTGGCTTGGGAAGAATTATACCGCCCTTAATGAAAAACTCGAAAAGGTCAGGGGCAAGGCCGAGTATGGCGTACAGGTTTTATGGGACACGGATACAATAGCCGCTAACCTGATAGATGAATCGCCGGAGTTCAAGATGCTTAACCAAGCAACAAGGACGACTTCCCCGGGCACTGCCTTCATGTATAGAGAAAAGCTGAAGATTGCGCTTAGGCTGGAAACTGAAGCGAGGAGCGACGAGTGTTTCAGGACATACTACGGCCGCATAAAAAAGATCGTTGACGAGATAAAGGTTGACGGTATAAAGAAGGGCGATGGGTCTGGCCGGATGCTCTTAAACCTCTCCTGTCTGGCGCGCCCATGCGAGGCCGAGGCGCTGGGCGCTCTCCTTGACGACGTTGAGAGGGAAGGCTTTACCGTGGTTTTTACAGGGCCGTGGCCGCCTTATTCCTTCGTGTGAAAGGCCGTGATGCGTGAAAGAACCATGGAACCTGCAAGGCAGATAGATTTCAATCTTACCGACGTGCTGGACAGGCTTCTGGACAAGGGCCTTATCATCAATGCCGAACTCGTTATTTCGGTCGCTGGAATACCTCTTATCGGCGTTTCGTTGACTGCGGCCGTGGCGGGAATGGAAACCATGCTGGCCTACGGGGTCATGGGAGATATGGACAACAGGGTCCGGATATGTCAAAAACCGTAGGCATAGATCTTGGCACGACCTTTTCAGTGGTCGCGCACCTTAATGCCGGAAGGCCGGAGGTTATACCGGGGGTAGACGGCTCTGCGCTTGTGCCTTCCGTCGTGGGGATATTGAAGGACGGTACGCGAGTGGCCGGAAGGCGCGCAAGGCTTGACGCCGAGGCCAACCCGGACGGTACCGTCTTTTCCATAAAGAGGCGGATGGGCAGGAAGAGCTATTCCCCGCTTTACGCATCCTCGATAGAGACATTCGAGGACAAGCGCGAGGACAAGCTTGACTTAAACGGCCTTCAGCCGGAAGCCGTAAGACATATCAAGAGACGCATGGGCACGGACTATCGGGTAATGATAAATAACAGGGAGTATACGCCGGAGGAGATATCGGCAACTATCCTTAAAAAACTCAAGGACGACGCCGAGTGGTATCTCGGCGAAAAAATAGAAAAGGCGGTTATTACCGTGCCGGCCTACTTTAACGTGTCCCAGCGACAGGCCACCATTGACGCGGGCGTCATCGCGGGACTCGACGTGATAAGGGTAATCGCCGAGCCGACGGCGGCGGCGCTCGCTTACGGGCTGGAGATCGAGGACGTTCAGACCGTTATGGTATGGGACCTCGGCGGCGGGACGTTCGACGTCTCCATATTGGAGCTTGGGCGCGGATTATTCGAGGTCAAGGCCGTATCAGGCGACACTCTTCTTGGCGGCGACGATTATGACCAACGGATAGCCGACCATCTGGTCTCAGCGCTCAAAAGGGAGTGCGGCACAGACCTCGCCAAGGATACGGCAGCCATGATACGAATCAAGGAGATCGCTGAAAGGGCCAAGATGGATCTGTCCCAAATGGAGGTTACGTCCGTAAGCATACCGTTTACCCGCGAGAGATCGGAGCGCTCTTGTTTTGAGACCTTTCTTACAAGGGGCTGGTTTGAGGAATTGACCTCAGACCTCCTCCACAGGATGATAGAGCCTACCAAGGAGGCGCTCAAATCCGCCGGGCTTGAACCCCTTGACATTGACCGTATCCTGCTGGTAGGCGGCTCAACAAGGATGCCTCAGGTCAGGAGGCTTTTAATGGAGCTTATGGGAAAGGAGCCTTACGCGGACATCAATCCGGACGAGGTCGTGGCCCTGGGCGCGGCCATTCAGGCGGGTATCCTAACCGGACAGATTAAGGAAAAAATTCTGATAGACGTTATACCCATCTCGCTCGGCATAGAGACCGAAGGGGGCGTTTGCACGAAGATTATGGAAAAAAACACAGCCATCCCTGCGTCAAGAAGCCGCATCTTCACCAATTCGGCGGATGATCAGGGGACCATGAATATCCACGTGCTCCAGGGCGAAAGGGCCTCAGCCGCGCTCAACATGACCCTCGCCGGATTCGACCTGAGCGGCATCTCGCCGGGCAAGAGGGGCGAGGCATTTGTCGAGGTAAGGTTCGACATCAATGCGGACGGCATCCTTCATGTATCGGCAAGAGATCTTCACACGGAAAGTTCAAACGCCATCCGTGTGTCCCCACGGTTTTACGGTCTTACGGACGATGAGATCGAACGCATGAACAAGGAGGCGCTTGAGTGCATGGAGAAAGACCGTATGGACCTAAGAGCGGCAAAGGCCGTTGTAAAGGCGCGGAGCATCTGCTCGGCGGCAAGAAGGTTTGTAAAGGACTCTCTATCCGGCAGTTCGGTAATTGAGGAGATAGGCGACTCTATCCTGAAGGTGGAGGCGGCCATGACGAGCAGCGACATGGCATTGACGGAAGCGATGACCGATGTGCTTGAAAGGCGGATTAAGGCCATTGACAAGGCGCGGACTAAAGGAAGGACAAATGGTGCGCGGTATCCCGCCCAGGACCATACTGGATAAGTTGAGGGAGGGGGACCAGGGCCAAGCCGCTGATATTTCCGTAAAACGGCGCGGCTCTTTTACGGCCTCCAAGAGGCCAAGGGAATGGGTCTACGAAACAAAGCCGGTCTTCAAGAGATGGATGAAGGAACCCCTGATAGACGTTTTCAAGGAGGCCGAAGAGGTGAGGATCATCATTGACCTTGGAAGTTTCAGCCGTGGGGAAGTGGATATTGACATAAAGACCGACAGATACGTTATTACCGCCGTGTGCGGGAAAGAGACGTTCAAAGAGGAGATAGTTCTTCCGGAGGACGTGGATACGGTCAATACGGAAGAGCATTTTAAGAACGGAATACTGGAGCTGGTCCTTCCAAGAAAAAAAAAGAGACCGAGCGATGAGGAGAAGAGATGAACGAGAAGACGCGCATCCTTGTTATAGACAATGAAAAGGACGTCTGCGCCTTCCTTGAGAATGTCCTCGGTGAAGAGGGCTACGAGGTGGCGACGGCGCTGAGCGTTGAAAAAGGCATTGAGATCGCATCTTCGAATCGCCCGGACATCGTCCTTATAGACAAGAACATGCCTGATGAGAACGGGATAGACGGTCTTGCGAGGATAAAAGACGTTGCCAGAGACGTCGTTGTCATCGTAATGACCGGATATGGTTCAATGGAAAGCGCAAGACTCGCCATGGAACTTGGCGCCTTTGATTATATAACCAAGCCTTTTGACCTTGATTTCGTCAAGGCCATCGTCAAAAACGGCCTGCGCTCAAGGACAGGGGCGTCTGTTTAAGAGAAATACCACAAAATGAGAAAGTTGCTTTACTGCCCTGTCATACATATGAGCGCTGACTTGGGAAGCCTTGCCCGCGAGGCAACAAAGAGGGGCATGGCGGGTCTCGGTGAAGAACTTTGGGAGAGGCATCAGGAAACGATAAGGGGGTTTTGGCTGGCGCTGGAGGTGTATTTTAATTCCATCGAAGTCAGCGGATTCAAGGTCTATCAGGACGGCATGGCAACAGACGGCGAGATGGGGAAAAAGATTATTGAAGAAGGGGTTAGAAACCACAGCAAGAACTTCGAGATAATATCAAGCCTCCTTAAAAAAGGAGCCGTCCTTGTCAAAACCGAGGAGTTCAATCTCCTTAGATTGGAAGTTGACCGGCTCATTAAGATTAGCAAGGCAAAAACCGTGATAAAAAAACTCGTTGCGTATCTTGCATACAGGTTGACGAAAAACGGCCTCCTGAGGAGAAGAGACGAGTTCATTGCCCGGAGGATAAACGAGACCTTGAAAGACGGTGAGACAGGGATACTCTTCGTAGGGGCGTACCATGACGTCAATCGTAGGCTTCCCTGCGATATCCTGGTGCATGAAGTGAAGGACAGAAAAAGGGTCGCGGATTACCAGAGGAAGTTCCCCTGCCGTGAAAGGAAAAGAAAGGAAGTGGAAGGACTCTCCGACTACCTCGTATCTCCTATAGAACTAAAATTCGATTGAAGACGACTATGGTTTTTAAGGGTTCCCCTCTCTCCTCATCTTTTGCCCTCCTCAAATGACGCCGGGGACTTCTACGACACCGCCGCATGGAATCCTCTGTTAGAATCCATGCGGATGGCGGTTTTGTCATCTATGCGCTTAAAAAACTGTCTTGCGGAAATTTCAAGTACCCTCCCCCCACCTCAAACTCCGCCTAACGCCTTCTCTCGATGGTAGATTTCGGCCTTTATCATGGGCAGAAAATAGGGACAACCGCCCTTATTTTATTTACATCTACAACTTAGAGATTGCCGCGTCGCCGCGCTCAGCTCAATGACGGCTAAAAACCACCTTTTCAACACCCCCGCTTCTGCCCTGCGTTGCGCCTATCTCGGTACATCGCCAAGCGCTATGCCGAGCGCATCGGCCACCCCTTTGCCGTAGACCGGGTCGGCCTTAAGGCAGTTGCCTATGTGGCGAATCTTTATCTCCCTGGGTGCATCTCCCATGGCGCGCGCCGTGTTGGCAAAGAGGAGCGCCTGCTTCTCGGCGCTCATCAGGCGGAAGAGCTTGCCGGGCTGAGAGTAGTAATCGTCGTCCTCCCGGTGGTTCCAGTGGCCTGCGGCCCCTTCGAGATCGAGGGGCGGTTCGGCAAACTCAGGCTGCTGTTGCCACTCGCCGTAGCTGTTAGGTTCGTAGCCGAGTGTGCTGCCATGGTTGCCGTCGACTCGCATGGCGCCGTCGCGATGGTAGCTGTGGAACGGGCAGCGGGACGCATTGACGGGGATGAGGTGGTGGTTGACCCCCAGACGGTAGCGTTGCGCGTCGCCGTAGGAGAATAGCCGCCCTTGCAGCATCTTATCCGGCGAGAACCCTATGCCCGGCACGATGCTGGCCGGGTTAAAGGCCGCCTGTTCGACCTCGGCAAAATAGTTCTCAGGGTTCCGGTTCAGTTCAAGGACCCCCACCTCGATAAGGGGGTAGTCCTTGTGGTACCAGACCTTGGTCAGGTCGAATGGGTTGTATGGACACTTTGCCGCTTCCTTCTCCGGCATCACCTGGATGAACATGTTCCAGCGTGGGAACTCACCCTTCTCAATGCTCTCATGCAGGTCGCGCTGGTGGCTCTCCCGGTCCTTGCCGATAACAGCCGTCGCCTCTTCATCCGTCAGGTTGCGGATCCCCTGCTGGGTGCGGAAGTGGAACTTGACCCAGAACCTCTCGTTCTTTGCGTTGATGAGGCTGAAGGCGTGGCTGCCGAAGCCGTGCATATGGCGGTAGGAATACGGGATGCCGCGGTCGCTCATGACGATGGTGACCTGGTGGAGAGCCTCGGGCAGCGAGGTCCAGAAGTCCCAGTTGTTGCGGGCGCTGCGCATGTTGGTGCGCGGGTCCCGTTTGACGGCGTGGTTGAGGTCAGGGAACTTTAGCGGGTCGCGCAGGAAGAATACGGGCGTGTTGTTGCCGACCAGGTCCCAGTTCCCCTCTTCTGTGTAGAATTTGACCGCAAAGCCCCGGATGTCACGCTCGGCGTCGGCCGCGCCGCGCTCGCCGGCTACCGTTGATAAACGTATGAAGAGCGGGGTCTTTTTCCCAACTTCCGAGAATATTTTGGCCTTGGTATAGCGGATGATGTCATGGGTGACGGTGAAGGTCCCGTAAGCGCCGGAGCCCTTGGCATGCATGCGGCGCTCCGGGATCACCTCCCGATCAAAGTGCGCGAGTTTTTCAAGGTACCAGACGTCTTGTAGCAGCATCGGACCGTGCGGCCCGGCGGTCATTACGTTCTGGTTGTCAACGACTGGAGCGCCGGCGTTGTTGGTCAGTTTTTTCTTCATCCCTCCTCCTTCTTGCGCAAGCGCAGTTTTTTGGTCAGCCGTCAATCTTTTTCGAGCAGCGCAGGCAGATGCCCGTGACCTCCACCTGCGTCTTTTCCGCACGGCCCAGGGTTTTAACCGCGTCCTTGATCTTCCGATCATCGAACTCCGTGCTGTAAAAATCGCGCGTCTTCCCGCATTTTTTGCAGATGAAGTGGTGATGCGTGCGCATGTTAGCGTCAAACCTCACCCTCTCCCGCAGAGGCCCGAGGGTGGTCAGCAGCCTCAATAAACTTCTTTGCGTCCTTCCCCAGCAGACTGCCTTCAATCGGCTTTCTAAGCCGGTCATGCGCGAAAAGCGCATCGCAGAAAATTAACCATCAATTATCTCGTTAAGCCCTTCAATAATCTGGTGTAGTTCTTCATGGGAGACCTTACCGGTCTTTTTACCCAGCCGTTCTATTGAAAGAGTTCTAATCTGACTTATCTTCACCCACGAACGTTTAGGAAGATTAGGACTTTTAAGTTCAAGCGTCAGAGGAAATCCAGCCTTCTGATGCTGGCTGGTCAAGGCTACGGCAATGACCGTTCCAGACCGCTCATTAAAAACCTCTTGACTGAGGATAAGCACAGGACGCAGCCCCGCCTGTTCTTGACCTTTAACCGGATTCAGGTCTGCCCAAATTATATCGCCTCTCAATATTCGGGCCATTCACTCAGCTCCGCTGTAAAGCCCTCTTCCGCCATTGCCATTTCAAATTTCGGGTCAAGTTTTGCGCATTCACGGGCAAGGCGACCGCGTTCCGCCTGTTCAAGCTTCTCCTGAACTGCTATCTGAATGGCCTTACTGCGGCTTGGAAATACATGGGTTTTAACCAAGCGGTCAAGTTTGGCAAGAACCTGCTCATCAATACTGATGGCTATCTTTGCGGTGCTCATTTTTTCTACCTCCGGTATTACTATATATCATACCATGTTTTTCTGCAAGCCTTTTAGGGTAAACAGGCGCGACTTATTGATGCCTGACGTAACCAACGGAAAAACCAATAAAAAACGCCCCACCGAGAACGGTGAGGCGTTAACAAGCCCAGACGTGTGTTCGTCTGAGCGTCCAGTCTGGCTCCCAGGGAGGGATTCGAACCCCCGACATGGTGATTAACAGTCACCCGCT
>JBBTCG010000163.1:0-3092 GCA_038043305.1 Deltaproteobacteria bacterium | reverse complement strand
TAGGCATATCAACTACCAAGATACACGCCTTTGGCCCGATGGGGCTTGAGGAACTGACCACAAGAAAGTTCATCATCTACGGCGACGGACAGGTAAGGGCGTGATTGAGCGCTTTTCAAGTAAGCAAATCGTCTTCAACGTGCTATAATCTAATAACTGGCGCGCTTCAGCAGTTGCCATGTGCCGGTTATAAATGGTGATTTTATATGGGCGTCAAGGGCAGATTAAAGGACATGGGGCTGATTGACATGGTGCAGATATTCGGCTCCGAGAGGCGCACCGTTGCCATCCATATTGGGTCAGAGGCCGGGTATGGCAGGGTGTACATTGAGACCGGCAATATCGTGCATGCGATGTACAGGGAGTTCAAGGGCGTGGACGCCTTGTACAGGCTCCTTTCGTGGAGGGACGGCGAGTTCGAGGTTGAGCCTGAGGCCTACGCGCCTGAGCGGACAATTATCGGTCCGGCGGAGCCGCTTATCCTTGAGGGCCTCCGCCGTCTTGACGAGGCGCGGGGAAAGGGCATGGACTCCGGCGCTCAGTCCGTTGACACGGAGTCAATAAGGCTGATCAATAAGCTGCTTGAACTCAAGATACTTGAAAAAATATAAGGCCGCTTGACATGGACAAGGGCATAAAAAACATAGCCATCATCGGCGCCAACAAGGAGGGCTTAAGCCTCCTGCCGATTTTGTTGAAGGACAAGCAAAGCCGCGTCTGCCTTATCGTTGACCCCAACAAGGACGCCATGCTCTTCAAGTTAAAGGAGCTTGGCTACAGGCTCTCCCCGCATATAGGCATCCCCGCATCCACGGACATAAACGACGTAAAGAAGATACAAAATCTCAACATCATAATCAACGCGCTTAGCGATCAGGCCACAGATACATTCCTTGAGAACGCGGAGTTTAAGGACGTTGAAAAGCTCGGCACGCTCAGCACGCGGCTTTTGTGGAGCGTAAGGCAGGAGAGCGCGCCGGAGGCCGTCTCTGTTACGCGGGGAGACGAGCAGACCGCTCTCCTCGGCTCACTCAGGGAGATAGTTGACGCCGTGCGCCTTACGATTGACAGGCGAGAGCTTCTTTCAGTGATATTGAAGCTTGCAACGGAGTCCACCCGCGCCGAGAGAGGCTCGATAATGCTCATATCCACTGACGACGGCATGTTAAGGGTAGAGATAGCCAAGGGCATGGACGAGGAGGTCGTAAGAAAGATTCGCGTCCCCCTTGGCGAGGGCGTGTCGGGAAGGGCGGCGTTGGATGGCAAGCCGCTTTTAGTCTCCGGCAAGGCGAGCGGAGGGGGGTTTCCAAATGCGCGGGACAGGAGCGACGTAAAGAGCGCCATGTGCGTGCCGCTTGTAGTCGAGGGCGCGGTCATCGGCGTCATAAACGTAAGCTCATCTGAGTCCATGCACGTGTTCACGGATCAGGATTTGGGCTTCCTCTCCAATATGGCCGCGCTTGCTGCGGAGGTCATACAGCGCTCCAACGACTACGAGAGGATGCGTATAGACGCCGCCAAGTTTACCTTCTGGAAGGATGCGGATGCCATAATGTCCTCAACGGCCACGCTCGAGGGCAAGCTGGGTCAGGTGGCGAAAAAGCTGGCCGAGATAATACAGGGTCTTGTTATCTTCATTTATATATTCGACGACGACAGGGGCCGCCTATTTCTCAAGGCCGCGAGCGTCAGGGACGGCAAGGGCATCGGGATGCTCTCGCTTCGTCCCGGCGAGGGCATAGAGGGCGCGGCCGCTCAGTCGAAAAAACCGGTCTTCCTCGTTGACAGGGCTGATGAGGGGGGCGTCAGGAAGATGTATCTTTCCATACCTATGGTGGCGCAGGGCACGCTTGTCGGCACGTTGAACGGCCAGTTGGCCTCTGGCGCAGGTATGACAAAGTACCACGAGACCTTTTTCAAGGACATAGCTGCAATGCTCGCCGAGAGCATCTTGTCCATGAAACGCGCGGACAGGGAAAAGATTTCCGCCAGAAGGATGTTTGCCGTGGACGAGGCCGGGCTTGAGATGATCTCAGGCAAGGACGCCAAGAGGCTCTCAACCATAATAGCGGTGACGCCGGCGGCCATACTCGGGGCCGAGGGGTCTTTGTTGAGGATACGGCACGACTCAACCACCAAATACCTTACCGCCGCTACGTTCGGCCTTGACGACAAGGCCGTGCGCGATTATTTCTTGCCCATTGAAAAAGAGACGGTCATGGAGGTGTTGAGAAAAAAGGATACGGTTTCAAGGGAGTTTTCAGAGGAGGGGAGTCCTTATGTCCGTTCGGTGCTCTCAGTGCCGCTCAAGGTCAACGAAACGATAGCCGCAGTGCTGACACTTTTCAACAAAACAGGAGACGAGTCGTTTTATCCATGCGCCTTTTCAAAGATGGACGTTGACACGCTCATAAGATTCAGGGTCTATGCCGAGAAGGCGCTTGCAAACGTTATTGACACGCTTGACCGGAATCTCAGCGCAAAGGAGGTCAAGGAGTCGCAGCTCGCGCTTCTTGAAAGAAGGTTCGAGCAGGAGGCGGCAAAGGCGCGGCAATCCGGCGCGGTAATAACCCTTGCCACGATGAGCATCGCGTGGAACAGGGAGCCTTTTGCCGGTCATCAGGCCGAGTTTGAAAAAAACTTCGCTTCCTCGCTCATCAAGTCCGTTAAAAATCTTGTCGCAGGCATTAGACTTGACAAGGACTGTTTTGCGTTCGTGCTTGTCGCTGATGAGGCCGAGGACACGCGATTCAAGCGGGCAATCACTCATACTATCTTCGCGGACCCGTCCTTTAACAGGATGTTTTCAGATGGCATGGCCGAGGTGCGCCTCGGCATGGCCTCTTATCCCGACAAGGCCGCTTCCTTCGGCGAGTTGTTTTCAATGGCCTCCAAGAGGACCAAGTTCGACGCGGACAAGGACGAGGCCGAAGCGGACATGGGACATGCGTTGTGAGGGCGGAGTGCGTGGGCAATGCTTGTCCCCGCATGTTTAAAGCGGGGATGGGTTGTCGCCAGCCCGACTGCTTATTCCCAATTAAGGAAGCTCTGATTTATTCTTAGGGAAGGTCTGATTAATTCACTTTGAGACA
>JBBTCG010000162.1:0-32282 GCA_038043305.1 Deltaproteobacteria bacterium | reverse complement strand
ATAACATTGTCATAAGGCAGGAAAGGAATTAATCAAAGATCCTTTAAAGGTGGGTGAATGTAATTTTATTTACGTTTGTGTTAAGGTGAACGTCATGCAATATCCGCACGCACATAAGCCTTCGATGAAGCCGCTTTTCATCGCGCTTGTGGTTGCCGCGCTATCCGTTGGAGCTAAGGCCGTTGTTTTGCTCACACAGCCCGGTGTTGTGAACAACGCCGCTGAAAAGGCATTTATCCTTTTCCTTGCGGTCGCTGTCGTGTTTTCCGTCAGATGGCTGATAGCGGACGCGCCGTTTAATCTGTTAAGAAGATTTACCGTTGCCCCGTTCCTGAGGACCATAGTTTCTCTCCTCCTTTACTTCAGCGGCGCGATGTACCTGCTCCATAGCCTGTTTGCCATAAACGTGTTGCCGCTTCTTACGACGTCGGCGGTCATAACCGGTATCATTGCCTTGTCTCTTCAGGATACGCTCAAAAACCTCTTTACCGGCCTCTGGATAAACATGGAAAGAACCGTTGCGAGGGGAGATTGGGTCAAGGTGAACGGCAGGGAAGGTTTGGTCTGCGAGGTTACATGGCGCACCACGAGGCTTCTTACCCGCGAAAACGATTATATCTATATCCCCAACAGGCTCCTTGCCGAGGACGTGTTGGAAAACTATACCTATCCGACGCCGCTGCATGTGCTTGATCTGAGTTTCAACGCCGCATACAAAGACCCGCCCAACAAGGTCATGGCTATACTGCTTGACGTGGCTGTAAATAACCGCGCCGCCCTTAGTGAGCCGGCCCCGGAGGTATGGATGTCCGGCTTCGGAGATTTTTCGGCGCACTACAGGCTCAGGGTATGGATAAACGACTACAAGAGAGCGCCACATGTCTCAACGGAGATAAATTCAAACGTGTGGTACGCATTCAAGCGCGCATCCATCGAGATACCGTATCCGGTAAGGACGCTTTATCACAGACGAACGGAGCCGTCTCTTAGTCCTGAGCACGTGTTTGACGCGCTCAAGGGGATAGATTTTCTTGCCTCTCTTGATGAGGAGAGTTTGAGGAGCGCCTCAGCTGAGGCGTCGGTCGAGTCCTTTGGCAAGGGCGAGATAATCGTTAGCCAAGGGAAGGAAGGCGAGAGCTGTTATTTCATGGACACCGGCAGGGCCGAGGTTCGGCATAGAGGCGACAACGGGGCGGACGAGTTCGTCGCCTCACTTGGTCCCGGGGACTTTTTCGGTGAGATGGGGCTTTTAACAGGCGAGCCGAGGAATGCGACGGTCGTGGCAAGCGAGGACTGCCTGTGCATCGTGATAAAGTCCGGCACCTTCAAGCGCATCTTCAATGAACACCCTGAATTCGCCGGAAGGGTCAGCGCTTGTCTTGCACACAGGGAGGCCGGATTAAGGGCACTGAAGGATAAGGCAACGGGGATGCCGGAGTCCGAAAAGCAGGCGGGGGAGAACATCCTTGGGGCCATCAAGCGGTTTTTCAATATTAGGTAACGTCCGCCGGTGCGGCTGTCTACTCCTGTTGTTTTTGGCGCTTGAGATAGACGGACAGGCTGATAACCAGTACCAGCACTATTGCCGCATGTACCAGCAGTTGTAACACGCCGCTCTGCCATTCGGCCTCTCCGAGACCGAGCTTCATCTGAGTGAGCAGTATCCCGCGGATGCTTGCGATGACGCCGATGTAGATGAAGGGGTTAAGTGAGAAGGTGTGGCGGTTTATCTGGCGCAGCACCTGCCTGAAAAGCTCCATGATTATCAGAACGAACATCAGATCGCTCACTATGTGCGATATCGAGTGCTTGCTGAAATCTATGAAGTCGGTTGCGGCCTCGATGAGAAGCAAAATGGCGACGGCTATGATGCCTATTGCCACGAGCAGCAGTATGACGTCGTCAATGATGACGAACGCCTTGTTTATCCAGCCGAGCAATGCGCTCTGGTCGCTCTGACTCTGCGGCTCAGGTCTTGTTTCAGGCATGGTTCGTCCCCGTTATTTTGCGTGATTGGGATATTGATGGTCGGGTTGAGGTATGCGGACAATATGGTCTGATTATACCGGCGCTTCGGCGGAAAGTCAACCCTTTGTCCGCTCAAGTATCGGATAGGCCACGTTGGTAACGCACGAGTTGATGCGTTTAAGGTTGGTGAGCACGTCAAGATGAATGGCGCTCGTGTCAATCGTCTCTTTCAAACCGAGATGCAGGCGGTTGATATGCGCCTGCCTCAACTCTCGTTCTAATTCGGAGAGCCTTGATTTATGGTTCAAGAGCTTCTGGGCAAGGTCAGGGTCGCTTCCGGCAAATGCGGCCACCCCGAGGCGGAAGTTTTCAACCACCTTCTGATGAAGAAGCTGTATTTCCTCAAGCCCATCCTTTGAGAAGGAGGCCCCGTTCTTTATCTTTTTGCGGCCAAGTTCCATGAGGTTTTTGTCAA
Source organism: Deltaproteobacteria bacterium (assembly GCA_038043305.1). Classification (GTDB taxonomy): domain Bacteria; phylum Desulfobacterota; class GWC2-55-46; order GWC2-55-46; family GWC2-55-46; genus JACRCE01. The sequence goes on along the minus strand of JBBTCG010000162.1, from coordinate 29,839 downwards.
TCACGTCTCCGATGTTTTCCATGTTGTCGGAAAACAGCATTATCTCAAGCTCGCGCTTGGACTGCTCTTCAGAGAGACTCTCCCTTGTAAGGCGCGTAAGGTAGAGCTTGATCTCCTTGTCAAGCAAGTCTACATCGTCGTCTTTTTCTTCAATTGATTCAATTAGTTCCGCGTCATTCTTAATGAACACTTCTATGGATTTGCTAAGCATCTCCTGCACTATGTCAGCGGCCCTCAGCGCCTCCCTCGTTGCCTGCACAAGGGCAAGGGACGGCGAGGCCAATACAATCGGATCAAGGTACTTTGCGCCTGACTTATGCATGTCCGGCTTGTCCGGCAAAAGCCTTTTTATCAAGCCTGTAAACGGGGTTATAAAGGGCAGGAATATGATTGCAATCGCTATATTGAAAAGGGTGTGCGCTATTGCCACCTGCCTTGCCGGGTCGAGCGAGGCATATCCAACGAGATGTGTAAAGGCGGACAGGAGAGGCACTACGATTATGACGCCGAGCACCTTGAACAGTATGTGAGCGAGGGCCACCCTTTTTGCGTCAACGGTTGCGCCGAGGCTGGATACTATCGCGCTGACGCATGTGCCGACGTTTGCGCCAAGCACGATGGGCATTGCGGCGTCAATCGTCAAAAGCCCCGAATGTGCCGCTGTAATGGCTATGCCGAGGGTTGCCGCGCTGCTCTGAAAAAGCGCGGTCAAAAGCCCGGCTATGATTATCCCTGCAACCGGGTCGGAACTGAAGCCCACGAGAAACCCGCTGAGCAAAGGGTTTGCGGCAATTGGGCTGAAGGTTTCGATAAGGAGTTTCAAGGCGAAGAATACGAAGCCGAATCCAAGGATAGCCTGGCCAACGTGCTTCATTGTCCCTTTGCCGCTCGACAGATGTAAAAGAACGCCCGCGCCGATAAGGGCTATCGCGTAGTCATATAACTTGAAGGCAAGGATTTGAACGGTCAGCGTCGTGCCGATGTCCGCGCCGAGTATCACGCCCATTGTCTCGGCCAGGCCCATAAGGCCTGAGCCGACAAAGCCCACGAGCATGACGGTCGTGGCGCTTGAGCTTTGGAACAGAGCCGTAATCGCGGCCCCTACGCCGATGCCCTTAAAGCGGTTTGACGTTGCCTTGATAAGGAAGTTTCTGAGGCGAGGCCCCGCGGCCTTCTGAAGCCCGTCTCCGGCAAACCTCATGCCGTAGAGTATCAACGCAACGGAGCCGAATATGCTGAGAATGGATAAGGTGGTCATAACTGTTCGTAAATACGGCGAATTTTGACAGACGACGCGACAACGCTATTTATTTCATTATTGTCCAATATCATGTTCAAGTCAATTACAACCGTTTGCTAAAAGGGTGATGGGGCAATATCAGTATAAGCCTGCCCTCGAATGTCTCTATCGGGGGAATGTTTTAATCGGGGGGCCTACCTTTTTTTCAAAAAAGGTAGGTAAGGCTTGCATTTTCAGGGCTTAAAAGTATAATATTGGCGATTCGTAATAAATTGTCCGGAGGAACTTCTAAATGACATCCATTGTTTCGGTACTGGCGAGGGAGATACTTGATTCAAGGGGCAACCCTACGGTTGAGGTGGAGGTTTTGCTTGAGGGCGGCTTCAAGGGACGCGCTGCCGTGCCGTCAGGGGCGTCCACAGGCATGTTCGAGGCCGTTGAGATGCGCGACGGAGACAAGAGGAGGTACCTTGGCAAGGGCGTACAAAAGGCGGTAAAGGCGGTAAATGAAAAGATAGCGCCCGCGCTTGCCGGACGGGAAGCAACTGATCAGCCCATGATAGACGCCGTGCTTATCGCGCTTGACGGGACAGAGAACAAGAAAAAGCTTGGCGCTAACGCCATACTCGGCGCGTCAATGGCGGTCGCGCGCGCAGGCGCGGGAGCGACAGGTCTTCCTTTTTACAGATACCTTGGCGGCGTTAACGCAAAGACGCTTCCGGTGCCCATGATGAACATAATCAACGGCGGCGCACATGCGAATAACAACCTTGACATACAGGAGTTCATGGCAATGCCCGCCGGGTTTTCATCGTTCAGTGAAGCGCTTCAGGCAGGCGTCGAGACCTTCCATTGCCTAAAGGAGATACTCAGGAAAAAGGGTCTGTCAACCGCCGTCGGAGACGAGGGCGGCTTTGCGCCAATGCTTGATTCAAATAAGCAGGCCATTGAGGTGATAATACAGGCCATATCCGCTGCCGGTTACAAGCCGGGAAAGGATATATTCATCGCTCTGGACTGCGCCTCAAGCGAACTTTACAAGAACGGCTCTTACTCCCTTGAAGGTAAAAACATATCAAGCGGCCAGATGGTGGACTATCTTGCCTCTCTTGCCCGTGATTATCCCATTGTTTCCATAGAGGACGGCCTATCAGAGGATGATTGGGAGGGCTGGCGTCTGCTTACAAAGAAGCTATGTTCAAGCGTCCAACTCGTGGGCGACGATCTGTTCGTAACAAACACGGGCCGCCTCAAGCGTGGGATTGACGAGGGCGTGGCTAACTCCATACTCATAAAGGTCAACCAGATCGGCACGCTGACCGAGACGCTCGACGCCATAGAAATGGCAAAGACCGCGGGATATACGACGGTAATCTCCCACAGGAGCGGCGAGACCGAGGACACCACGATCGCCGATATAAGCGTGGCGGTTAACGCCGGCCAGATAAAGACCGGGTCCGCCTCGCGCACCGACAGGGTAGCCAAGTACAACCAGCTCCTGAGGATTGAAGAGGAACTCGGGGCAAGCGCGATCTATCCGGGGCTTTCGGTATTCAAAGGGCGTTGAGCGGTGCTTGCCGCACGGGCAATATGAGTATAAGCCTGCCCTCGAATGTCTCTATCGAGGGAATGTTTTAATCGGGGGGCCTACCTTTTTTTCAAAAAAGGTAGGAAGGAGTTTAAGCGTTGTCAGACAGCCTCTTATTCGAAGCCTTTGTAGTATTCATACTGATACTTCTGAACGGCTTTTTTTCAAGCGCCGAGATAGCCATAATCACGGCCAAGCGGAGTCTCATCTCCAAGCTCGCAAAGGAAGGCAACCGGTCAGCCGCGATAGTTGCAAAACTCAAGGAGGACCCTGACAGGTTTCTTGCAACCGTGCAGATCGGCGTTACGGTAGTCGGAACCCTTGCATCGGTCATAGGCGGCGTGGCGGCCATAGAGGCCATAAAACCCTTTTTCCTTGCCGCGCCGTACGAGCCTGTGCGCCATTACGCGGAGGCGCTCTCCGTCGCAGCGGTAGTCGTCATCATATCTTACGCAACGCTTGTTCTTGGCGAGCTTGCGCCCAAGTCCCTTGCCATGCGCCACGCGGAAAGGATTGCGATGGCCTCGGCCGCTCCCATAGACCTGCTTTCAAGGATATCCGTCGTGGTCGTTAAAACCCTTACCATCTCAAATAGAGCGGTCTTGAGGCTCATCGGCGTAAAGGGAGTGGAAAAACGCGCATTCGTATCAGAGGAGGAACTCAAGTTTTTCATCAGGGAGGGGACGGACACCGGCATATTCGAGGAGACGGAGGCCGCGCTTCTGCACGGCGTCTTTGAGTTCGCGGACGCGACGGTAAAGGAGGTCATGGTTCCCAAGCACAAGATAAGCGCCATTGACGCTGAAACGGACCCGAAAAAGGCTTTGAGGTTCATATCCGAGACCGGGTTTTCAAGATACCCGGTCTACAGCCAATCCCTTGAAAAGGTCATTGGCATTCTCTACAACAAGGACGTCTTCCGCGCCGTTGAGCACGGCTCCGATGTCGTTATAAAGGAACTGATGCGCCAGCCGTATTTTGTGCCGAATTCCGTAATGATAAGCCGCCTTCTCCGTGAGATGCAGCGCAGGAAGATGCACATCGCAATAGTCATTGACGAGCACGGCGACGTGGACGGGCTTGTAACGATAGAAGACCTGCTTGAGGAGATAGTCGGAGAGATAGAGGATGAGTACGACACGGGCAAGGGCGGGCTTGTGGAAAAGCTCAAGGACGGCGCCATGCTCATTGACGCCTCAGCCTCGATAGGAGACCTTGAGGACGCCGGCCTTGTAATCGAGGAGGAGGGCGAGGAGTACAACACCCTTGCCGGATTCATGCTCGCCAAACTCCAACGCATCCCGAGGGGAGGGGAGTTCGTAATCTTTAAGGACATGCGCTTTACGGTCGTTGACGTTGAAATGAACAGGATCGTAAAGGTGAAGGTCGAGCCGCTGGAGGGGGGAAAGAGGAAGAGGGAAGGATAACGTCGCGCTTTTACCCGTGCCGTCAGGAGGAAACTCCTGACGGCAATCAGGTGAGCGGCAGGGGCAAAGCCCTGCCGCCACAGGTAAACCTTGTAAAACCGACATGCTGTTGGCGGCGGCGAAATTTTTATTATTGTCTGCTGCTCGCATTCAATATTGTCAAACCAACAATATCTTTTCCGTCTTTCCGGATCAATATGTCGTCATCCATTTCAATCGTCGTAGCAGCTCGCTGGGGTTTGCGGAAACTCATATAGAGTACATCAGCCTCCCTGTCATAGTCCAGCCACATATGCCGCGTTGGCAATTTCAGCATATCGGTTGCTACTGCAACACAGTTACTGATGAAATCCGCTGTCCTCTTGGTTGTTACTGTTGCCATATTATTTCTCCTTTTGGTTTAGAATCAAGGAAATAGGCGGTAATCACAAATCCATCGCTTTTCGATAGTTCCTTGTAGACCACTACCAGCCACTTTCTTCTTCCAATATTTCTCGTAGCTTTATAAGACCCTTTGTTGCCACGAACAATAAGCTCTGGCTTTCCTACAGTATCAAGCACATCATAGAAATAGCTTGCTAATTCATCGTGGTTTTCGACAATATGGTACCATCTCTCATAAGTCAGGCGTATCGGCACACCATTGACCGAATAGGCAGCTTCCATTCATAATCTCCAATTCCGCTGACGCCAAAGCTCAGCCGTGGCAAGGGTGTCGGCTGGAGCGCCTTGTTGGGCATATATATCTCTATGGACCGAACACTGACTTCTTTACTGCTTCGCTAACGACGTTAATCAAGATGGACTTCATCCCGTCGTATGCCTCTGCCCCGGCCTTTTCCATCAGCCGTTTAAATCGCGTTCCCGCGACCACGGTTTTTGGCGTGTCTTTCACGATGTCTGGGAAACTGTCCTTGAGTTGCTGTTTCTCTTCCGGGTTCAAGGCTTCTAATTCGTCGACAAGTTCAGAGGCGGCTTTAAGGCTGCTTGTAGTCCATGGAAATGCCTCCCCGCAGTTGTGGCAGTAAGCGGGCTTGTAATAATAGACATAAGTGTAGTAGCCCCGAATGGCCGTATTGCACGCGGGACATTTAGTTATTGTCTGTTCTCCGCACTTAGCGCAATGTTTCTGGTTTAACTGGGGTGACGAAATCGCATTGCTGTTGACGGTATGTCCGTTCAAGCAGATTTGCGCAGTGTCGTAGTAATTATCTTTCATCGCATTTCCTCGCATGTCTAACCAGCTTACTATCTGTACAACTGAGCTAAAAATAACATATATCTTGAAAGGGTTGTCAATAAAAATGGCTTGACGTATCTGATGAATTTCATTGCCTCTTTTTGCCGGTTTTACCTCCCGAACACCCGCTTATAGTCCCTCTTCCCCGCGACGCAAACGTCAAGGTTTCTTAAAAGCCCGTCCTCTATGCCGTATATCCAGCCGTGCACCGCAACCGGCTGCTTCCTTGCCCATGCATCCTGAATTATCGTCGTTTGACAAACGTTGGAGACCTGCCTGATGACATTCAATTCGCAAAGGCGGTTCAACATCGTTGGTTTATCCCTGAGCCCCTTCAACTCGTCGAGGTGGATTGAACGGATATCCCTTATGTGCCTGAGCCAGTTGTCTATGAGGCCGTGTGTCCTGTTCTCAAGCGCCGCCGTTACTCCGCCGCATCCGTAATGTCCGCATACCATGATCTGTTTTACATTCAAGACCTCTACCGCGTATTGAATGACCGACAGGCAGTTCATGTCCGTGTGAACGACAAGGTTTGCCACGTTCCTGTGCACGAACAGTTCGCCGGGCATAAGCCCTACAATCTCGTTTGCCGGAACCCTGCTGTCAGAGCAGCCTATCCATAAGTAGTCCGGCTTTTGCTGACGCGCAAGGGTCTTGAAAAAATCAGGATTGGTCTTCTCGACGGAGGCGGCCCATCTCCTGTTGTTTGCGAACAGTTCAGGCAGTTTATTCATGGTAACGATCCCTGTGCGCCATTGTTTTTCCCGTGCCGTCAGGAGTTTGCCCCTGACAGCACGGTAGGATGGGCTGAGGTACGAAGCCCATCGTTTGGTCGGCATAACGATGAATTATAACACAACCCCACCCAGCCTCCCCTTGAAAAAAGGGGAGGAGTTTCCCTTCAGCGGACGAAAGACCGCCTCTTCTTCAACCACGCCAAAAGCTCCTTAAGCGGCCTTGCGTTGAGCACGTTCTTTTTCTCAAGCCAGCCGCGTCTTGCCGTGTGCACGCCGTAAGTCATGTTGGACAACTGGGGCGCGGAATGTGCGTCCGTTGAAATGGCGACGAGTATGCCCCTTTCCATTGCCGCCCGGCAATGCACGTCATTGAGGTCAAGCCTCTCAGGAGAGGAGTTAAGCTCAAGCGCGGCGCTCGTCTTTACTGCGGCCTCCATTCCCGCTTCCATGTCCACCTGATAGGCGGGCCGGATGCCGATGAGCCTTCCGGTGGGGTGCGCCAGTATGTCAATACGCCCGGTGCTCAGACCCTTTATGATGCGGCGGGTCTGCTCAGCCATCGTCATGGTGAAGCCTGAGTGTATTGCCCCGATCACGCAGTCGAGCTTGTCAAGCACCGCGTCTTCGTGGTCAAGTGTGCCGTCGGCGCGTATGTCAACCTCCGCTGACTTGAGAACAACGAACCTTTTGCCGGCTTTTTTAAGAGAGGCGTTAAAGGCGTCTATCTCCTCTATCTGTTTCAACGCCCTTTTCGTGTCAAGGCCGTGAGCAATACCAACGGCCCTTGAATGATCCGTTATTGCCATGTACTCATACCCAAGCCGCATGGCCTCCTCAGCCATCTTATCCAGCGTCTCAGCCCCGTCGCTCTCAACGGTGTGGCAGTGCAGGTCTCCTCTAATATCAGTCAACTCAAGCGGTCTTGGCAGCCTTCCGCCAAGCGCGGCCTCTATCTCTCCCAGTCCCTCCCTGTATTCAGGCAATATCAGAGGCAGGCCAACGTGCTTGTATATGTCGGCCTCTGTGAGACCGGCAAGACGCTCTCCGGTCTTTTCATCGAATACGCCGTACTCGTTAATCTTCAGCCCCTTTTTTTTCGCCATCTCCCTTATGATTACGTTATGTGACTTGGAGCCTGTAAAATACTGCATTGCCGCGCCGTAAGAAAGGGCGTCAAGTACGCGCAGGTCAACATGCAAGCCGTTTTTCAGCGCAATCGCCGCCTTTGTATCGCCCTTTGATATGGTCTCCTTGGCATCCGGGTATTTTACGAATGCGTCAACAACCCGTTCGTGTTCGCTTGATATTGCAAGTATGTCAATGTCGCCGATGGACTCGCTCCAGCGCCTGATGCTCCCGGCCGGTTGGACATCCCCAACGTTGGTTGTCTTTTTCAGGTACTTGATAATTGCATCGGCCGTGAGCATGGCGGAGTGGAGCGTAACCCTGCCGGCCATTGTCCTAAGCTCCATGATGCCCTTGATAATGTTTTCCTCGGTCTTTTCTCCTATGTGATTCAAAGCGGCAAGGGCGTGAGAGTGCGCGGCTTTTTCAAGCGCCTCAACCGTGCTTATGCCGAGTTCCTTGTAAAAAAGCGCGGCTTTTTTCGGCCCTACGCCGCGAACGTTGAGGATGTCAAGGAGTCCGGATGGGAGTTCTTTAAGAAGCTCGTCATGGTAGGCGCATCTTGAGGTCAAGAGCATCTCAATTATCTTTTGCCTGAGTCCGGCGCCGATACCCGGAATCCCGTTCAACTCCCCTTGTTCATAAAGGGACGCAAGGCTTTTGGTAAGACCCTCCACGACCATTGCCGCATTTTTATAGGAACGGATGCGGAACGGGTCATCTCCCTTTATCTCCAGCAGTTCCGCTATCTCGGTAAAGACCTTTGCTATCCCGGAGTTTTCCATATGTGGTATTATATCAGAGGAATACCTATTTCCTATTGACAAGAATCAGTCCATTGCATAGACTTGAAAAATGAACTTTTCAACAAGAGACATTGACGCGGCGCGGCCAATCGGGGTTTTTGATTCAGGCATCGGGGGACTTACCGTATTAAGGGAGATAACGAGGCTCATGCCGTCCGAGGATACCATATATCTTGGAGATACGGCGCGTGTGCCTTACGGCTCTAAATCAAAGGAGACGGTGGAAAGATACTCCCTTGAGGACGCGCGCTTTCTTGTAAGGCGCGGGGTGAAGATGATAGTTGTCGCGTGCAACACGGCCTCGGCCTTTGCGCTGGAGAGGCTCAAGCTTGAATTGAAGGTGCCGGTCATAGGCGTCATAGAGCCGGGCGCAAGGGCCGCGGCGCGGATTACGCGCTCGAAAAAAGTCGGCGTCATAGGCACCGAGGGGACGATAAAAAGCAACGCGTACTGCGGCGCGATAAAGGCCATAAACCCGGACATAGCCACGTTTACCAAGGCATGTCCTTTGTTCGTGCCTCTTGTTGAGGAGGGTTGGCTCAGGGACGATGTTACAAGGGAGATAGCCTCACGCTACCTTGAGGGATTCAAAAAACTCGAAATAGACACCCTTGTATTGGGGTGCACTCATTATCCGCTTCTCAAGGAGACCATGCTCGGCGTGCTTGGTCCCGGCGTCGTGCTCATTGATTCAGCCGCGGCCACTGCCGACGAGGTCAAGCGCTCACTCGCGCAGGCCAAGCTATTGAACGCATCAGACGCTCAGGGAGCGCACAGGTTCTTTGTGACGGACTCTCCGGAGAGGTTTATTGCCGTTGGCAGGAGGTTTTTCGGAGAAACCCTTGACAATGCGGAACTCGTCGTATTGAACTAACATGGCACGTAAGACAAAAGGACAAAGCGGCCAGCACGGCGGCCAACACAATGGTAAGCGAAGGCGCGGTAAATCCGGCAACGGCTATCTCGTTGTCCTGCTCGTCGCGCTGGTTACCATCATCGCGGGCATAATCATAATTGACAGGTACGGAGATATTATATTCAAACCAGCCGTCGAGAAGGCGCTCAAAACCGACAAGGGCTTCAAGGAGATCAAGATATACTTTAGCGACGAGGAGGGGACGCGTCTTGTGCCTGAGCGGCGCATCGTGAAGGTGCTCTCTCTTGAGGCCGAGGTAAGGGAGGCTCTGGAGATACTTTTGGCCGGACCTAACGATTCGAGGCTCGCAAGCCCGATCCCGCAGGGTGCGAGGATTCGTTCCGTAAGGATAAAAGACGGCCTTGCAATAATTGACCTTAGCGAGGAGATTGCCTTTAAGCACACGGGCGGTTCATCAGGCGAGCTTCAGACCGTCTACTCCATAGTCAATACCGTTGCATTGAATTTTCCACAGATCAAGCTGGTGGAACTGCTTATTCAAGGCAAGAAGGCGTCCACGCTTGCCGGGCACATTGACATAAGCCAGCCGTTTGTCCCCGACAGGAAGATAATAAAGCCCTAATTGGGAATCAACACCAAGGCAGACGAAAATTTATATTGCCCGTGCGGCAAGCACCCCATGCCAAATAAAAAGACAAGGCTTGAGGCCGACTCCATCGGCTCTAAATCAATCCCTGTGGACGCATACTGGGGCATTCACACGGCTCGCGCCATTGAGAACTTTCCAATCAGCGGTATCCGTCCCCATCCTGAGTTCATCGTTGCCGCGGCTCAGGTGAAAAAGGCGGCCTGCCTTGCCAATCTTTCCATCGGACTCATTGACAGACGCATTGCAAAGGCGATAATCAGGGCGTCCGACGAGGTCATCACGGGCAAACTCCATGACCAGTTCGTGGTTGACGTCTATCAGGCGGGCGCCGGCACTTCCCACAACATGAACGCCAATGAGGTCATTGCCAACAGGGCGCTTGAGCTTCTCGGCAAAAGGCGCGGCAGATACGACGTCATCCATCCCAACGACCACGTCAACATGAGCCAGTCAACCAACGACGCCATGCCAACGGCATTGAGGCTTGCGTGCCTCATGTCGTCGAAACGGCTCATTGCCGCGCTCAAGGCGCTTGAAGGCACGCTTTTCTTGAAGGCAAGGGAGTTTTCCGGGGTCGTTAAATCCGGCAGGACGCATCTTCAGGACGCCTCTCCGATAACGCTGGGGCAGGAGTTTGGTTCCTACGCGGCGGCGATAAGGAGCGCGGGCATTACAATCGAGGCGGCAAGGCGCGGGTTAAAGCGCATCGGCCTTGGGGGTACAGCCGTCGGCACAGGCATAAACACGCATCCAAGGTATCGCTCAATTGCGCTTTCGGAGTTGAAAAGAGCGAGCGGCTTCAAGGACTTGCTCAAGGCGCCAGACGCCTTTGAAGCCTTGAGCAGTATGGCGGACTTTGTCGTCTATTCCGGGGCGTTAAAGGCCGCTGCCGTCGAGCTTATAAGGATTGCAAATGACCTGAGGCTCTTGAGCTCCGGCCCAACGACCGGCCTTGCCGAGATAACGCTGTTGCCGGTGCAGGCAGGCTCGTCCATCATGCCGGGTAAGGTAAACCCGGTCATGGCAGAGATGCTGAACATGGTCTGCTTTCAGGTAATAGGCTTAGACCTTGCCGTTACATGCGCCGCTCAGGCCGGACAACTTGAGCTTAACGTCATGCTGCCGGTGATAAATCATAATATCCTCGAATCCACGCGCATACTTACGACCGGCGTCAACTCCTTCAACGAACGATGTGTAATGGGCATAAAGGCCGACAAGGCTCGTTGCAGGAGGTACTTTGAAGGCTCTATCGGCCTTGCAACCGGCCTTAATACGTTTATCGGATATACGGCCGCAACGTCAATCGCAAAGGAGGCCGCAAGCACCGGCAGACCGGTAAAGGACGTTGCAATCGAAAAAGGCATATTAAGCGAGAAACAATGGGAAAGGCTTATCAAGGGAAAGGCCATGTTCAAGCCCGTTGACATGACCGTGTTCAAGCCCAAAAAACTTTAATTGGGAATAAACACCAAGGCTGACGACCGGTTGCTCGTCGTCTCGCGCCCAGCACCACTTTGTTGTGCGGTGCGATTTACTAAACAACATGCTTTCGTAATACAAAGTGGTGCTGGGCGCGATAAGACGAGCTTCAAAATGAACATTTCCTTACCGGGGCTAACCGTGCCTTTACGGTTAGCCCACACGAATATTGCCCGACCGGCAAAAGACTAAAGGGCGCTAAAGAAATACCGGCAAGATGCCGATAATAAGCTATGCGTATCCAATGTCCATCATGTAATCATTCAGGAACGGTTGACGGCGCAAAGATTCCGTTCGGCCTCCTTCAGGCCGCCTGTCCGAGGTGCGGGGCTATATTCAAATTCAACCGCGCTGAAAAGGAGCGCTCACTTGCCGGAATGTCGTCAATGACCGACCATGTCGGCCCGTCGCAGGCTGAACCGACTTCGCCAAAGCCGCCTGTTGCCCGGAAGACAGCGGCCGGGACTGCGGCCGGCCAGACGCACTCTCTGTCCTTTCACGGAAAGGGCGGCGAGCTGTTCGTCATCTATCTCGTGAATGCCCTGCTGTCCATCGTTACGTTCAATATCTATTACTTCTGGGGCAAGACAAAGCTCAGGCGGTACTTGTGGAGTCACACGCAGTTCATGGGCGATAGGTTTGAATACCTCGGCACAGGCAAGGAACTCCTCAAGGGGGCATTCAGGGCTTCAGGGCTTTTCTTTCTCATATTCGTAGTCCCGAACCTGCTTGCTCAATTTGTCCATCCCGCCTTCGGCTACCTCATCGTAATAGGCGTACTTGTGATAAAACCTTACGTCTTAGCAAGCGCAAGACGATACCGCTACAACCGCACTCAGTGGCACGGCGTGCGGTTCAGCTTCCGAGGCACGGCAAAGGAGGCCATGAAGCTCTACCTCATCGGAACGTTTCTGTCCGTCGTAACGCTTGGGTTTTATTACCCGCGCTTTTATATTGACAAACAGGAGTTTTGGCGGACAAACTCGTTTTACGGCACAAGCCAGTTCAAGTATACCGGCAAGAGCGAAGACCTGCGCTGGCATCTCATTCTTGGGCACGCGCTCGTCATTATCACCTTTGGCTTGTACTGGTTCTGGTACAGGGCTAAACTGATGCGCTACGATTGGGAGCATACAAGCGTAGAGGGTCTTAGCTTTTCCTTTGACATCACCGGAGGAAAACTCTTTACCTATTATCTTGGCAATGTGCTCCTTGTGATATTCACGTTCGGCATAGGCTTCGCGTGGGTGGTAAAACGCATGGCAGAGTTCAATGCGCGCTTCCTGATGGTCAAAGGAGCCGTTGACTTTGAAGGCATCCGCCAGAGGATAAATGAGGCATCCGCCGCCGGAGACGGTCTGGCCGACGCGTTTGACGTTGACTTCGGATTCTGAGATGAATCGGACATGGGACGCCTACTACTATAACGGCAAAACCGCAGCCAGATACGACGTAAAGGTTTCGATAACCAATACCGGCCTTAGGATAACCGGAGACGGGTTGCCGACGATAGCAGCTCATGTCGAATGGCCGTTTAATGAAATAAACTTTTCGCAGGATTCCTACGCAGGTGAGCCGGTACGGCTTGAAAGACGAGGCGCGTCCCTTGTCATAATCGTTCACGGATTTATCGAGGAATTGAGGCGTGTCTCACCGTCATCTTTGACAAAATTCAGCAACGTCCGAAACCGCCGTAAATCAGTCATTATAGCCGTCATCGCCGTTGTCTGCATTGCCGTTGCGTTGGCGGGATTTTACGTCTCTTTGCCAATCGTCGCCGGATATGCGGCCGCAAGGGTTCCGGCGTCCGTTGAGGATTCGCTCGGCAGCGCCGTGGCGGAGCAAATGGCGCAGTCAATTCCGGGCGGCAAATGCGAGGATGCGGAGTTGAAAAAACAGCTTGAGGCCGTTCTATCAAGCCTTGACCATGCGGCCAGACCGCACCCGTATACCTTCAGGATACATATCGTAAACAACAAGATAGTCAACGCCTTTGCCGCTCCGGGCGGGCATATCGTCATCTTCACCGGCCTGCTTGAAAAAACGGAGCGAACCGAGGAGCTTGCCGGGGTGCTGGCGCATGAGATGCAGCACGTGCTGAAAAGGCACGCGACAAAGGCGCTCTTTCAACAACTCTCCGCGTATATGCTCCTCTCCGTCGTGACGGGCGGCAACGTATCAGGCGTCGCGAGGATTGCCGACTCCGTCATACAGACGACCTATTCAAGGGCGAGCGAACGCGAGGCGGACGAGGCGGGACAGGCGCTTTTGATAAAGGCGCTCATTGATCCATCCGGTCTGTCCGACTTTCTGAAAAAACTGGACAAGGAAGGCGCGGCAGTGCCGGGCATACTGCGATACGTGGCGTCACATCCGCTGACCGGCGAGCGGCTAAGGTATCTTGAGGCCGGGGCAAAGGATAAAGGAGCCGCCTTTCCTTCGCTATTGCCGGACACGGACTGGAAAAAACTGGCAACGGCCTGTTCGAAAGGTTTATAGGCAGGTTATGCCTTTAAGACCCCTCATCATCCGCCGTCTTCATGCCAACGTTGTCCTGACCTCAGCCAGCGACGACAAGAGAGCGCCGTGTTCGGCCATCTCTTCAAGCGCGGCCATCGAGTCCCCTTCATGCAGGTCAACGCCCTTTATCGCGTCCACAAGCGCCGTAACCCTGAAGCCGAGCCTCAATGCGTCGAGCGCGGTTGCCTTTACGCAGTAGTCGGTTGCAAGGCCGCATATAAAGAGACGTCTTATCCCGTCGTTTTTCAATACGGCCTCAAGCCCGAGGCCGCGCTCGTCCCTTCCGTCAAAGCCTGAATATGAATCCTCATCAGGCCGCTCGCCCTTTGTTATTATCACGGCGTTGCCCGGCAGTTTCAATGCCGGATGAAAGGCCGCGCCTTGAGTCCCCTGCACGCAGTGAGGCGGCCATGCCCCGCCGTGTTGTTTGAAGTGGATAGTTGTTGATGGATGAAAGTCCCGCGTTGCGACAATCAAGTGTCCCTTGGCTTGGAACATGGCTATATAGCCGTTCAAGGCGTCGGCAATGCGGTCCCCATCCTTTACGGCAAGCGCCCCTCCCGGGCAAAAGTCGTTTTGGAAGTCCACGATGACGAGGCAGATATTGTTCCCTGACATATAATCCCCTCCGCTTAACCGACGATTAAAATGTATAGCAGTCCGGACGCGCTGTCAACTGACGAGCAAAGCGGTGATGGGGCAATACATGGTAATCGTCAGCCTTGGTGCTTATTCCCAATTAAAGTTCTTTGGGCCTACCTTTCTTTCAAGAAAGGCAGGTTGCAAGTTGCGGCTTAATCTGCTATAGATTACAGGTATGGAAAAGAGACGAGAGATATTTTTAAGCGCATTGCAGGACAAGGACGACGAGATAAAGAAGGCCGCGGCTGAGGCCATGGAGAATCTTACTGCGCGCAGCCGTCTTGTGGAACTGGCTCAGAAGATCGCGTCAGCCCCGATGCTTGAGAAGGTAAGGGCGATATATGCCATCGGCGCTCTCAAGGGGCCGTCCGTTGCCGAGGCGCTGATCAAGGCCTCTAAAGACCCGTCCGAGGACGTGCGCGCCGCAGCGGTCAGGGTGCTTGGAGGTCTGCCTGACGCCAACGTCCTTGCGCATATCGTCGAGGCGCTAAAGGATGCAAGCGCCATTGTCCAGCGCGTAGCGCTTGAGGCAATGGCCGGCTTCAGGGATGCGCGCATACTTCCAGCGGTCATGCCGCTGCTCAAGAATCAGGACCCCGGCGTCGTGGAGAGGGCGCTTGAGCTTGCCGGGCGCATAGGGGACAAGCGCACTGAAGAGGCCATGCTGTACTTCGCGGTCAAGGGCAACCACAAGATGCGGCTTGCGGCCATCAAGGCGCTCGGAGAGATGGACGTTTGAGCGTTCGTCCTCATATAACATTTTAAGAATATCGGAGGTTTTTGAGATGCCGCAGTTAGGTCTTTCACCCGCTGTCGTATGGGCAATAATCGGCCTTGCGCTCATAATACTTGAGCTTACCACCTTTACGT
The DNA here is from genome assembly GCA_038043305.1 of Deltaproteobacteria bacterium. GTDB lineage: Bacteria > Desulfobacterota > GWC2-55-46 > GWC2-55-46 > GWC2-55-46 > JACRCE01. The sequence continues at coordinate 14,633 of JBBTCG010000162.1, read as the reverse complement.
TTGTCCTGATGTTTCTTGGCTTGGGCGCCATTATAACCGCTGTCCTGACATGGGCGGGCGTAACGCCTGAGACGAACACGCAGCTTATCGCGTTTTCAGCCTCATCCCTATTGCTTCTCGTCGTGTTGAGAAAGGCCGCCCGCACCCTGTTTGGGGCCTCCGGTGCGCAGATGTCCGATGACATCGGGCAAAAGGCCGAGGTTACAAAGGCCATACCGTGCGGAGGAGAGGGAGAGATACGCCACAGAGGCTCGATATGGACCGCCGTAAGCGATGCGCCCGAAGACATCGCAGAGGGAACGAGCGTCGAGATAATCGCTATAGAAGGCATAAGGGTAAAGATTAAAAAAATAGCTTAAAAGGAGACTCAATCGTGGAATACGTTCTTCTTGGCATCGCCATCATCGTGGTTATCGGCATAATCAGGGGCGTTCGCATCATCCCGCAGCAAAGCGCTTACGTCGTGGAGCGCCTCGGTCAGTTCAACAAGACTGTGTACGCGGGCATTACCTATATAATCCCGTTCGTTGACACTGTTGCCTACAGGCACTCATTAAAGGAGCAGGCTGTTGACATCCCTGAACAGGTTTGCATCACGCGGGACAACGTGCAGGTGGGCGTTGACGGCGTGATATTCATACAGGTGGGGGATGCGAGGATGGCCTCCTACGGCATCGGCAACTACCTCTTCGGCATTACGCAGCTTGCCCAGACCACCATGCGAAGCGAGATGGGCAAGATTGACCTTGACAAGACCTTTGAGGAGAGGACGCTCGTAAATGCGGCCATCGTGAGCGCTATTAACGAGGCATCAAAGCTCTGGGGCGTGAAGATATTAAGATACGAGATAAAGAACATAGTGCCTCCCAAGACCGTTCTCCTGGCGATGGAAAAACAGATGCAGGCGGAAAGGGAGAGGCGCGCCGTAATCCTACAGTCAGAGGGAGAGAAGCAGTCCGCTATAAACGTGGCCGAGGGACAAAGGCAGAAGGTGGTGCTCGAATCAGAGGCCATTCGTCAGAAGCAGATAAACGAGGCCATCGGGCAGGCCGAGGCCATACGCGCCATTGCCACGGCAACGGCCGACGGATTGAAGGCCGTGGCCGAGGCGACAAAGGCCGACGGCGGCATGGAGGCCGTGCAGCTAAGGGTGGCCGAGAGGCTTGTTGATCAGTTCGGCCTGCTCGCAAAGCACAACAACACGCTCATACTGCCCGCAAACTTCGGCGACATATCGTCCCTCATTGCCACGGTAATGACGGTCGTCAAACAGCAACAGCAGGTGAAGTAGCGTAGGTTGGGTTAGCGCAGCGTAACCCAACAATATCAATGCGATACCGGAGATCAAAAGAAAAGGGCGCGACATTTTTCTTTACGGTGGTTACTCATCGGAGGGAAAACTTACTGTGCGGGAAAGACAACGCCCGGCTTGCAGGTGAATCGTTTGACCATGTGAAAAGACAATATCCGTTTGAGATGGACGCCTTTGTCTTGTTGCCGGACCATATCCATTGCATCTGGACGTTGCCTGAAAACGACAATGACTTCTCGACGCGATGGAGACTCATCAAAAGCTATTTCAGCAAGCGGTTCGATGATAAAACTAAATGCTCCATATCTCCTTCAAGGGCAAGCAAGGGCGAACAGGGGATATGGCAGCGCCGTTTCTGGGAGCATAATATCAGGAACGATGACGACTTCAATAAACACGTCGAGTATATCCACTACAATTACAATCCGGTAAGGCACGGTCTTGTCAAGTCGCCCGTGGATTGGGCTTATTCGAGTTTTCACAGTTACGTAAGCCGTGGCATTTACGGCAGCGATTGGGGAGTAGGACGCGAGAAAAGCGTTAGAAGGTGTGGGGCGAGAATAATAGTTGGGTTACGCTGCGCTAACCCAACCTACGATGCTTTATTAAATCGAGGTCTTGTCAATAGGTGTGTAAATAGCCTTAGGCGGCTATCTCCATTTCGACCTTTTCCGTTGTTACTCCATCGATGTAAACAACTCCGTCCGCGACGTCTGCCATCAACTCAAGTAGGGTAGGTTGGGTTAGCGCAGCGTAACCCAACTATTATCAGATAAAAAGCTACCCTCTTTCCCTCTCCACGAAGGCATACGCGCTGTGGTTGTGGATGGACTCCCAGTTCTCGGCCTCGACGCGAAACCATTTTATCTTTTTCATCTTGCCAAGATTCATGGCCACCTCCCTGACAACGTCCTCGACGAACATGGGATTGTCAAAGGATTTTTCCGTCACGTATTTCTCGTCCACCCTTTTCAGGAGCGAATAGACCGGGCTGGACGCCGACGCCTCCACCGTCTTTATGATGTCCTCTATCCACACAAAGCCGTTGAAGCGCATGGAGACCGTTACAAGCCCCCGTTGGTTATGCGCGCCCCTGTCGCTTATCTCCTTTGAGCAGGGGCAGACCGTCAGGACCGGAACGCGCACGTCAACGACAAAGTCGCGCTCCGTGGCAAGTGTGCCCCTGTATGAGCAGCGATACTCCATAAGTCCCTTTGCCTTTGAAACCGGCGCCGCCTTTTCGATGAAATACGGAAACTCCACCTCAAGATGCGCCGTTGACGCGTTGAAGCGTTTTTTCATCTTTTCAAGTATGATTGGAAAGTTGTGTATCGTTATCTCGCGCCTGTGCTCGTTGAGGATCTCGACGAACCTGCTCATGTGCGTGCCCTTGAACTGATGCGGAAGGTCAACGTACATATTGATTGAGGCGATGGTGTGCTGGAATTTGTTCTTCTTGTCAAGGACTATGATGGGATACGCGACGTCCTTGACGCCGACCTTGTCAATGCTGATGCGCCTGAAGTCCGGGCCGGACTGTATGTCGCGCAGCTCTTTTTTATTCATAATAGGCCGCGCCCGCGTTGTCCGACTCCCACACCAGCACCTTGTTTACGCTGACGCCACTTTGGGCAAGCGACGCCTTGAGCGCTTGATATATGTGCCTTGAGATGAGTTCGGCGGTTGGGTTTTGCTTGTCGAACGGCGGCGTTTCATTGAGATACTTATGGTCAAGGGACGCGATTATTTCCTTCACGTCAGCCTTTAGCTCCTTAAAGTCCATTACCATGCCGTCAGAGGCCGTTGCCTCGGCCTTGATTGACACCTCCACGCGCCAGTTATGGCCGTGAAGGTTCTCACACGCGCCGTTATACCCGCGCAGATTATGCGCCGATGAAAATGATGTCAATATGGTCAGTTCAAACATTTTTTTATTCTATCATAAAATTTCAACGGCTGGACAAGGAAAATCCCCCGCGAAAAGGTAGGTGCAATCAATCTCCCGCCGTGATATACTATTATGCCGTATAATCGTAGGATGTTCTGAATGGAAGAAACAAAGTGAAACGACTCTGGGCTTTTCTTACTTCAATAAAACTTACCATTGTCTTTACGGTCTTGATTGTCGTTGTTGCGGCGTGGGGTTCGATGCTGACCGTAAGACACCCTCAGTTATACGGGCGTCTTGACGAGGCCGTGTTGTTGCCGTTCCTCATGCGGGAAGGCGCCAGGATGTCCGCTCATGCCTTCTGGATAATCGCGCTCATAGTCTTAATGGCCGCCTTTGCGCTGCACCTTGTCTCATGCACCGTTGACAAGATATATGCAATCCTGAAAAACAAGATGCCATGGCGCTCCTTCTTGCCGCATGTCGTGCATATCGGCTTTCTTGTCGCTCTGCTCGGACACCTCGTGGGCAGCGTCTGGGGCTTTAGAAGTCAGGGCAACGTCGTCATACAGGGAGAGGCGTCTCCTGTGCCCAACGCCAAAGGACTCTACATGCGCCTTGACGACATGGAGGTCAAAGCGTCCGGGACAGGCGGCACGGAATATCTCAGGTCAACGGTAACGCTTCTCGACGATGGCAAAGAGATACTTACAAAGGACATAGAGATAAACAACCCGCTCATATACAAAGGCATCGCCTTCTACCACGTTGATCATGGCGCTACGCCGACCGGACTTGTACTGGACGTTGACGGAGCGAAGGTTGACGCAACGCTGGGCAATGTTTTCAAGACCCCTGACGGGGCGGTCTTCGCGCTCGGGGCCATCTTCCCCGACTTTGCCGTTGACGACGGCGCTGGAGGCGGACAAGCGTACTCCCGTTCAAGCGAATATCGCAATCCGCATGTAGAGATAATGTCAAGCGACGGGGCGCTGGCGTACCTTCAACTATCAAGACCCGGCTCAGAGACAAGGCTTGGAAAAAGGCATATCAGGCTTGACGACTACATATTCAGCCAGTTCGCGGTCTATACGATAAACAAAGACCCCGGTATCTGGTTTATAATCATCGGTTCAGCGCTGCTTGTGGGCGGCTCGGCGGTGTTGCTCTTCGCAAGGGGCGAGAAAAGCGAACTGGTGAGCCGGGAACAGTCGGGAAACTAAAGGAGAAACAATTGACCTACGAACTTCTTACGCTCGCATTTTATCTTGTCGTCATAGTCGCGGCAAGCGAGATATTCACCAACGCGGTTGAGACGCTCGGCGCACGGCTCAAATTCTCGGAAGGCGTTACAGGCAGCCTCTTTGCCGCGGTAGGCACGGCCCTGCCTGAGACGATGGTGCCGCTCGTGGCGATATTTGGCGGCAATTCCGCCAAGATGAGCGAGGAGGTCGGCGTCGGCGCAATCATGGGAGCGCCGTTCATGCTCTCCACGCTTGCCATGTTTCTCATCGGCATTGGCCTCTTGGTATTCAAAGGCGCAAGGGGAGGCGCTCCGTTCACGCCGGAAAAGACGGGCTTCAAGCGGGACATGGAGTTTTTTCTCTTCGCCTTTACGCTCTCGTTCCTTGTCGCCTTTACGCCTTATGACTACAGGCTCCTTCGCATATTCGTCTCTTTAGTGCTTGTCCTAACCTACTTTTATTACGTGATGGAGACGATAAAGGCAAGCGCTGCGCTCGTGGGCGAGGGCCACTCTACGGAGGAGTCAAAGCCATTGTATCTGTCAAGGATATTCACGGAGCATCTTTTCTGGGTGCTTGTTCAACTGCTCGTTGCGCTCGGCCTTATCGTCATCGGGGCAAAGGGTTTTGTCCACGGGATTGAGCACCTCGCTGAGGTGGTCGGCATCCCGGTCATAGCGCTCTCCCTCCTCATCGTGCCGGTTGCAACCGAATTGCCTGAAAAGATAAACAGCATCCTGTGGACAAGGAACGGCAAGGACACGCTCGCCGCAGGAAATATAACCGGCGCCATGGTCTTTCAAGGGAGCCTCCTGCCTGCAATCGGCATCTTTCTGACGCCATGGACCATAAACCTTACCGTGCTTGCAAGCGGACTCATTACCATCATTGCAGGCGTATGGCTTTACTACCTTGCGCTGAGGGGCAAAGGCATTACAACGAGGATGCTCATGGTCAATGGCCTGTGTTATGCAACATTCCTTGGTATAGCGTTCCATATGATGTTTTAAGCGAGTAGCGTGTTGAGGCGCACCAAAAAATACATCAAAAACACCAAAAGGTGCAAATATAGTTGGATGCTGGATGGATAGTTCCTTAACTCTCTGATTCTAAAGAGTTTATTTGTATGGCATGTTTTGTGCATCTCTAACGGTAAGTTTGCAAAATTTCTTACAGGAGGCTTTTCGATGAAGAGAATGTTCGTAGTAGCAGTTGCGATGCTCGCAACAGTGGCGTTCGGCACGATGACCATGGCCACAGCAGAGGAAAAGGCGGCAACACCGGCTCCGGCAGCAGCACCGGCAAAGGCGGCAACACCGGCTCCGGCAGCAACACCGGAAAAGGCACCAAAAGTGAAGAAGGCTCCAAAGAAGAAGAAGGCTGCAAAGAAGGAAGAAGCAAAGAAGGAAGAAGCAAAGAAGAACACATGTGCAAAACCGGCAGCTCCGGCACCAGCCCCGGCGGTCAAGTAATTCCAAACGGCAAAGCAACACGCAAAAGGCATTGCGGGCGTTTATCGCCTGCGATGCCTTTTGTTTTTTAGCTGGCTTTTTTAGTCCCGTTCCGCAGATAATCCGTCCGGCTGTACGCCTCTCTTGCTTAGTCCAGCGTCCGTCACGGTCTGGAGCGATATGGCAAGCACCCCTGCCATGACAAGCGTCATGCCTATTGCCTGCACCGCGTCAATGGTTTCGCCAAGGATCAAATACGCAAGCAATACGGTAGAGACAGGGCCTATCATGCCCGCCACGGCGGCGCGTCTTGCGCCTAACTTTTTTATGCACATTACCGTGGCCAGGACGGAAATAAACGTGCAGACAACGGCCATTATCAAAAGCAGCCACCACACGTCAGGCGAGCGCGGGATTGGCGCGCCTTCAAAGGCCCAAGCGCCGACAAAGGCAAATGTCGCCGTTGTCGTCGTGTAGGCCGACATCCTGACGCTCGATACCCGAGCGCCGATGGACTCTGTTACAAGATAGCTTACCGCGAATATCACGGCTGATATAAATACAAGGGACGCGCCAATAAACTCACTCCTTCCGACGCCCTCATGGAGCTTTAGCGTTATTGCAAGCCCGGCGTAGATCACGGCGATTGAAACCCAGAACCTGACACCCGCCTTTTCCTTGAAAAATACAAGCGTCAGTATCGCCACTATTGAGGGATACACATACAGGATGATCCTTTCAAGCGATGCGTCAATATACAAAAGGCCGTAAAAATTGGCCATTGCCGCGCAAAAAAGGCCGATAAAACCGCTCAATGCAAGGATTGCCATATCCTTTGCGCTTACCCTTGGGCCCGGAAAAAAATACAAGGCCAACCAGAAAAGCGGCGCGGCAAGCAAAAATCTCAATGCAAGAAGCGTCTCAGGGTCTACCCCGTACCCGTACACAAGCTTTGCCAGTATGCCCTTTGCGGAAAACGTAACCGAGGCAAGCACGGCAAGGGAATAACCGGCCGCCGAATTTTTGTTCTGTTGCATTGTTTGGTAAACCTCGCGCCGACGTCGCAAATAAAAAAGGGGCTGTCTATCAAGAAGACAGCCCCTTAAACGGTATCGTTTGAATGAAGTAAACGGTTTAAGCGGCTTACCTCCTGAAAGGTTATCAGTTATCAGTGATGATGAAAAAATAATATCCTTAAACTGATAACCGTCCACTGATAACCGTAAGGCGGTTTCGATATGGAGATTACGGCTTATCTCAGGCGGGCGAGAGGCGTCCAACCGGGGTTTGGGCGATAATTCGCACGGATGCGTTACTTAAGAAACTCAGTCCTTGAACAGCACCTCTTTTATCTTGAGCTTCAACTCCTCCACCCAGAACGGGTTGCCCTTTTGAATGAACCCCTTGACGCGCAGGTCAAACCATTTGGGGTCGGCTATCATGTCGTCAAGGATGTCCTTGCCGGTGGTGATTATGGCCGGGAGTTCTACGCCTGAATCGATTATCCTCTTGATCAGTTCCTCTCCGTCAAGTTGAGCTTCCGGGTCGGCCTGATTTTTAAGGTGCAGATCGGAGACGATAAGGCTGAACTTTTGTTTCTTTATCGCCCTGAGCGCCTCTGAGCTGTTCTTGGCCATGACCACCTCGATGCCGGAGTCGAAAAGTTGGCTCTCGACCATTGCCCTGGCGATTATGTCGTCTTCGATCATGAGTATCCTGTCGGTTATCTGAACCGGGGCCTTTATCTTTGCCGCGACCTCGCTCGAAGCGGCAGTTGGCGTCTTTTCCACGCCCGCCTCTTTGACTGCAACGACAGTAAAGCCGTCTGGGGTTTTTTTGGCCAGATATTTGGCCCCGCACAGCACGCAACTTATCCTCAATCCGTTTTTTGCGACTTCAGGGATGATGTTGGGAGGCACCCATAGCCTGAATCTGGCGCCGCAGGCGGCGCAGTCAATCTCAAGCGGCTCTTTTTTCTGTGTCATGGTAGTTGTCTGGGACATGAACCGGATGCCTGTCAGTTAGCTGGATGGCGGCGGCATTGGCCGTTAAGGCTGATACGTTTCGCGCAAGACGTGCTGCGCCGACGTTTTTATATTCAGCTTTGCAGTTTAACTCATTAGGGCAGGGGTGTCAATACCGCCTGTGATAGCGGTCCGGTTTGAGAAGCGGCGGTGCGTATAAGACAAAAACAGCGCAACGGCAAGCGTGTAAAGTTTATATGTCGCTGTGGTTTTTGTGTTGAGCATCCTTCTCCTGCATCAGTTCCCTGAGTCTCGCAACAGGGGTTTTTATGATGAACCTGATATGCGTGTTGGTTGCCTCGATTATCTCGATGTCAATGCCCTTTACGCCAATGACGTTGGATGTATCCATGTCATAGTTCAGGTCAAGGTCTTTTTCCCCTGTCTGCCTGTATGTGAAGCCCACGCTGTTTTTCGACTTGCCGGTGTAGATAATCTCCATTCCAAAGGCCGCTGAGGCAACGGGTATCTTTATTGGCACGAGGAAGTTTTCAGGCCTTAGCCATTCGTTCGTTCGGACGGCGTCTCTGATATAACCGCCGGGTATAAATGCCCCGCAGCTTGTGTCTTTATCTATGATGGCGGTGTCGGAATGGTAGACGCAGCGCGTGGAGCCGATGGCCTCGCCTGACGGGTTGACCAGCAGGCCGATCTTCCACCTGTGTCCTGCCGCGCCTTCAACCCACCACTGCTTAGGCTCCTTGACGCGGGTGCACAGGAAGTTCCCGTCCGTGGTCTTGCGTAACGCTATCCATCGGGAGCCTTTTTCAACGACCGGCATTACTGCAAACAACGAGATGCCGGAGTCTATAGGTATCGAGAAGTCTCTGACAGCCTCAAACCCCGGATAGTTGTAGACATTGACCCTGAAATGGACAATCGGCTCTCCGACGTATGCGGTTGTTATTTGGCCGGTCTCATAAGAGTCGAAGACTTCGACCTTATCGGGAACAACACGCACAGGGAGAGTGGGCGCGCAACCAGTAAAGACAAGTAACATTGCAATCAGTGAGAGTTTCTTCATTGGCATGTCCCCTGCAGAGGAAGGCCGATTCAGGCGAATGGCTTGAAAAAAATGGCTGGGGGACCTGGATTCGAACCAAGATAAACGGGTTCAGAACCCGTTGTCCTGCCGTTAGACGATCCCCCAGTGGACGCAACGGAACGAGAATCAAACAGGCTGTAATAATATTAAAATCGCCAAAGATAGTCAATGTTTTTTTGTTGCCTGAATGGCGTGAAGTATAATAGACTTTAATAAATATAACAATTGTAATCGTCATAATCAGCGGTTGCCTTTTTACAGCTGTTGCATGAAGTCACATAGCGTATTATCGCTTATCGTGAATAGCAATGCAACGAATAGGCTTGATGTGTCAAGTTGAGTATGTTACAAGTCTATTGGGGGACTTACAGGCCAGTCGGAATTTGAAGCGGCGTAAATGGGGTCTCAGATGTTGCGTAACCTTAAAATATCCGGTTATTGCGTCGTGCTGTTTATGGTTGTGGCGCTGCCATTTTATTATCTGCGCGATAACGCCGATGCCACTGGCAGCGCATTCCCGTATACCAAGCACGGTGGCGGCACAACGGACGGGGAGACGCCCTGTGCCGGAGGCGTTAACAGGGGTCTTGGCACTGATTACGGCGGGAACTGCGCCAGCGCAACCTATCACGACAGCTCTGTTGGAACACTCTCCGGCACATATAAATCCGGCGAGTGCAACCATTGCCATGAGTTACATTCAATGTTCGGCGAGTCTGAGCCTCAACCGATAAGCTCCCCCATACAGCCCTATCTTCTCTTCAAATATCCTTTGACCCCGGCAGGTGGATACTCCGAGCTTTGCTGGTACTGCCATGACAGCATGTCCAACATCTCTAGCTCAGGGAGCCTCACTGGCATGGGCAGGTGGGGCTTTTATCAGGGCAAGGGCGTTTACCAGTCGTCAAGCCACTATAGCCCTCCTGCCGGGAGCGTTTACTGGCCGGGCGATGGTTCCGCCTCACCGATATGGCCGAGAAGGAACAGGAGCGGACTTACTTCCGGCAATCTTGGCAGCTGCCTTAACTGCCATACCCCGCACGGCATAAAGTCGCCGAATGCCGCAGGCGCTTACGATACGACCTCGCCGGACGGCTCAGGCGGCGTTCCTGCGGCTCGGCAGACGGTTGCAAGCGGCAACCCATCGGTAAACGCGGACTACCTGATACCAAGACAGCTTATCAGTTGGGAGGAGAACCTTTGCGAGAGATGCCATGACGCGGGAGGCCCGTCCACAAGGGACATACAGACCGAGATAAACAAGAGGCTCGTTGCCAACCAGAGCGGACATCCGGTTGATGACACGGCGCTTGCCGGAAGGCACGTCGCAAGCGAGGCGCTGCCCATAACCTCAAAGCACGTCGAGTGTTACGACTGCCATAACCCCCATGCCGTTAAGGTCGGGACAAACACGCCAGGCGACGGCGACGGCGGCAGGGTCAAGGGCATGAAGTATGTTGACATTAACGGCGCGGTTCAGAATCCTGCGCCCATAGGCGCGGCGAGGCAGCCTTATATTTTTGAGATATGCCTCAAGTGCCACGGCAACTCTTTTGACTGCATAATGACCTATAAGGCGCTCGGCGCTTCAGACGGCACAGCAGGATGTGCGCCTCTTACTACCAGGTACAGGGGGGTTGAGAATGGCGCGGGTTTTAACGCCCAGATGGGCGCCAGCAACAAGAGGAAGGAGTTTAACCCCAATACCCCCTTTGCCCCTGGGGGCACAAACTATGGTGTAAATAATACGGCCTATCATCCTGTGGCGTCACCTGGCAGGAACATGTCTATACAGCTCTGCAACCAGCTCGCGTCCGCCTTCAGCCTCGACTGCACCAACCCCACCGCGGCTTTGTCGAACCTTACCATCAACTGCACGGACTGCCACAATGGCAACGATGGGGATACGATCAGTAGTGGTGCTATAACCGAGTCCAGCCTTCGGTCAACGGACAAACCCTCCGGGTATGCAGGCCCCCCCGTGATAGGCCCTCATGGCTCGACTAAGAAGAGGCTGTTAAGGGCGAATTATCCCACGCTGATAGGTTCGGGGGCGTCTAATAGCGTCCGCGTCACTCCAGTAACTGTAGACAGGCTCTGCTTCCGATGCCACAATCCCCTGCCCTTCATAAGCGCGAACGGCGCGAGCGGCGCCTGGACAAACTTCTTTGTGAGCGGCCCCCCCGATGAGTGGGGAGGTAGCTTCCATAACTATCATCTGAGCCAAGTCATGACCGATAATATCCCTATCACCTGCCACGAGTGCCATAACAATACGCACAGCAATGTGGAGGCGAACAATACCCAGTATTACGATGGCGCAACCTGCTGTTTCGGATTCCCCCCGGATGGTAATACGCATCTTATTAACTTCGCACCGAACGTGACTCCTGACGCGTATGCAAAACCAGCATGGTTCTTCATTCCCGCTGAGAATCAACACGCCTGCGTCCTGAGATGTCACGGCAGGACGATGTCATCCTGTCGTTACGGTAGTGTCGGTGGAGGTGGATGGTGCGCTTAAAAAGAGGGCGCTATCTGATCTTTGCTGCCTTTTTTACTTCGCTTTTGTTGTTACAGGAAGTTGTGTATCTTCTTAATGCAGGGGAGCCTCCCGTAATCGGAAATGGTCGAAAAGAGATGGCGCCTATACCTGCGGGAGAGTTTATTATGGGAATGAAGGATGACGACCCTCTCGGTCTTGTCTGGACAACACCGCAGAGGAAGGTATTTCTACCTGCCTATTATATTGATAAGTATGAGGTCACAAACAGGGGATACAAAAAATTTGTGGATGCCACAGGCCGTAAAGCCCCTTTTGACGAGCGTTATGATACCATATACAATTGGAAAGATGGTAAATACCACGAGAACCTCGACGACCATCCTGTGGCGCTTGTTGATTGGCACGATGCGGATGCCTATTGCAGGTGGGTCGGAAAGAGGCTGCTTACCGAAGAGGAATGGGAGAAGGCCGCGAGGGGAACTGACGGACGCCTGTGGCCATGGGGAAATAAATTTGACAAATTTAAAGCAAATACGGTTGATTTTGGAGTGAAGATGACAATGCCTGTGGGGAGCTTCCCTGATGGTGCAAGCCCTTATGGCGTTATGGATATGGCCGGGAACGTCTTTGAGTGGACAGACAGTTGGTATAAGGCCTATCCGGGAAGCAAGCGAATACACCCGGATTACGGCGAGAAGTACAGGGTCACGCGGGGAGGGGCCTGGACGAGCAGCGCTGGCATTTACGCCTATACCATGAGCAGGATTGCACAGCCTTCGGATTATAAACATAGAAGCATAGGCTTCAGGTGTGCCATGTCAGAAGGGAAAAATGGAAATGACTAAGACCATACTTAAATCCTGTCTCGTAATAATTCTCGTCATCTTTTTATCCGGCTGTGTTTCAGGATACAAGGACAGGATAAATCCGGACCGGGAACAGGCCCGTTTTGATAGCATGGTGTATGTCCCGGAGGGGGAGTTCATCATGGGCAGTAACCCGGATGACGAAAAAAGGGGGATATACGTAGGCCTTGATGAACTGCCTCAGAGGAAGGTCTTCCTCAAGGGCTATTACATCGATAAGTACGAGGTGACGACTGACCTTTACAAGAAATTCGTTGATACCACAGGGAACAAGACTCCCTTTGACTGGAAGGATGGAAATTATCCTGAGGGCGAAGGGTATTTACCTGTGGCGCATATTGACTGGTATGATGCTGACGCCTATTGCAAGTGGGCAGGGAAAAGACTTCCAACGGAGGCCGAATGGGAGAAGGCCGCAAGGGGCACGGACGGAAGGATATACCCCTGGGGTGATGTCTATGATATGAAAAAAGCGAACACCAAGGATTGGAACAGAGAAAGGGTTCCCGTGGGCAGTTTACCCGAGGGGGCGAGTCCTTACGGTGTCATGGACATGGCCGGCAATATCTGGGAATGGACGGCTGATTGGTACAAACCTTATCAGGGGAGTACGTTGCAAAGGGATATCTTTGGAGAGACACATAAAGTCATAAGAGGGGGGGGCTGGAACTCCTACGGAGAGCTCGCAAGGACAAATGAGAGGTACCCCCTGCCGCCAGATGAATCGTACCAGTGTTTTGCAGGAGCGCGCTGTGTCAAGGATGACTAAAATAATAAGCGGCATATCCCTGCTTGCCCTGATGTTGTCCTTCTGGGGTTGCTCTTCCTCCATAGGGGAGGAAGATGTGTTTATCAATCAGTTGGGCAAGGAGGTAAGGCTTGATGATTTCAAGGGCAAGGTCGTGCTGATGAACTTCGTTTACACATCCTGTCCTAACAGGGGCTGCGAACAGATGGCCTTGCAGTTTCTAAGGCTTCAACTCCTTATGAAGGACGTATTCGGCAAGGACCTGTATCTTCTGAGCGTATCAATTGACCCTGATAAAGATAGTCAAGCCGTGCTCAAGGAATATGCCCGCAAGATGAAGGCCGACTCGCGCGGATGGCTTTTTCTGACGGCAAAACCTTCCGTGGCCGAAAGGATCGGCAAAAAACACGGCGTTGAGTGGAAGACCGACCCGGACGGCACGCGCCGCCACAAGGTTGTCGTGAAGCTCATTGACCGGAAGGGCGACGTCAAGGCAATATACGAAGACCTTGATACACCTGTTGAAAAGATGATGAAAGATATAACGAAGCTCTTGTGACCGTTTTTTGGCCGCGCGATTCGCCCGCCGTTAAGCTCCAGTCGGACATCCGACTCAAATCTATTGACATCCCTCAAGCCTATCAAGTATACTTAAAAGTCTTTTTATAAGGCTTGCCTGATGAAGATTGACATTGAAGACATACCGGAGGCAGGGCTGTTCGTTGACGTAAGCGTCTCAGCCGCCGAACTTATCGCCATTGCGGGAAAGCTCGACTTTACGTTGAGTGCGCCGGTGGAGGCGCACTTTGAGATGTCGAGGACAGGCGCCGAGGTGCAGGTCAGCGGAGAGTTAAAGGCCGCGCTCGGCTTTGTATGCTCAAGATGCCTTAAAGAGTTCGCGTATCCGGTTGACTCAGCCTTTTCGCTTTTTTACACTCGCACGCGGCAGACCGAGAAGGAAAAGGAGCTTACAAAGGCCGACTTTGACGTGAACGTACTCTCCTCTAACGAGATAGACACAACCGAGATGCTTCTTGGACAGCTTACGCTTGAAGCGCCGATGAAGCCGCTGTGCCGCGAGGAGTGCAATGGCCTTTGTCCGAGTTGCGGCGCGGATTTGAACGAGGGCGCGTGCGGATGCGCCGGCGGGCATAAGCCTGCCCCCGAAGGTTTTAATCGGGGGACGGATTCAAGTTTCGCCGGACTCAAAGGCTTCAAGGTAAAGTAGCGCTTAATCACTCGGCAAAAGCCGAAAAAAGAGGGGATAACAAAATGCCGAATCCAAAGAAGAGACACTCAAGATGCAAGAGGATGCAGAGGAGAAGCCACGACGCCCTTACGCCGCCGGCAATATCCAAATGCCCGCAATGCGGGGAGCCTAAGCAGCCGCACCACGTCTGTCCGGCCTGCGGAACCTACAGGGGCAGGACCGTGATAAAGAAGGAAGAGGCCGCCTGAGGCGGCCAAGACGTGCGGAAAAACCCAAAATTTATTCAGGCCGCTCAAAAAGTTCCAGATGCAAGGCGTCGAGGAGTGAGGAATTAGGCGC
>JBBTCG010000161.1:0-12454 GCA_038043305.1 Deltaproteobacteria bacterium | reverse complement strand
ACCATTATGCCGGGATCTCCTGTACTGTTTTTTTTGTGCTTGCCGCACGGGCAATTTCAGTGTTCGTCAGCCCGGCTGTTTATTCCCTATTAAAGTTTTTTGGCCTACCTTTTTTTCAAAAAAGGGCGCTTGCCGCGCGGGCAATTTCAGTATTCGTCAGCCTTGGTGCCTATTCCCTATTAAAGTTCTTTGAGCTTACCTTTCTTTCAAGAAAGGTAAGTTTCATTATAAGAAAAGTATACGTCGGAATGGTCTTTCCGGAAAGGGCAAAAAAAATTGACGAACAATCAAACTGCGATAAAAAACTACGTTAAAAACAAGCGCACCGGCGCGCTAAGAGCGCTCTAAACTGTACATACGGATAAAGGTCTCTACGTGCCGGTATGCCGAATAATCCCTTGAAACAAGGAGCTACTTCCTGAGTCCGAGTTTCTCGATTATACTGTTATAACGGCCTACGTTCCTGCTCCTGACGTAGTCAAGAAGCCGTCTCCTCGTGCCGACCATCTTGAGAAGCCCTCTTCTCGAATGATGATCGCTCTTGTTGGTCTTGAAATGAGGTCCCAGGCTGTTTATCCTCTCGCTCAGGAGGGCTATCTGCACCTCCGGAGACCCTGTGTCCTTTTCATGCATCTTATGGACCTGTATTATTTCTTGCTTCTTCTCTGTTGCGAGCATATCAACGCCACCTCCTTGTTTTGCTTATCTCTTGCTTTTTCATTATTCAATCCGCGCCCCGTGCGGAGGACGACGGCTGTTGCAAACTCTGACATAAGGCTTAGTTGGTTTCAATCCACAAAGAACAGACGTCAACTCATCAATCAAAGACCTTCCAAACCTTTGCCAAGATTGTCAATATTAGCATCTCTGACAACGCAAGAAAAGCCTTTTTTTTCTTCCCCCTGAGCAAGTCTCGACAACGCCAAGGACAGTGGAATGATGCCTGCCGCAAGGCCCTCGGCGCTTACCATCGGGTCAATCGCCTCGGCGATTCCAAAGACTGAACAGGTAATCCTGCGAAGCGCCGTAAGGTGTCCTCCGCATCCAAGCGCCTCGCCGGCCTCAAAGCATATCGTTCTTACATAGGTGCCCTTTGAACATGACAGAACAAACTCGACGTACGGCAACTCGACGTGAAGCACGTCAAGGCTGTAGACCTTGACCTCCCTCGGCTCCCTTTCGACGACAACGCCCTTGCGCGCAAGTTTATAGAGCGGCACGCCGCTCTTCTTTATAGCCGAATACATGGGCGGCACCTGCATGATGACGCCTTTGAAACCGGCCATCACCTCTCGCACCCTTGCCTCTGTAACGGCTGACGTGTCCCTTGTCTCCAACACCTTCCCCGCGCCGTCGCAGGTGTCGGTCGTCTCGCCGAGCTTCAGGACGGCCTGATAGCCCTTATCCCCAGCGTCGAAGAAGCGCGCATATCGCGTTGCGCCGTTCACGACGAGCGGAAGGACGCCGGTGGCCTGCGGGTCAAGCGTGCCAAGGTGCCCCGTCTTTTTAAGCCCGAGTTTTTTCCTGACATGAGCCACCACGTCATGCGACGTCCAGCCGACAGGTTTATCAATAACTATGATTCCGTCCATTAAACCGCCCGGACTACAAACTGAAAACGGCTATAACCGATACCCGTTACTTCAGGAAATTGGAATTCCGACCTTCTCCCTTATCGCCGCAAGCACCCTTGCCTTTACGGCAGTGATGTCGCCCTTGAGGTTGAAGCCAGCGGCGTTTTTGTGTCCGCCGCCGCCGAAACCCTGTGCCACGGCCGCCACGTCCACGTCGCCCTTGGCACGGAGGCTTACCTTGTATTCGCCCTGCTTTATCTCCCTGAATAGCGCACCAACCTGCACGCCCTCTATGGCCCGCGCATAATTGACGAACCCGTCGGCAAGGTCTTTGTCAGCCCCGGCCTTTTTGAACATCTCAAGCGTAACGAGAAGCGTGGCCGCGTCGCCGGCTCCGTTGCCGATATTCACTACCTCCAGCGTGGAAAGAACCATCGCGAGCAGTACATACTTTTTCGCTGGATAGTTCTCGTACACGCGCCTTGCCGTCTCCCATGGATCGGCGCCGAGGGCAACAAGCTCGCCCGCCTTTCTGAAGGCGTCAGGCGTGGAGCATGAGTACCTGAACGAACCGGTATCGGTATGAATGGCGACGTACATATTTACGGCCGCATCGCGTGTAACCTCGTACCCGCCGGCCTTGCAAAAATCATACACGAGTTCCCCGGCGGCTGAGGCGTCGCCAACGACCACGTTTATGTCGCCGAAGCAGTCGTT
This sequence comes from Deltaproteobacteria bacterium, assembly GCA_038043305.1. GTDB lineage: Bacteria > Desulfobacterota > GWC2-55-46 > GWC2-55-46 > GWC2-55-46 > JACRCE01. The sequence continues at coordinate 10,163 of JBBTCG010000161.1, read as the reverse complement.
GGTGGCGTGATGGTCTATGTTCACTATGACGCCGGGTTCCTTGAGCGCGACAAACCCCTTGCCGAGCCTGTCCTTCTGTCCGCAGTCAACGGCCACGGTCGCGTCGAACCGCTCATTGCTGTCCAACGTATGGACAATCGTCTCTACTCCGGGCAGAAACATCATCTGCCCCGGCACTGGGTCCTCAAGATACGCCGTAACTTCCTTACCTGCGTTCCTGAGCGCCAGAGTCATGCCAAGGAGCGAACCCACGGCGTCGCCCTCCGGGCTGACGTGAGATACGACAAGTATCTTTCTTGCTTTCTTTACGGCGGCTACGGCGTTATCGAATATGTTTTTATTCATCTTGCGTTATCAGGCTAACCGTTGCCTTTTGACTCCTTTATCACCCTTTCAATATGGTCGGCGTACTCAAGCGAATCGTCATACTCAAACTGGATCTCCGGTATATGCCTCAGACTCAACGCCTTTGCAAGATGCCTTCTTACGAAGCCGCACGCGCTTGCAAGACCTTCCATGCTCTTTTGCTTATCGGCCTCGGACCCTATCTGGCTGAAGTATATGCGCGCAAACTTCAAGTCCGGCGGCATCTGAACCCTTGTTATCGTAACAAAGCCTATACGCGGGTCCTTGATGCCTCCATACATAATGAGGGATGCCACTTCCTCCCGTATAAGGTCGCCTACCCTGTCTGAGCGCTTGTATTTCATAATAGATCGCCGGCATACACTTTTCGGCCGGTCTTTCAGCAGTTGATTATCTCGATACTGTGCGCCGTCAATTCGGCCATGTGCAGCCCGTCAATAAACTCTATCACGTTATCCAGCACGGAGTTGGCATACGCCCTGTCATTACCGACGACGCTTATGCCCACTTCAGCCCTGAGCCATAGATCGTTATCGCCGACCTCGGCAACGGAGACGTTGAAACGGCTTTTCACCTTCTCCATCATGGGCTTCAAGACATGTCTCTTGCCCTTGAGCGAATGATTGTCGTGCAGGACGAATGTCAGACGGCAGATGCCAATTACCATAGTAATAACTGATAACGGATTACAGGCGTGCCGCTTCTTCCTTCATTGTATACATCTCGATTACGTCGCCTGTCTTTATATCGTTGTAGCCCTCGATGCTCATGCCGCACTCGAAGCCGGAGAGAACCTCCTTGGCGTCGTCCTTGAATCTCTTGAGAGCGGACAGTTTGCCGTCGTATATAACGACGTTATCGCGTATCAGGCGCGCCTTTGCCCCGCGCACGGCCTTGCCGTCGGTTATGTAACAGCCCGCGACGTTGCCGACCTTGGTTATACGGAAGACCTCGCGTATGAGCGCGCGGCCAGTTATCTCCTCCCTGACGATCGGCGCAAGGAGACCCTCCATCGCGTTTTTGATGTCGTCAACGAGATTGTAGATGATCGTATAAAGCCTTACGTCAACCTTTTCCTTTTCAGCAAGAGAAGCGGCCTTGGCCTCGGGCCTCACGTTAAAGCCTATGACTATAGCGTTGGAGGCCGAGGCAAGCATAACGTCGCCCTCGCTTATGCCGCCCGCGCCGCTGTGTATGACCTTAAGCTTGACCGCCTCGGTCGCCAGCTTTGAAAGCGTCTCCTGAAGCGCCTCAAGCGAACCCTGCACGTCCGCCTTTATTACAAGATTCAGTTCCTTTACCTCTCCCTTGATTATCTTATCATACAGGTCGTTAAGGCTTACCTTGGCGGTTTTGAGCCTGTCCTTTTCAACCGACTTTTGCTGCCTTATGGCCGCAATCCTCTTGGCCGTGGCCTCGTCCTTCACGACCGTGAATATGTCGCCGGCCTGCGGCACGCCTGAAAGTCCGAGTATCTCAATGGGCATGGAAGGCCCGGCATCGTTCACGCGCACGCCCCAATCGGAGAGCATTGCCCTTACCCTGCCGTAATGCTGGCCTGAAACCAGCGCGTCACCGACCTTCAAGGTGCCGTTTTGAATAAGCACGGTTGATACGGGGCCCCTGCCCTTGTCCAGCTTGGCCTCGACCACGACTCCGCGCGCGGGCGTTGATCTATTCGCCTTGAGTTCCAAGACCTCGGACTGCAAGAGTATCAGTTCGAGGAGTTCCTTTATCCGTATCCCCTTCTTTGCCGACACCTCGATGAATATAGCGTCTCCTCCCCACTGCTCCGAGACGATCCCATGTTGCATCAGTTCCTGCTTTACCCTGTCGGGGTTGGCCTGCGGCAGGTCTACCTTATTTATCGCCACTATTATCGGCACGTTTGCGGCCTTGGCGTGATTTATCGCCTCTATGGTCTGAGGCATCACTCCGTCGTCGGCGGCAACCACAAGGACGACTATGTCCGTTGCCTTTGCGCCCCTGGCCCTCATGGCCGTGAAGGCCTCGTGTCCCGGCGTGTCCAAAAACGTAACGTCTCCTTTTTCAAGGTGGACGTGATACGCGCCTATGTGCTGAGTTATGCCGCCCGCTTCAAAGCTCGCGACGTTCGTCTTTCTTATGGCGTCAAGCAGAGAGGTCTTTCCGTGGTCAACGTGTCCCATTACCGTTACAACCGGCGCGCGATGGGTAAACTCGGCGGAGCGCTCCCCTGCCGCGCCCGTCTCCAAAAGCGTCTCCTCCTCAACGGCTACGCTCTCCACCTCGTACTCGTACTCATGGGCGATGAGCGTGGCGCAGTCAAGGTCAACAAGCTGGTTGACCGTCGCCATGGTGCCGAGCGCCATGAGCTTTTTTATTATCTCCCCGGCCTTGACGCCAAGGCGTTGAGACAGGTCGGCAACGCTTATGGCGTCAACGATCTTTATGACCCTCTTGGCGGCCTTTGTCACCGTTATTTCGGTCTTCTTCATGGGCCTTGACTGAGATGTCCTCTGCTTGTCGGCGGCTGAAAACCGGCCGCCTTTTTTCGCGGTCTTCTTGCCCGCAAAGAACTTCCTATGCTCAGGCTCCTTCGCAAAGACCTTTATCTCCTTGCGCGCGTGCGCGGCCGCCTCGGCCAACGGCTTTTCAACGGCGGACGCGGCAACCTCCACCACGTCCTCGGCCTTTTCCGGAATCTTTACCTCAGCCTTCTCCTCAAGCTCTTCAACCTGCAACTCGGCAAGTATCTCCTCAGGCGAGCGCTCCCTTTCCTTCCTGACTCCCGCGCGCTTCGGCGCGGTGTCCTTCCTCTCCTCAACGGCCCTTCCCCTGCCTGCGGGCCTTTTCTCACCCTTTTTCACGGCAACGGACTGTGGAGCGGCCTCACCAACGCCTTTAATCTGCGGCCCCGGAGCCATCGGCATCGGCACGGCTTCCTTCGCCGCCTCGCCCATGGCGCCCGCACCGGTTTGAACGACGACCGGCGCTGTGGCCTCGCTTCCAGCCTCAATCTTCGCCTGAACAGGCGCGGCTTGGGGCTCCGGTTCCTCCACCTTCGTCGTTCTCCTGCGAATTATAGACGGCTTTATCCGCTTCTCGTCAATTGCCGCAGCTTTTTTATCTTTTTCAGTTGGCATCTTTATCCGATGTGCGCTCTTAAGAGGTCATGTCAAAGACCGCGTATCACTTCGCGGACTCTTTCCATCTCAGGCAACGCTATTTTTTTTCTTAAAGCCCTTGAAAACGCTTCCTTTTTCTTGTACGCCTCGTTAAGACAGTCCGTGTTCCGGCAAATATACGCGCCCCTGCCGGGCATGATCCCTTCCGGGTCCGGTACAAGAGCGGCGTCAGAGGCGACAAACCTCAAAAGCACGGCCTTGTCCGCAACGCGCCTGCAACCGACGCAGGTGCGCTCTACTTTATTATCATTATCCGCCGCTCTTTTCTTCAATCGTCTTCAATATCGCCTCGATCATATCGGCGTCGAGGGAAGAAACCTTTTTAAGCTGCTTTTTGTTCAGGTGTTTAAGTCCGTCCATCGTGTCAATCCCGGAGTTGACGAGCGCATCCGCTATCTCCTGAGACACGCCAAGGTAATCGCCTATCTCCTTCGCAACAACGGCGTTTACCGCCTTTTCCTTTTCCTCTCTCTCGCCGGCTGCCTCCATCTCCCTTCTCAACGACTCCTCTGGGTTAAGCGCCTCGCCCGATCCCTTGACCTCGCTCTCGGTACGTATATCTATCTTCCAGCCGGTGAGCTTGGCGGCAAGCCGCACGTTTTGCCCCTTCTTGCCGATGGCGAGCGACAACTGGTCGTCCGGCACTATGACCTCCATTGAGTGCTCTTCCTCGTCGGTTATCACCCTTGCTATCTGCGCCGGAGAGAGCGCGTTCTTCACCAGCATAGCTGAGTCTTCCGCCCAATGGACTATATCAATCTTTTCACCTTTAAGCTCCTGCACCACGGCCTGAACCCTCGAACCCTTCATGCCCACGCATGCGCCGACCGGATCAACGTCCGCGTTGTTAGAGGCCACGGCTACCTTGGCCCTCTCCCCCGGCTCCCTTGCTACGGCCTTTATCTCCACGATGCCCTCGTAAACCTCCGGGACTTCCATCTGAAAAAGCTTCATCAGAAAACTGGGATGCGTCCTGGACATGACTATCTGCGGCCCCTTGGCCTCGACCTTCACGTCCAATACGATTCCCCTTACGCGCTCGCCCTGCCTGTAGCCCTCGCGCCTTACCTGCTCCTTCTTGGGAAGCACGGCCTCAGCCCTGCCGAGGTCTACTATTATATCTCCCTTTTCAAACCTCTGCACGATGCCGGTTATTATCTCGTTCTTCTTGGCGTTATATTCCTTGAAGACGATATTTCTTTCGGCCTCCCTGACCTTCTGGATGATTATCTGCTTCGCGGTCTGGGCGTCTATGCGTCCAAACTCTTTTGCGTTGAGCTTTACACCGAGGCTGTCTCCGAGCGCGACCTCGGGGTCAAGCTCCTTTGCCTCCACAAGCGAGATCTCGGTGTCAGGATTCGTTGACTCCTCCACCACGGCCTTAAAGAGGAACAGCTCTATCTCACCGGCCTCTTCTATATAATGCGCCTCGATGACCTTGCCCTGGCCGAAACGTTTTTCAGCGGCCTTGAGCATCGCTGACTCAAGCGCCTCGATAAGAATGGACTTGTCTATGCCCTTGTCCTTGCCGACCTGCTCTATTATGTTGCCAAGATTTAATGACACTTCAAACCTCCAGCTTAATGCCGCTGAAAAGCGGCAGGTAATATCGCAGCTTACAACTCTGCTTCAAGTCTTGCCTTTTCGATATTGGCAAGCGGTATCTTGCAATCTTTCCCGTCGGCGTCGGTTACGAGGACGCATCCGTTGCCGACTCCGGCGATAACCGCATGAAAGTTTTTTCTGCCCTCTATCGGCGCCTTTGTCTTTATCCTGACCTTCCTGCCGGTAAATTTCATGAAATCCTTCTCTCCGTAAAGCACCCTGTCCAACCCGGGGGACGAAACCTCCAGCGTATAGCGCTGCGGTATGGGGTCTTCAACATCCAAGGCCGCGCTCAAATCGCGGCTTACCTCCGAACAGTCGTCCACGGTGATGCCGCCGGGCTTGTCAATGTATACGCGCAGTATCCTCGCGCCGAGCCCCGACGTAAACTCCACGCCTGTAAGCTCCAGCCCCAAAGAAGCCGCTATCGGCGCGGCTATCTCCCTTACCATGTCCTCCACCGATTGAGCCGCCATCACGCCTTCCTCCGACTCGCGCTAAAAAAAAAGTGGGCAGATGCCCACTTTAAGCCGCAAGAAAAGAGGCTTAATCTAATAAAGTCTATCACACGCTAACACCCATTGCAAGCATTTTCCTTTTTGAAAACTTGAGAAGGAACAATCAGCCTTACCTATCGAATACGAATATTGCCCCAGCACCCTTTTTTAAAAGTGAAGGAGACTACGAACTGGGGAACGTCTCTACTGCGCTTTCTTCAACCTTTCGGCGAAGTAGGCGGGGAGACCGGATTCTACTATGGCTTGAGCGGTCTTGTCAACGTCATAGGGTACCCTGATAAAAGAAGATTTTACGCTGCAGGATAGTATTTCGACAACCGTCAGGCACACCCTCGCGTCTCCGTCCTTGGGCTTTCCCACGCTTCCGGCGTTGATGAATACCTTGCCTCCAATATCCTTCCTGTATGGTATATGCGTATGGCCGTAGATCATTACATCGGCATCCGCCCGGCGCGCCATGTCAAGAAAAAACCTATCGTCCCTTTCCTCGTGCCAATAGAGATTGTTCTTGAACGGCGTGGCATGGAAGATGCTTGCCATGAATCCGTTTGATGAAAAAGATATGTCAAACAACAGACTCGCCATATAAGCCTTGCTTTCCCTGCTTGCATGTTTCTTTGTCCACTCGAAAGACATCTGAGACATCTCGGAGTGAAGCGGGTCTTCATACCTGCACCCGCAGTGTTCCTTGTCGTTGGCCACGGCCTCGTCGTAATTGCCCTGCACGCCTTCGATGCCGTGCTCCATTAGAAAATCAACCACTTCATTCACAAACGGCGCATAGCCGCCAAGGTCTCCGAGATGATATACCTTGTCGGGGTTTTCCTTCATGGCCGCGTCGTACGCCGCATTCAACGCCTCTATATTTCCGTGGATGTCGCCGAGAAGGGCTATCTTCATGTCAATCGTCCTCAGATTCTTTACTTGAGCCATCTGTGCCGCGAACAAGCGCCAAACTCGCTACGGCCGAATATGCCCCTATTACATGAGCGATAATATAAGGCCACGCAACATTCAGGTGCCCCGTAAAGAGAGCGGGCGCAATGGTGCGCGCAGGGTTCATGGAAGCGCCGGAAACCGGACCGGCAAACATGGCCTCAAGACCAACGACCGAACCTATGGCAATGCCTGCCATGATGCCTTTTTCCTTTGCGCCTGTTGAGACGTTGAGTATCACGAACATGAGAAACCACGTCAGGATGGCCTCCATGACGAGCGATTGCAGGATTGAACCGGTAGGGAGAGAAGCCCCCAGCGTTTCGTGCCACGGGAAAAGAAGTTTTAACGCCGCGCTTGCAACTACCGCCCCAGCGCATTGACTGAGTATATAAAGCAACATATCCCGCCCATGGAAACGGCGCGCCGCCCAGAAGCCGAACGTTACGGCAGGGTTTAAGTGCGCCCCTGACACGTCCCCGACCGCATAGATGACGGACATCACCACAAGGCCGAAGGTCAGCGCCACGCCGACGTGAGAAACCGCTCCTCCGGAAAGATCATTTATGACGATAGCCCCCGTGCCAGCGAAGACAAGGGCGAACGTCCCAAGGAATTCAGCCGCGCATCTTCTCAGCGTCGCCAACGCCTCATCTGAAAACCTTCTTTTTTCCACCCGGCTCATCCTCCTTGAACCTATAGCCTAATCCCCTTACGGTCTCTATGCGGTCGCCGCACACGCCAAGTTTGCTCCTGAGCTTTCTTATATGCGTATCTATCGTTCTAAGACCGGCATCGCCGGAGGAAACCTTTTTCACAAGATATTCTCTGTTGAGAAGACGGCCATTTGACTTCAACAGTTCTACAAGGAGCCTGAATTCTGCTGTCGTGAAGTCCACCCTCTTCCCGTTTACGGTTACCGTAAACCTGCCAGTGTCAACCGTCAGTAAACCTGTCTTTATTACGCCGGACTCTTGAGCGCATATCTTTTTCTTCAGAAGGACATTGACCCGAAGCAACAGCTCCTTGGGGCTGAACGGTTTTACGATATAGTCGTCGGCTCCAAGCTCAAGCCCCAACACCCTGTCGAGTTCTTCGCCCCTGGCCGTCAGCATTATCACGGGGATTTTTTCGGTTATATCGTCCTTCTTAAGCGCCTTGAGCACCTCCGTGCCTTCCATGTTCGGGAGCATTATATCGAGGATTATCAGGTCAGGCAACTCCCTTCGCGCCATCTCAAGCCCGTCTCGTCCGTCTCCGGCGGTTATGACCTTGAATCCTTCCATCCCGAGATTGTGCTCAAGGAGCCTTAGTATGTCTTTTTCATCGTCAACGGCTAATATCTTTCCTCTCATATTCACCATATCATACAGGAGCCGTGTTGCAGTAGTATGACGGCCCTGTTACATTACCGTTAAAGCCGTATCTGGAAATACCGGCCTCGGATGGAAGCTCCATCCGAGGCCGGTATAATAAGACCGCCAATCCTTTTTCACATACGGCTCGGTGTCAGGCGTTATTTGCCCCACACGGCCTGGCCGTTGCATCTTATCTCCTTGACCCAAGCCTGCTCCATAGCATCGTAGACGTCCATGGGAATCGGCACGTAATCAAGGGACTTCGCCATCTCAGCCCCATTTCTGTAAGACCAGTCGAAAAACTCCAAAACGGCCTTCGTGTTGGCGCAGTTTTCAGGATTCTTGTACACGAGTATGAATGTCGCTCCGGCGATTGGCCAGGCGTTCTTGCCCGGTTGATCGGTAAGGACAACGGCGTAGCCTGGGGTGTTTTTCCAGTCGGCCCCGGCCGCGGCGGCCATGAAACTCCCGATGGAAGGCGTTACGAACGTCTTGTCCCCGTTTTCAAGCTGCGTATAGATAAGTTTGTTCTGAAGGGCGTACGCAAGCTCCACATAGCCGATGGTGTTTTTTATCCTCTTTACATATGTGGCAACCCCTTCGTTGCCCTTGCCGCCCACGCCGACAGGCCAGTTTACGGACGTGCCGAAGCCTACCTTGTCATGCCATGCCTTGCTGACCTTATCAAGGTAGTTGGTGAATATCCACGTCGTGCCGCTGCCGTCGGAACGATGCACGACGGTTATGGTATCGTCCGGGAACTTTACGCCCGGATTCAACTCCGCCAGCCTTTTGTCATTCCATTTCTTGATGTTGCCGAGGTATATGTCAACAAGAACGTCGGGGGTAAGTCTAAGTTGAGCCGGGTCTACCCCTTTGAGGTTGACAACCGGCACAACGCCGCCTATGGCCGTAGGGAACTGCATCAAGCCGGACTCCTCAAGCTCCTTTGCAGAAAGCGGCGCGTCGGAAGCCCCGAAGTCAACGGTCTTTGACTTTATCTGCTTGATGCCGCCTCCGCTCCCGATGGACTGGTAGTTGATTCTTAACCCCGTCTTTTTGTTATACTCATACGACCACTTCGAGTAGAGCGGATAGGGAAATGTCGCACCAGCGCCGTTTATCAGCGTCTCGGCGAACGCGCCGGTGTAAAGCCCAAGAGAAAGGACAAACAATACGAATAGTTGCAGGATGTTTTTCATTCTTCTTTTCTCCGTTTTTTATTTAGGCATTTCGTTGCTGATGCCCCGTATTAACATCCGGTAAGCCTTTGAATAGTGGGGCGCGCCGAGTGAGCGCGCCCCACTTACCACCCAAGGAGGATGGTGAAACCCGTCCCGCTATAGGACGGTTTTTACGGGGAGTGCGGCGCTCCGCCGTAAAACCGCGTCAGAAGTACATCTGCCCCTGAAGCTGATAGACGTTCTTCCTGTTATCATTGATAAGACGGCCTGATGCCTTGTCCTCATACCGCGTACGCACCCAGTTTAATCCGACCTTGAAGCTGTGTCCCTTGCCGTACCAGTTTACGCCGACTGTGGAGTTCTTTTCCGCCATCTCCGGCTTCTTGGAGTCCTGATCGTATATCTCGTACCTGGCCACCGGCTCCACGTTCAAGTCCTCGATGTAATACCCTGCCTGGCCGTACCAGCCCTTTGGATGAGAGTTCGGGACCGCGCGGTCAGAGGTCTCTATCTTCCAGTCATTGTACTCGAACTGCGCGGTCAGCCCCTTGTAGTGCCCGGACAGGTCAATGCCCTTGAGCGTCCTGTGTTCGCGGTTGTCTTCAGCGGTCGCAGGCGCTATTTGAGCATATTCTATTGAGCTTTGGCTCGCGACGTTGACGCCAAGCGATAGGTGCTGCCCCTTGCCGAGATGGGCGTCGCTCTTTGACTTCTCAACCCAGCCCGGGGGCGACAGTTCAACCCTTCCAACGTAGAGAGGATTTGATTTGTATACCGTCCTTGTCGGCGTAGTATGTATCGCCTCTCCGTTTTGCCATCCGTCAGCAACCGCGGCTTCATAGGCAACGATACCGTCAAGGAACTTGCCGTGTACGGCAAGCTTTGGCTGGTAGTACGGGTCGGTCTTACCGAAGACCTTCTTGGCCGCCTCGGTCGAGGCCGGTCTTTCTATGAGGAGCTGCTTGGAAGATGATGTGAGCGATACCCTTGAATACGGGAGCTTTGCCTTGCCGAAGGTTACGTTGTATG
>JBBTCG010000160.1:627-12313 GCA_038043305.1 Deltaproteobacteria bacterium | reverse complement strand
TGATCCGAGGCTCATAAAGATAGTTGACGTAAAGTGCCCGTCAAGCGGGCACGCCGGGTCGTTCCTGATGGAGAACCTGCGGCACATCACCGACGACGACGAGGTGAAGTTCGTCATAGCCGACAGGAAGGACTTTGAGTACGCAAAGCGCTTCATAGACGAGTGCCTCAAGGACATAACCATGAAGGTGCTCTTCGCGCCGGTGGCGTCGCAGCTGCCCCCAAAGGAGTTGGCCGAGTGGATACTAAAGGAGAGCCTTCAGGTGAGGCTCCAGATACAGATGCACAAGTACGTCTGGCTTGACGAGCCGGGACGCTGACAGTGCTCATGACCTTCCCGTTATACGCCTCTCTTGCGTTGTACGTCCTGAGCACGGCTACGAGCGTTGCCGGGTTCCGCGGCACTTTGACAAGACTAAGGTCAAAGTCTACGGTGTTGCTCATCGCTGGGTTTGGGAGCCATACGGCTTACCTTGCATGGCGCGCTTATTCAACCGGACATGCGCCTATGGCAAGCATGGATGAGACCACGGCCTTTTACGGCTGGACGACCGTGCTCGCAAGTCTTATCGTCATCTTCAGGTATAAGGAGCGGCTTGTCGAGCTTATCACAGTGCCGCTTGCCTCACTGGCCGTCTTCTTTTCCATCCTGAACGCCAAGCCGCCCGGCCCCCTGACCCTTGTGCTCCGCACTCACTGGTTCGAGGCGCACGTTACGGCATCGTTCGCCGCTTACGCGCTCTTTACCATTGCGTTTGCAGGTGCGGTTTTGTATCTCATCCATCTGGTGCGCGGCTCAGAGGCACCCGTGCTCAAGAGGTTTCAGGAGATCGCCTCGCGCGCCGTGCTTTGGGGATTTTTCCTGTTTTCCATTTCGATGTTCGCCGGCGCGATATGGGCATACCTCGCATGGGGCGTGTACTGGATGTGGGAGCCTAAGATAATCTGGTCGTTCATCGTCTGGTTCTACTACGCCGGAGCAATGCACGCATACTACGTAAGACAGTGGCGGGGGACCGGTCTTTCAATCGCCACTGTAATAGGTTTCTTCGTGGTCATGTTCACCTACCTTGGAATAAGCCTACTGATGAAAAGCAGCCACAGCTTTTGATGCGTAGCGCATTGCATCTACTGAGCGGCAAAATACCTTTTAATAACGGCGTGGTACGTCAGTTATTCGTGAACCACGAAGATTCTGCGCTCTTTTGTCGCGGATGAGTTTTGAACGGACACGCGATTTTTCATCTCGTCGTCTCCCACCATATCACCGCCGACTTTTTGTGAAACCTTGCGAACAGCGTCTTCTTTCTTTTGATAAGTTTCTTTGACAGGTACGCCAGCAGCTTCGCGTCATGTTCACCGGTAACGAGCCCAAGGTACTCCTTCCAGAATAAAACGGCCTCGTCAATGGAGTCGAAGGGCTGGTCAAAGTCATAGTCAATTATCCGCACGTTTGCGAAGATGCCCATGTCAGCCAGCGTGGTATATGTGCTGATGTATCCGCCGCGCTCCGTGAACTCCTTATTGAAGAGCAGGGGGTATAGCTCCTTATAGTAGAACTTGTCGGCCTTGGGGTCCGCGTTTATGATAAGGAACACGGCCTTTCTTGCAAGGTCGTTTGCCCTTGTTATGAACGCGCGCGGGTCTTTCAGAAGTTCCGGCACGTTGGAGCAGATGATAACGTCGTGCCTTTGAATATCCGCCTCGCGCCATTCCGATAAAATCGGTTTTATCTTTTTTTGAAGTCCGAGGATGCGCGCGTCGTGGACGAGGATGTCGAGCATGGCCTTGGACGGATCAAGCGCGGTTACTGTCTTTACGGCCTTTGCCAGCGGGAGAGCGAGGGTTCCGCATCCGCACCCGGCGTCAAGAAAGGTCTTGGCCTTTGCCGTAAGAGGCCCTATTACGCCGAGCGCCGCATCAGGAAAGCCCGAATAGTCAAGGGCGCGTCTGTACCAATTTGCCTTTAGTTTGTTCCAGTAACCCATGAGCGACTTCCTACTTGGCGGCGGCGGACTTTGAAAAGTATATGTCAGCCACGTAGCTTTCAGCCGTACCAGCCGTGTCGTCGGAGTCTATCATCACGGATACGCTTCCGACCAACGGGGGCTCTTCCTTAAAGAGCCTCTTGTAGTCTTCGTAAACATCTCTGCTTTCCGCGAACCATTGACCAAGCCCGGCCTGTCCGCTCCTCAAGACGACGTATTTTGTGGTGGAGGTCTTTGTGCTCGTCAGTTCCAGACCCTTTGGCGCCTGCGTATCCCAGATGTATCCTATGATCCTGCTGTTGATCGCGGAGGGCCACTTGGGGAATATGACGTAGACCTGAGCCGCCTGATCGTCCGTGCTCTTCAGACGAACGTCCGCGCCCTTTGGCAGGGCTATAACCTTCCAGCGCCAGTTGAGGCGCGGGCGATCCCTTATATCGAAGGAGACGTCCTTGTAGAGCGCCGTTGACGTACCCGCGCTTTTGAGGTGCAGCGCATCGCCGGAATCCGTTGCGACAACCGAGACCGCGGCCTTGCCGCGCCACTCCCTTATCTTCCAGCCGTCAGGCGCGCCCGCCCTGTCTTTCTTAATGGGTACGCTCAACACGTCAGGTTCTGCCGCAGCCTTGCTCGACGCGGCCGTCAACGTCATCATGAAGAGAAGAGCAACTGGGATGATGTAGAGCGGTCTCATACTACAAATATACAATGAAAGCCGGTCAAGGCGCAACATAAAGGCCGTGAACCGTGACCGTGACCGTGACCAGATTTTTCTTTTACACGCATCACGGTACTTTCGTTTCACAGCCCCGGGATTATTTTCTTGAGCCAGCCGTCAACCGGCGAGATGGCGCCCCTTGGGCATATCTCGCTGCAGCAGTAGCAGCGGATGCACTTGTCGTAATCAATCGAAAGTTTTGTGGATTTATCCATAATCGAAGGGGGGCATACGTCAACGCAGACGCCGCAGAGCGTGCATCTTTTATGGTCTACCCGCGGCCTTGAGGTCAGGGCGCGCCTGAGCCGCTTGTCAATGAAGTACGGCAATGACGCGCTGAAGTTCACGCTCGTAAGAGGCGGGAAGAGAAAATCTTTTACGCGCGCCTCATGGATCGGCACGCCGAGAACGTCGAATCCGTCGTTTTTAGCCTGCCGCATGCCCCTCTCGCGGGCCGAAGTAAGTATGGGCACGTCCTTCTGCCGCGCCCCAAGCGCGAGCGTAATGGCCGTGTCCATTGCAACGGCGTCCGAGCTTCCGAAGATGAGGCCGAGGTGCCGGGGGACTCCGGCGCTTGGGCCGTTGCCCTCCATAGCGGTTACTCCGTCAATGATATTGAGGCGCGGGGCGAGAAAGAGGTGAAGGTCAAGGAGCATGTCGGCAAAGGAGCGCGCGTCCGTGCCTGCGCTCAGGTGCCACTGGGCCTTCAATTTGCCGGGCACGCACCCGAAGGTGTTTTTTACGCCGAGCGTAAGATACATCTGCACGTGGGTCTTGAGCTTGCCTACGTTAATGATGCCGTCGGCATCAAGCGCTTCCTTTGAAACCTCAAGCCGTTTGAATTTGTGCCCGGCCGGGTTGTCAACGATTGTCGGCGTCTTGAGGTCAACGAGAGGCACATGCGCCTCGGAGCAGACCTTCATTATGCCGCATCTTTCGGCCACCTTATGGGCTGTGCCAAGGGCGGGGCTGTCGCCTACGAACGGGGCTGCCCCGGCGGCCTTTACCATGTCAATGACCGCGGCAATGACGGCTGGATGCGTCGTTACTGCGGTCCCGACCTCCTTTGCCGCAAGGAGATTTGGCTTGATAAGTATCTTTTCGCCCGGTTTTACGAATGAGCGTATTCCGCCAAGCAGTCCGACAGCCTCTTCAAGCGCTGCGTCAACCGAGGTCTTTTTGTAGTCAGGACATCTTGTTATGGAAACTTTAGGGAGCATGAGAGAGTTTTGGTTTTAAGCAAGGCTCATAGCCTGTAAGGCCGCTTACGGCAATTCGCCGGACTCCTCGTAAATGGTTACGCGGTCCCTGCCGTCGCTCTTGGACAGGTACATGGCCTTGTCAGCGGCGCGGATAAGGTCGTCAATGGTCAATTTGTGTTTTTGCGGATATACGGCAATGCCTATGCTGACGGTAAGCCGCGTCGGCGGGTGAAGCGGCGATGAAAAATCATGCGCCTTTATGATGTTTCGGAATTTTTCCGCCGCAAGGAGCGAGCTTTCCGAGTCCGTGTTGAAAAGGCATATCACGAACTCCTCTCCGCCCAGTCTCGCAAGCAGCTCTCCTTCGCGCCTCGATGAGTTCAGGATGCTTCCTGTTTTTTTCAGTATCTCGTCCCCGGCGGCGTGGCCGAATGAGTCGTTTACCTGTTTGAAATGGTCAATGTCGAGCAAAAGGCAGGCAATCTTGAAGCCGTGCCTCGTGCCGAGCGCCATCTGGGACTGGACGACCTCGAAGAAATACCTTCTGTTATAAAGGCCGGTGAGTTCGTCCGTAACCGCAAGCCTGGCAAGTTTTCTGTTCTCATCCCTTATGTCGCGCACGACCTTGAAGTTTCTGAGAGCGGCGTTGACCCTCAATACGAGTTCAACCGTCTCGTAAGGCTCTACAAGGCAGTCGCTCGCGCCGGCGTCGAAGCCGGCCAGTTTGGCGTCAATCGGCTTGCCGGCATTTGCAAACAGCATGATTATGGGGACATGGTCCCCGTCTTGCATACCCCTGATGATTGATGCTATCCCGCAAGCCTCATTGTTGTCCGCGTCTGAGGCCACAATCACGCACTCAGGCCGTTCGGATTCAAAGGCGCGGGCAGCCGAGCTGCGATCTTTGGCCTCGATGAAGTGGGAAAAAATGCCTTTGAGCGCGGAGGTTATTGACTTAAATCCGCTTCCTGTGCCGACGATGATTAGCGCCTTGGAGAGCATGGGTGTTTCTCCTGCTGCGGTCTCCGGCGCTTATGTCTTATGGTGAAGGGGATTTTTGAATGATGCGCGCCGGGCGTAGAGCGTGGTGGTTGTCATACTACTTCTTGAGGCGTTTTTTTGCGAGTTCAGCCTCCTGTGTCTTTGGAAATCTTTCGATAACGGTCTTGAAAAGCACGGACGCTTCTTTGGTTGAGCCGAGCTTTTCAAAGGCGTAACCCTGCTTGAGCGTAGCCGCCGCCGCCTTTTCAGTCTTAGGATGCCGCTTTATGACCTTGTCGAATTCCAGTATGGCCTTTTCCCATTCGCCCCTTGCGTAGTGCGCCTCGCCCAGCCAGTACAGCGCGTTCCCTGCAAGTTTGTGATTCGGATACGCGGCGCCGAACGACTCAAACGCCTCAATGGCCTTTGCATAGTCCTTGCCAATGATCAGCTTGTGCGCCTCTGTATAGAGCGCATTAGGGTCCTTTTGCGTTGTCTCCGCGCGCGCAACAGGCTCGGCAAGCAGGGCTGATATGCTATTTTCCAACGCGCCGACCCTTCTGTCAAGGGAAAGGAGCGTCCCTTGCATATCAGCGGCGCGTTTTTCGTTGGCAACGGAAGACTCAGCCCTGATGCCAGCGTTCTTTTCAATCTCTTTAATGGCGGTCTCAATGGAGACAAGCCTTGCGCTTATCGAGGCTATTGCGTTAGACAGCGATTTGACCGCCTCTTTTGTCTCTGTCTTTTTATGATCTTGCTCTTCTATCGTTCCTTGGACAAAGGCGAACTCCTGACGAATCTTTTCAACCTCCGCGCCAAGCTCGGCAATTGACCTTCTTATGGAATCAGAGTCCTTGCGCGCATCCGCTGCCGAGGCGTTGCCGGACTCAAGCGAGAGCATTCGCGCTTTCATGAGCGCCTCTTCCTTTACGAGCCGGTCAATGTTGAGATACAGCGCCTCCTGCTCCCTCGTCATTATCGGAAAGCCGGGGCCGCAGGCGCTCATGGCAACGGACGCAAATAGCATGAGGCCGTATATCCGTAGTTTTATGAGCATGATTGGATGTGTCCTTCTTAGTTCATTAATTTGAATTCAACCCGCCTGTTCTTAGCCCACGCATCCTCGCCATGTCCCTCAACCGCCGGGCGCTCCTCGCCGTAGCTCAGGGTTGAAAGGCGCTCCTGATTTATGCCCATTGACTGAAGGTAGTTTTTAACGCCTCTTGCCCTTTTATCGCCAAGGGCAAGGTTATAGTCTTCCTCTCCGCGCTCATCCGCGTGCCCCTCTATCCGCACCTTGGCCGTTTTGTTTTCAGAGAGCCATTTTGCGTTTCGGGCAAGGCTGTCCTTCTCGGAATCCCTGATGATATACTTGTCATAATCAAAGTAGATGACTTGGAGCGGCGCGCTCGTCAAGGCTTTTTGCGAGAGTGCGGCCTCTCTCTGCTCTGACTGGGCGCGCTCCGCCTTTATGTCCTCCTGTTTTATTGATTCGGAGGCAGGGTGCCCTGTCGTATCGGAGGTATCGGAGACCGAAGGCTGTGTCGTGTCAGGAGGAATGATCTCAACGTCCTTGGCCTGCTCAACCGAATCTTGCTTGGTAGTTTGAGCGGCCGGGGGCGCTGTAGACGCGATCTCCTCGGTCTTTTCGACCCCGGCGCAGCCAGCGACGATGATTGCCAATGCCGCTAAAAAAACGGTCAAGTAACTTGTACGTTTGCGAGTCATATTGCATCCTCCTGTATTAGTCGTGCTACCGGATGAATGGGGACCAAGCAGGCGTTTTTTCATTGCCTATGCCGGTTGTAAGTTTTTTTAGCCCCTGTCCGTCGGGGCGGATCATGTAAAGAGAGGAGAGTCCGCCGCCGCCTGAGCTGAATACTATGTGTCGTGCGTCGGGCGACCACGAAGGGTTTGAGTTGTTCCCCTCGAACGTAAGCTGCGTCTGGTTGCGCCCCAAAGCGTCCATCAGCCAGATGTTGAACTTGCCGTTGTCGGCGCGGGAATACGCTATCCATTTTCCGTCGGGCGACCAAGCCGGGCTTGAGTTGTATTTGCCGTCGAAGGTGAGCCTTTGCGCCTTTGTGCCGTCTTTTATTCTTAGCACAAAGATATGCGGATTGCCAGAGGTATCGGACGTGTAGGCCAGAGCCTCGCCGTCAGGCGACCAACTTGGGGAGACGTCTATCCCGTGGTTTGATGTAAGCCGCGTATACCCTCCCGTCCTCAAGTCCAGCAAATAAAGCTCAGGGGATGAGTCCCTTTCGAGGGAGAGAGTAAGAGCGATTACGTTTCCGTCAGGAGAGAAAGCGCCGCTTATGTTCAGCCCCTGTTTGCATGATACCGCCGCGTCCTTGCCCGTTTTCAAATCAAGGATATACAGGCACGGCCAGCCCGATTTGTACGACACGTACAGCGCCCTTCCCCCGTCGGGCGACCACTTGGGAGATATGTCTATATGGTTGTTGCGGGTAAGCTGAAAGGCGTTTTTGCCGTCATAATCGGAGACGTACAGTTCCTTGTTGTCTGTCCTTCCTGAGACAAAGAGGAGCTTTGTGGAGAAGACGCCTTTTTTTCCGGTAAGCTCCTCGTAAAGCTGGTCCGCGAAGTAGTGAATGAGCCGCCCCGGGCTCGTGATTGAGCCGACGTATTTTTTCCCCATAATCCTCTTCCCGGCAACGCAGTCGAATAGTTTTACCTCAAGAGAGAGCGTACCCTTGTCAATTGCGTATGCCCCGGTTATCAGCGCGTCGGCCCCGAGCGGCATCCACCTGTCGCAGCCGGAGGCGTCCTCGCCCAGACGCGCCGATGGTTTGGCTGAGGCCGTGGACAGGATATTAAAGAGGCCGGAGAAGTTCAGGTCTGATTTCAGAGCGCCCATAAGCGTGTCTTTTATGGCCGCCCCTTCCTTGCCGGAGGCCGTTATTTCCGCGAACTCCTCTATGGCGATAGGCAGCCTTCTCTCCGTTGGCGCCGACAGGTCTATATAGACCTTTGCATGAGCGGATTGGCAAAAAACGGCAAGAACGGCGAATGTCAGCGTGATTATTTTTTTTGTCATAAGTATTGCAACCTGCTACTCAGTGCAGCCTTGGCAAAACCTAAGCCCCGTTTCAAGAAAGTTCCCTTCAAAGCCGTGCGGCAGGGCTGGGAAAGGCGCGGCCTTTTTTACCGCGTTTATGAGCGAGGCGTCAAGAAGGGCGTTGCCTGAGCCTTTTTCAAGCGTAACGTCAAGGAGGGCGCCTGTTTTGTCTATCTTCATGGATATCGTTACAAGCACCTTGTCGTCCTGAAACGGGTACTTCCAGTTCTCCTGCACGCGATCGCGTATGAGCGCGTAGTACGCGGGGTATCTGGTTGAAAGGTTTTCCTGCGTAAGGGACGTATTAGCCGGGCTGGCCTGAGCCTTCGGGTCAGCCGCCTTGGCAACGGGCGCGGCGCCTTCCCTGCCTGTGGATTTTGTCGTTTGCGGCGCGCCTTCCTTGCCGGGTCTTCCCTTTTGCTTTTTTCTGATGGACTCGATGGCAGACGCGACGCTTGCGCGTTCTCTCTCTATCGCCCTTTCCTTTTGTACCTTGTGCTCGATCTTTTTTATCGTTGCGCCAACGTCCGTCTTGAGCGGTTGCAAGGTCTCCTTTGCGGCCTTCCCGGTCTTAACCGGTTTTTCAGGAGGCGCGCTTGGGCGCGCTGTCAAGGTGGGCAAGGCGGGTTTGGCGCTTGAAGGGGCCACGATGGATACGACCGTATAGGCGGGCGTAACAAAGAGTTTTTTTTGAGGGGCGCCATACAGCGCGATTGCCGCCGCCACGATAATCGCGTGCGCGATTAAAGACGCGGCCACAGAGCCAACCAGAGCGCCTTTAAGACCGCCTGCGCCATTGTCGCCGCTCATCCACCGTCTCCATCCAACGGCTCGGTCATCATGCCGACCTTCTCGATGCCGGCCTTTTTTATCTCCGACAGGACGGACATGACCACGCCGTAAGGAACGGTCTCGTCGGCCTTCAAGAGCACCATGCGCGGACGCATTGCCGCGAGCGAGGTTTTAAGCTCCTTCATCGCAATGGCGCGGCTCCCTATGAATACGCTTCTTGCGTTCGTGATGGCGACGATGAGAGGCTCTTCATCGGCGTTTATCTCTCCGGCCTCCACATGAGGGAGCTTTACGTCCACTCCGGTCTGCATCATTGGCGCGGTGATCATGAATATCACAAGGAGCACCAGCATGACGTCAACGAGCGGCGTTACGTTTATCTGCGACAACAATTTTTTATTTTGGCCTGTCGTCTGCATCGCGCCTCTCTTTTATGCGCGCGGAAGCTGCTTTTCAATGATGTTCAATATGTCTGAGGTAAACCCCTCCATTTCGGTATTGATGCGGCCAAGCCTTGTAACGAGGTGGTTGTAGCCGATCGAGGCCGGGATGGCGGCGGCAAGCCCCATCGCGGTTGCGATGAGCGCCTCGGAGATGCCGGGCGCGACCACGGCAAGCGAGGCCGCGCCCTTTGCGCCGATGCCCCTGAAGGAGTTCATTATGCCCCAGACCGTGCCGAAAAGCCCGATGAACGGCGCGGCGCTGCCCGACGTGGCGAGGAACGGCACGCCGTACTCGAGCCTTGCGGATTGAGCGGCACATGCCTTTGTCAGTACGCGCCTCAGCCTGTCAATGTCGTCTCTGCTCAGGGCGTTTGTCTGGCCTTCGTTGCCCGGTCTGGTTGAGGCAAGCTCGGCATACAGGGCGTCGAAGATAGGCGCAAGCGGAGTATGCCTGAACTCCTTTAACGCGGCGTGCATTTCCTTGAAGTTTTTCTTCCTCCAGAAAAGCTCTGAGAAGGCCGCGGTCTCATCTTCGGCCTTTTTCAGGAACCTTAACTTATAGATGATTATGGCCCATGAAGCGACTGAAAATAAAAAGAGCACAAGGAGCACGAACTGCACCATAAGCCCGGCGCCCATGACCATCTCCAGAAGACCCGGCTGTCCTTTTATAGAGGCAAGATTCAAGCGTTATGTCCTTTATATTTTTGATAAGGCGTTACGGACACATTATCATCATCAGGCAACGGCAGTCAATAAAGACGGTTATCAGTTATCGGTTATTGGTTAACGGTGAAGGTGAAAGAATAATTATCCTTGAACTGATAACCGTCCACTGATAACCGTTTCAGGGCAAATAGTTTGCTTTGAGCCGCGGCTTCATATAATATAATTATGGGTGATGAACATGCTTCTTACCGTTGACATAGGCAACAGCTGCATAAGCGCAGGGGTCTTCGACGCAGGTGATATGAAGGCCGTATTCAGTCTGTCAACCGTTTTAGGGCGCACCTCTGACGAGTATGGTATACTGCTCAAGGAGGCCTTGTCCTCCGCCGGAATCGGGCCGGGCATGGTAAAGGCCGTGATAGCGTGTTCAGTCGTGCCGTCTCTTGTCCCTGTCATGCGGCGTGCTATTAACCGTTATATAGGCCCAGAACCTGTATTCGTTAGCGAGGACGTTGCCCCGCGCATCAAGGCGCTTGTTGACGCCCCGCTTGAAGTGGGCGCGGACAGGCTCGTAAACGCGCTGGCCGCGTACCGCCGCTTCAATTGCGCCTTGATAGTGGTTGACATCGGCACCGCCGCTACCTTTGACCTCGTGTCCGTTGACGGAAGTTTCATGGGAGGGGCCATAGCCCCTGGCCCCGGCCTTGCCGCTAAAGCGCTTTTTGAAAAGACGGCCAAACTGCCGATGGTGGACGTGGTAAAGACCAGCGGCGTCATCGGAAAAAATACCTCAAGCGCCATGTGCTCCGGCATCTTCTGGGGTTTTGCCGCAATGGTGGACGGCATGATAGAACGAATGGCCGGGGAGGCTCACCCAACCGGCCAAAGACCGATGACGGTGGTCACCGGCGGCTTTGCCGGACTGTTCGCGCCGGTTTGCAGGCATATTGACGCAACCGATGAATATTTGACGCTCAAAGGGCTGAAGATAATATACGACGAGGCGGTTAATGACAACTGAAACTTCAAAAGAGCAGTTCCTCATCGGCAAACGCTATCTCAAGGCGGACAACCTTGATAAGGCGCTCAGGGCCTTTGAGAAGGCGTACAAGGAGGACAGGGAGGAAGCCGATTATCTTTCTTACTACGGCCTTTGCAAGGCCGTAAGGGGCGGGGAGATAGGGCACGGGCTGGAGCTTTGCACAAGGGCGATTAAAAAAGAGTTCTTCAAGGCCGAGTTCTATCTGAACCTCGGCAAGGTCTATCTCGCGGCCGGCAATAAAAAGAGCGCGATAAAGGTCTTTCTCAAGGGCTTGAAGTTCGAGCCCGCCAACGAGGAGATGAACAAGTACCTTGTGGAGCTTGGGTTCAGGAGAAGACCCGTTCTTGCGGTTCTTCCGAGGGAAAATCCGATAAACAAGTTCCTCGGCATCCTCTTCAGGCGCACTATACCTAATATGTTGAAAAAGAAGAAGTCTTAAAGGCCGTGAACCGTGACCGTAAGGTAAGGCTTTAGCCTTGCGTTGTTTCGTCGAAAAGATTCAACCCCCAATAAGCCTTGCCCTTGTCTTTCACGGTCACGTCACGGTTCACGGTCTTTATTGATGAAGATAAAACAACATCTCCTGAAGTTCATCTCGCCGAATACGCCGCTTGAAGAGCGGCTTGGGGCCGCTCAATTGACCAGCCCGGAGGTTCGCGCCTTGCCGCCTGAAGAGCGCGTTACAATGCTCTTTGTCCTCATGCACGACAAGGATGCTCAACTGGCCTCAGCGGCTAAGAAGTCCTTTGAGGGCTTTGCGGCAGATGAGT